>DDZS01000026.1:6053-12043 GCA_002346425.1 Alphaproteobacteria bacterium UBA3002
AAGCCGAAATCGTTCGAAGCGTCGGTGCTGCAATTTGGTGACCGCATGGACCGTTCCTTGCGCCGGACGGTTTACCGCAACGTTCCGGTCTACACTCGGGCGGCACTACACCGTCGGGAAACCCGGCGTGCCACGCGGATCGCGCAGTGGGGCTAATCCCCCCGGCAAGCTGATGCCTCGCCACACTGGCGGGGCATTTTTTCTTCTGGCGGGCGCATTCGGCATTCCGAACTTGTTTCGCAATCCATTTCATATTTATATAGATCCTGAAACACGACGAGGGACGAGATGGCCAATAAACGCTACGAGGATGCGCAAGACGCGTTGAAAGACCTGTTGCATGATGACATGACTATTATGGCGGGCGGTTTCGGCCTGTGCGGGATTCCGGAACATTGCATCGCGGCGATCAAGGAATCGGGCGTCAAAGGACTGACTATCATCTCCAACAACTGCGGGGTGGATGATTTTGGGCTGGGTCAGTTATTGCATACGCGCCAAATTAAAAAGATGATTTCGTCTTACGTCGGCGAAAACAAAACCTTTGAAAAGCAATATCTCGACGGGGAAATCGAAATCGAATTCAACCCGCAAGGCACGCTGGCCGAACGCATCCGCGCGGGCGGGGCGGGCATCCCGGCATTCTATACCAAAACCGGTTACGGCACCAAAGTATCCGAAGGCAAAGAAACCCGCGAATTTGATGGCGAATGGTATGTCATGGAAACCGGGCTGGTGGCTGATCTGTCGATCATCAAAGCGTGGAAAGCGACGACGCAGGGCGATCTGATTTACCGCAAAACCGCGCGCAACTTCAACCCGATGATGGCGACAGCGGGCAAGGTCACAGTGGCGGAAGTCGAAGAGATCGTCCCCAATGATCATATCGCGGCGGACGACATTCACACGCCGGGCATTTTCGTGCAGCGCCTGTTCAAAGGCGACGCCTACGAAAAACGCATCGAATTCAGAACCACCCGGCCCAAAGCGGCATAAGTAAGAGGAAGCTATGAAACATCTTGGACTGATCACGTTACTGAGCGGACTGCTCGCCATCAGTGCGTGCAACACCATGCAGGGGCTGGGTCGCGATATGAGCGCGCTGGGCAACAATCTGGAAGACACCGCACGCGAAGAGCGCGAAGGCTATCTGGAAAAGAAATCGCAAGACGATCAGCGCGAGCAGATTCGTGGGCAACAAAACCAGAATCGCAGCGTGCAGCAGCAGAATAACACGGGCTACGAATACCGTCCGGATGGGAATTATAACCAGCAGGGCTATTAAGGTATCATGGGGGAGGCCAGTAGGCCGACCGCAGCCATGAGCCCGCGAAGCGGCGTTCCATCGAACCTGCAGTAGGCAGGTGAGGGGAACAAACAAAGGAGACACTTATGTGGGATCGCGATCAAATGGCGGCACGCGCCGCGCAGGAATTGGAAGACGGGTTTTATGTGAATCTGGGTATCGGCATGCCGACGCTGGTGGCGAATCACATTCCCGAGGGCGTTGAGATTACGCTGCAATCGGAAAATGGCATGCTGGGCATGGGCCCGTTCCCGTATGAAGGCGAAGAAGATGCCGACCTGATTAACGCCGGAAAACAGACGATTTCCGAATTGCCATCGAGCGTTTATTTTTCAAGCGCCGACAGTTTCGCAATGATCCGCGGCGGGCATATCAACATCACGATTTTGGGCGCGTTGGAAGTCGCCGAAAATGGCGACCTCGCCAACTGGATGGTGCCTGGCAAAATGATCAAAGGCATGGGCGGCGCGATGGACCTTGTCGCAGGCGTCAAAAAAGTCGTGGTATTGATGGATCATACCTCGAAAGACGGATCGCCGAAGCTGGTCAAGGAATGCTCCCTACCGCTGACGGGAACGGGTGTGGTATCGATGGTCATCACCAATCTTGGTGTGTTTGAAATGCGCGATGGCACGCTAACGCTCATCGAACTGGCGCCGGATGTCACCGAAGCCGAAATCGCCGAACACACAACGGCACAGTATAAAGTCGATCTGAAAAAGAAAGCCGAAGCGGCGTAGCGAAAAGCGACCCCGCGCCGAAGCGCGAGGTCATGAGAGTTCAGTCGGCGCAGCTGCTCGCGTTGGTAGCGCCGATCAGCTTGCCAATCGCCTCGCCGACCGGCGTCCAAATCAGCATGCTGATCGGGATGCCAAAGCAGACGACGGCGACGATTTGTTGCGTCGCCACGAGCAGCTCCTTGCTCGTAACGCCTGCGAACAAGCCGATTAAAGCGCCGATCACATAGCAGCCGACAATGCCTGTGACGTCGACCATAGAAGCCAACACGTCATAGGACGGCTTGTCGTCATCATTGGCCCAAGCGCAGAAAACGCCGAGGGTCATGATAAGGGTGATGACGATGGCGACCGGCTTCCAGCTGGTTCCCCAGTTGGCCCCGAACAGTCCGCAGAATATGAGCATGAACAGGACGAAACACATGGCTCCGACCACCATACCCACCAGCGGCTGCCGCCAAAAAAGCGTGGAATTCATCTCTTTTTCCTTACGCTAATCCCCGCCTGCCAAAGCAGACGGATACTCAACAATTTACAAAAAGTTGCAAAACGCGCATACCATGGCAGAAAAGTATGACAGTTTTATGAAAAGAGAGTGAAATGAGCAATATCTTAGCCCACACCCAAGCCGATTGCCGTGAACATACGGGCGATGATTCGCAGGTAGCCATGATTATTACCCCGCGCGAGAAAGATTTGGGCGGATTTTCGGTGCGCCGCGTGTTGCCCTTTGCCAAACGACGCATGGTGGGGCCGTGGATTTTCTTTGACGAAATGGGCCCTGCCCCCTTTGCCGCCGGCGAGGGGATCAATGTCCGCCCACATCCGCATATCGGGCTGGCAACGGTGACGTATCTGTTTGAAGGCGAGATCACGCATCGCGATTCGCTGGGCAGCCATCTGGGGATTCGCCCCGGCGCAATCAACCTGATGGTGGCGGGCCGCGGCATTGTGCATTCCGAACGTAAGCCCGCGCGCAGTGACGCGTACCAAATGCATGGCCTGCAATTGTGGCACGCGCTGCCCAAAGAATGGGAAATGACCGACCCGGCCTTTCATCATTATTCGGCAGAGTCGATTCCGGAAACCGTGATCGACGGGGTGGCGGTGCGCGTGATGATGGGCGATGCCTACGGCCTGACCTCGCCGGTCAAAACCTTTTGCGAGACGCTCTATGCCGAAGCGCGTTTGCCCGCGGGCGCAAGCCTCGCTTTGCCGCAGGTGCCGGAACTCGCCTGTTATGTGGTCGAGGGAGCGGTGAGCTTTGGCGAGAGTCAAATCAACGCGCAACAAATGGCGATTTTCGAAGATCAGGCGACGGGTCAACTGCACGCCACCAGCGATTGCCGTCTGGTGTTCATCGGTGGTGAGTCATTGGGCGAGCGGCATATCGAATGGAATTTCGTCGCCAGCGATCCAGCCCTGATCGCGCAAGCCAAAGCCGACTGGCTCGCCGGTCGCTTCCCCACCGTGCCGGGGGATGAAGACGAATTTATTCCGTTGCCGCAGTAAAAAAATCCGCTTCGGCGTTCCGGTGAGGGAAGAGCCGAAGCGAAAGGTCAGGGTCATCGCAGGTCAAAGGATTTTCCTTTTCTGCGACGCATCTCGCGCATGGTGAGCAGGCCGATGGTGAAAGACATCGCCATTCCGATCATGCAGGCACCGACGGCCTGAGAAAAGATCAGAGACGGCGTCTCTACATACCGATTGATCAGCCAGCAGGTCGGCGCCGTAATCGCGGTGAAGACGAGGATCACCGCCAGCCACGGCTGATAATAGCCAATGCGCCAGCAAATGAATTGCATCGCCAGCACTGCACCTAGTGCAGAGCCCATCGAGCCGGTTACGGCAAAGCTCCAATGCTCGGCTTCCAATAGGCCAATGCCGATGAAAAGGACCATCACCGTCCCGCCCACCATGCACGCGATTTCTTTATCATAAGGATAACGTCTCATACGCTTTCCTTTATCAGTGCCGATAAGGGCACGACTTCGTTTCAGGAAACAAAGTAGAAGCGCGCAGATGTAGCACCCCTCTATGACGGTTTGATGACGTTAGAGCGTATAGTCGAAGGCGGCGGCCATTGGGGATAAGGTGCTGGCCAGCCCGGTGCGGTCGGCTTCGGGCAGGGTGGCGGGATAATAATCTGGCGGGCTTACCGTCGCTTCTGCATGGGCGATCAGGTCGGCGGGGAGGGTGAGACCGGTATGTGTGGCGATGCGTTGCAAACTGCCGCGCGGATCGGCGCAGAGGTCTTCGTAGCGTAGAAGGCAGAGTGCAGGGTTGTCGCGCTGCGCGTGCAGATAGGCCGCGCCCGCTGCCCAGTAGCGCGCCCAGGCGGTCAGTTGCGCACTGCGATCCGGGTTAGCAAAATCGGAGAGAATTTGCTGCTGCGTTGTGTCCTCACCAAAATGAATCGGGCGTTTGTCGAGGCCGAATTCGTAATGGCCGCTAAGTTGCGTGTGCCGCAATTTCGACGGATCGGCGGTTTGTTCGGCGGTGAATAACGCATCCTGCTTCAGGCTGGAGGCGATGAAACTATACGGGTGGCGGATCAGGCATATAAACCGCGCGTCGGGAAACAGGCGGAGCAGATACGGGATGCGCGGTAGGTTGTAGTTGGCTTTGGCGAGGTAGCGCGTGCCGCCGCGTAGATAGAGCAGTTTGCGTAAGTGCTGTTGAAAGAAGGCATCGAAGGCGGCGTTGGTTTCCAGCGCGGACGGGCGCGACACGTCATGCGCTTGGGCAAAGAAATGCTGCCAGATCGGTTCTTCCATCGCTTCCGGGCTGTCGGGCGTCTCCAGCAAGCGGTCCCGATGCGCCCTTTCGCGCGGGGTGGTGTCGCCGCGTGGCAGCAGGGCTTGCAGGCGGTTCCATAGAATAGGCGTGTGCACAAACGGATAATCGCGGTGGCGATGCGTCGCGGCTTCAGGCGCGTCGGCCAGCAGTTGCAACAGGATGGTCGTCCCGCTGCGCGCTAAGCCGGTGATCCAGATCGGCCGGTCAATCGCGGGCAGGTGCTCGGCATAGCGGCGGTCTTCATAACGGCTAAGCGCAAATAACAGGTCGGGCTGGCGGTAGAGGTAGCCCGCCAGATTAGTCAGTAGCGTCATCGCCGGGGGTGGTGTCGTTGCGACCGCGCCATTTGACAACCAGCGCCCAGACGAAAGTGGCCGCGGCTAAAATGCCGCCGAAGGCCACGGCTAGCAGCCAGCCAAGACCGCCGATTAAGGGTACAAGATAGGCATGCGCCGGAGCGGCGACGCTAAGGCCGATCAGCAGACAGGAAAGCAGCAGGAATGTCGGGCGCATCCACATATCTTACACTGACCAGCTTCTGATTGTATAGCACTTCCCCTTTTTGCGCGAGCGGACCGAGTGCGAGTTGCCAGACGATGTTGCCCGAAGGATCCAGTTGCAGCACGCGCCCGCGGTTGGAGGAAGACATCAGCCAGTCGCCATTGGCGAGTTCTTTATAATAACCGCGCCAATAGCTCGCCATATCGACATCCTCCGGCGTGCGAATGGCGACGCTGCTTTGACCGCTCGCCATGTCGTAACGAATGACGCGGGGTTGAATGTCTAAGCGAATCGATTGGCTGTCGCGCAGGTCGAAGCGGCTATCGCCTTCGTTATCATAGATCAGGATGGAGCCATCCGCTTGCATGCGCACATAATGCTGGTGCCGCCACGGCCCGCGCGCGGCCCAGAGAATCCGGTTTTCGGAGGGGCGCAGAATAGCGATCATACTCGGGCCGCGCATGGAAAGTAATAAGTCACCTTCGGCCAGCCCGTCATGCAGCGCGGCCTGTTCGGCGGTGATATAATCGACGGAGTTCAGGTGAATCGGGTCGTAGAGCTTTACCTCGTCCCGCAATGCCACGGCTTGAATATCGCCGAGGTCGACGCGGAACGTGTTGAGCCAATGCGCGTAAGGCGAATTGGCG
>DDZS01000013.1:0-532 GCA_002346425.1 Alphaproteobacteria bacterium UBA3002
AAAGTTCCAACGCTTCTTTCGGAGATAATTCGTCAGGCTCAATCTCTTCCAATAATGCCATGGCAGGATGCGTTTCAAAACGCGGAGCGGCTGGCTCACTCATGGCATGCGCAAATAAGGGAAGCGGCTCTGCTTTGGCACGGCCTTCCAATTCATGCAGCACCTCTTTGGCACGGGCAATCACCGGCTGCGGCAGGCCCGCGATACTGGCGACGTGAATCCCATAGGAACGATCGGCTGTCCCCGCTTTCACTTCATGCAGAAAGACCACCTGCCCTTTCCATTCTTTGACCGCCATGGTGTAGCAGGCCAAACGCGGCAGGCGATCGGATAACTGGGTCAGCTCGTGATAGTGAGTCGCAAAAAGCGCCCGACACTGTGTGCGGTTATGCAGATGTTCCACTACAGCCCAGGCAATCGACAAGCCATCATAGGTCGCCGTACCGCGGCCAATTTCGTCGAGAATCACTAAGGAGCGCTCAGTCGCCTGATTCATAATCATCGCGGTTTCGACCATCTCGACCATGAAGGT
>DDZS01000013.1:830-11753 GCA_002346425.1 Alphaproteobacteria bacterium UBA3002
TCGACCATCTCGACCATGAAGGTCGACTGTCCACGCGCCAGATCATCTGCCGCGCCGACACGACTGAACAAACGATCAACCACGCCAATCTCCGCGGAGCTTGCCGGAACATAACTACCCATTTGCGCTAAAATAGCGATGAGCGCATTCTGTCGCAGAAAGGTTGACTTACCGGCCATATTTGGCCCTGTCAGCAACCAGAGGGATTGCGCTTCACTCAAGTCGCAATGATTGGCCATAAATCGTTCGCCATCGCGGCGCAGCGCCGCTTCCACCACCGGATGGCGCACGTCGCGCACGTCGAAACGGCAATCCTCATGCATCTCTGGGCGACAATACTGTTGCTCCTCAGCGAGCGTCGCCAACGCGGCCAATACATCGAAGCTCGCCAGCGCCCGCGCACAGGCAATGAGTGACAATGACGCTTCTTTGACCCGACCACATAGTGCTTCAAAACATTCGAGTTCAATCTGCTGCGCGCGTCCTGAGGCTTCGGCAATCTCGCGCGCAGTTTCCGAAAGCTCGGTCGTGGTATACCGCAGATTATTCGCCAGCGATTGGCGATGAATAAACTGTTCCGTAATTTTACTTTCATGCGCGGCGGTGATCTCGATGAAATAGCCGAGCACGTTATTGAATTTGATTTTCAGTGTGCCGATGCCTGTGTCTTTGGCATAGCGTTGCTGCATCTGCGCGATAACCTGTTTGGCGTTGCGCTGTAACCTACGGTGATGATCCAGTCCGGCATTATGCCCTTCAGCGATGAAGCCGCCATCGCGTGCCAGAAGCGGGGGATCGGCAATCAATGCCTGATGCAATTCTTTCGTTAGCGCGCTATGTTCGCCTAAGCCAGCGATCAGCTCTTTTAGTAAAGTCGGCATCCCGCCCGCGAAATCCTTTTGTTGGCTATGCAAATGCAGTTGTTCACTGATTGCCTGCGCCATTTCAAGGGTGGTACGAATCGCCAGCAAGTCCCGCGGGCCGCAGCGACCAAGACACACCCGACTGATCGCCCGTTCCATATCGGCAGCACGCGGCAAATGCTGGCGTATGTGCTGATGTAGACGCGACTGGCTTAAACACCAGGCGATCATATCGTGGCGCGCGGTAATGGCGGATAAGTCTGTCAACGGTGCTGTGAGCCAGTTGGCTAGTAAGCGCCCACCTGCCGCAGTTTGCGTCTTATCAATCACGCTCAGCAACGATCCTTTGCGGCTTCCCGAAAGTGTAGCCACCAGTTCCAGATTACGCCGGGTGGCGGCATCGATCTGCATTGCCAGTCCGGCCTGCTCTTTTTGCGGCGGATCCAGCCGGGGCAGCGCATTCAATTGCGTGAGTTTCAAATATTCCACCAACGCACCACACGCCGCTACTTCTGCCGGCGTCAATGCACCGAACGGCTCTAACGTTTGCACCCCATATTGCGAGAGCAATAGGCGCTCGGTTTTTTTCGGATCAAACTGACTATCCGGCTGAATGCTGAGCGGATATTCACTGATGGCCGCTCGAACCTCCTCATGCAGGGATTGGGCGATCAACACTTCTTTTGGCCCAACCCGCGCAACATCTGCCGCCAGCTGCGCCGCGTCGGTTGCCATTACCCGGAAGTACCCGGTCGAAAGCTCCAGCCATGCCAACGCCATCGTTCCATGCGCCCGTGTAACGCAGGCAAGGTAATGCGATTGTTTACCCGCCAGCAGCCCTTCTTCGGTAATGGTTCCGGGGGTGACCACGCGCACGACATCACGCTCAACCACGGCTTTATAGCCACCGCGTTTCTTCGCTTCTTCCGGGGTTTCCAGCTGTTCGCAAATCGCGATTTTATGCCCTGAAGCGATCAGCTTTTCCAGATACGCTTCATGGCTATGCACGGGTACGCCGCACATCGGGATATCCTCGCCTGCATGTTTACCGCGCTTGGTCAGCGCAATGTCCAGAATCTGCGAGGCGAGCACTGCATCATCAAAAAATAGCTCGTAAAAATCCCCCATACGGTAAAATAAAATACAATCCGCATAGCGCATTTTGATCTGCAGATATTGCTTCATCGCAGGCGTAGCCGTGGCCAACTCTGGTGCGTCTTCCGATGCGGGTAATGCGGACATAGACACAGATATAGCAGCTTTAAAACACCCGCCTAGCGGAGATTAAGCGATATGGGATAGTGTCAAAACCGCTTACACAAATCGACCGGAGGTAAACACGTGCTTTATTGCACTGCATCACTAGATTTCCTTTTCATTTGGCGAACGCACGCTACATTGCGCGCAACTTACATAGAGAGAGGCGCTACATGGCATCCGAAAATATGAAAATCACCGATGAAGACGCGTTGTATTTTCACACCAAAGGTCAACCAGGGAAATTAGCAATTGAGGCGACTAAGCCGCTGATTACACAGCGCGATTTATCCCTCGGCTATTCGCCGGGTGTTGCTGTGCCATGTATGAAAATTCATGAAGACCCAAATCTAGCCTACGAATATACCGCAAAAGGCAATTTCGTTGCGGTCATTTCTAACGGGACTGCCGTGCTCGGTCTCGGCAATCTCGGTGCGCTGGCGTCTAAGCCTGTGATGGAAGGTAAAGCCATCCTCTTTAAACGCTTTGCCGATATTGACGGAATCGATGTAGTCATCGATTCGCGGGATAACGATGAAATCATCAACGCTATCAAGCTAATCTCGCCGACCTATGGTGGTATTAATCTTGAGGATATTGCGGCTCCCGATTGTTTTATTATCGAGCAAAAACTCAAAGAACTTTGCGACATCCCCGTTTTCCATGATGACCAACACGGCACAGCCATCATCGCCGCTGCCGGTATTATGAATGCGTGTCACCTGACAGGCCGCGATATCAAGGACATTAAAGTCGTTGCCAACGGCTCAGGCGCGGCGGGCATGTCGTGTATTGAACTGTTAAAGACCATGGGCGTGCCGAATCAAAATATTCTGCTCTGCGATCGCCTTGGCGTGATTTACGAAGGCCGTACCGAGCAGATGAATCAATGGAAATCCGCGCATGCGGTGAAAACCAAAAAACGCACCCTCTTGGAAGCCATGAAAGGGGCGGATGTGTTCCTCGGTCTTTCGGTTGCAGGTGCGGTCTCAAAAGAGATGGTCAAAGGCATGGCCAAGAATCCGATCATCTTCGCGATGGCCAATCCTGTGCCGGAAATTATGCCGGAAGAAATCCTCGAAGTCCGCGACGATGCAATCATCGCGACCGGCCGTTCGGACTATCCGAATCAGGTCAATAACGTAATGGGCTTCCCGTATATTTTCCGGGGCGCGCTTGATGTGCGTGCAAAAGAAATTAACGATGAAATGAAGCTGGCCTGCGCCGAAGCGCTGGCTGCGCTGGCACGCGAAGATGTGCCGGAAGAAGTCTCGGCCGCCTATTCGGGCCGCGAAATGCGCTATGGCCGGGAATATATTATCCCTGCTCCGTTCGATCCGCGCTTGATCTCTACAATTCCGCCTGCCGTTGCCGAAGCAGCGATGCGCACAGGCGTGGCGCGCAAACCCATCAAAGACTTCGCCGCCTATCGCCGCGAACTTTCTGCGCGCCTTGATCCGACAGCCAATAGCTTAAACTCGATTTTCGATCGCGTGCGTGCCAATCCCCAGCGCATTATCTTTGCCGAAGGCGAAGAGGAAAAAACCATCCGCGCGGCAATTCACTGGCGCGACAATGGCTATGGCAACCCGATTCTGGTGGGCCGTGCCGACCGTATTCGCGATAAAATGAAAGAACTCGGCGTGAAAAATGCCGATGACATCGAAATCAGCAATGCAGCCGTTTCCTCAAACGTACAGGAATATATCGATTACCTGTATGAGAAGCTGCAACGTAAAGGATTCATCTACCGCGATATCGTGCGTATGGTGAAAAACGACCGGAACATCTATGCATCGTGTATGCTCGCTTGCGGTCATGGCGATGCGATGGTGACGGGTCTGACGCGCGGCTATAACCGTTCGATGGAAAATATCTGCCGCGTGATTGACCGTCGCAAAGGTGAATTGCCCTTCGCGATGGATATGATCATTACCAAGCACCGCACCGTCTTCGTATCCGACGTGGCTATCAACGAATTACCTTCGGCAGAAGAACTCGCGGATATCGCGGAATTGACGGCAGCAAAAGCAGCGCAAATGAATCACGAACCGCGCGTCGCCTTCCTGTCGTATTCGAACTTCGGTAATCCGATGCGCGAAAAATCTGAGCGTATCCGGGATGCGGTATGCGAGATGGATAAACGCAAAGTTGATTTCGAATATGATGGCGAAATGTCAGCCGATGTCGCGCTGAATGCTGAGCTACTTTCGCTCTACCCCTTCTGTCGCTTAAGCGCCCCGGCAAACGTGCTTGTGATGCCTGCGCTGCACTCCGCGCATATTGCGTCGAACATGATGGCGGAACTTGGCGGTGGCACGACCATTGGCCCGATCCTCTGTGGCATGGATAGCCCGGTACAAATTGTGCAGATGGATGCCAGCGTGTCGGATATCATCAACCTGTCGGCCATCGCTGCGATTGATGCCATCGAAACGCAGCGTGCTACCCGTCGCCGTCATGGCAATGCCGGAAACTCGACGGCGAAATCTAAGCAAGGCACAGTGAAGAAAAAGCCAAAAGCCGCGGGCAAATAGACCGCAGAAAATTGGGCGATGACCTTACCGCGCTGGCTGCTGATCACGCTTATCATCGCCAGCGGTGCGGGCATCATTCTGTATCACATTTTTCGCCTGCCCATTGGGTCAGACGAAGCGGCGCATCTGTTAACCGGCCTCGAATATCTGCAGCAGGAAGACTATCGCTACGAACGTTTGCATCCGCCACTAGCGCGGGCGATTGCCGCGCTTCCCATGCATTTGCAGGGTAAAAAAGCGCCTGTCACCGCGCCTTGCTCCTCATCTTTCGCGGAGTTTTATAACGCGCGGCTAGCTGAAGGCGCGCAAGGGATGTTTCCTGCCTATTGTTTACATCCCGCGCTGGAACAGTTTCAGGCAAACCTAACGGCATCTGACTTGCGGTTGCCACGACTTGTCATCTTGGGTTTTTATATCATTGCCTGCCTTGCTTTTTACCGGTTGGCGAATGCTTTTTTCCCCGCAGGTCCTTCAGTTTTCGCGCTGTTGATATTTGCGCATTTACCGCCCGTCATCTGGTTCAGCGGATTTGTCATGCTGGATATTCCGCTGCTTGCCGCACTCTTGTTGACCTGTCTGGCGTGGCTGCATTTGCTGCAACGTCCCCATTTCTATACCGCCCTCGCCTTCGGGCTTATGCTCGCCGTGTGCATCTTGATTAAATATTCTGCGCTGTTGTGGCTGCCATTGCTTTGTGGGGCGTTCTTATGGATCAATCGACGCAGTGTCGACTGGGCGCTCCGCTGGTGGGGCTTTGCCGGGGCCGTCGCTTTTGCGGCAATGTGGGCTGCGTTTGATTTCTCGCTCAGCATTCCTGCCAATGTGATTCCGCCACTCAAAAACACTCCTGCCGACTGGGCGACTCAAGCGTGGCTACCATTAGGAGAAGTCTGGCAAGGCATCTATGAAATCGTGTTGAAAAATGCGCGCGGCCACACCAGTCCACATTGGCAAGGCCATCTATTCGCGCATGCCGATCCGGCGTGGTATTACCCATTTTCATTACTTGTGAGCCTACCTTTTGTAGCGTTGCTTATGACGCTACTCGGAACTTCCCGCTGGCGCACCTACCCGACCGTTTCTCTTTTCATCCTGCTTATTGCCATGCTTCTGACGGTGATGCCAAGCCAGATTCAGGTGAATCTGCATCATATCCTGCCGATTTATATTCCCGTGTGTTTACTCGCTGCGCAGGGTGCCGCCTTTTTATCGCGTCGCGCCAGCGGCCAGTTAGTGTTAGAGCTAATCGGGGTCTTCTATCTACTAACCGCTTCGACGCATTTCATCGCACCTAAGCTGATCCCACAGCACAGCCTGCAAAGCCGGTGGATTGGGGAAACATTCAATAGTCTGAATTAGCCCAGCACTTTGGCCACATCACACGCCGCATAGGTGAAAATGCCGCGCGCACCGGCGCGTTTAAAGGCAATTAGACCTTCTAGCAATGCGGCATCTCCATAGGCTTTCAGCATCTGATATTCACCGCTGACCTGATAAGCGAAAGTCGGAACTCCAAGCGTGGCCAGATCGCTTAAGATATCCAAATAGAACATGCCCGGCTTGACCATCAGCCAATCGGCCCCTTCTGCCAAATCCAACTGCGCTTCGTGCAGCGCTTCGGCGCGATTAGCCGGATCCATCTGATAGGATTTCTTATCGGCTTTCCCCAACGCCCCAGCACTGCCGACCGCCTCGCGGAATGGGCCATACAAACAAGACGCATATTTCGCGGCATAAGATAAAATAAGGGTATCCGCATATCCCGCCGCTTCCAGCGTATGCCGAATAGCCGCCACGCGCCCGTCCATCATATCGGAAGGTGCGACCACATCCGCGCCCGCTTCAGCCAGAATGACAGCTTGCTCGGCCAACATAGCCACCGTATCATCGTTGACAATGCTGCCGTCGCGCAGCAGCCCATCCTGTCCGTGACTAGTATAAGGATCAAGCGCGACATCCGCGATCACGCCCATGTTTGGCACGGCATTTTTTATGGTGTGGATGGCCTGACAGACTAGATTATCAGGGTTTAACGCCTCTTTGCCTTGCTCGCATTTTTTCGCTGCATCGATGTTAGGAAACAGCGCGATGGCGGGGATGCCAAGGGCCGCGGCCATTTTCGCCTGCTCGGCAAGCTGTGAGAGCGCAAAACGCGCTACGCCCGGTAAGCTGGCAACCGGTCCGACATCTACTGCACGTTCTGCCACAAATATAGGCCAAATCAGATCATCGGGCGATAGATGTGCTTCCGCCACCAACCGGCGGCTCCAATCCGCCTGACGCGCGCGACGCAAGCGTGTTTTGGGATATTGCCTCATACCTGCGCCACCCATGGTCCGTAATACCCATACCAGATACTTAACAGAGCGATGGGCACTACCAGCCACATCGGTGATCGAAACAAGCCTAAGGCAATCGCAATCGCAAAACCGAAGGGGGAAAGAATCGCAAAGGCTCCTATCGGCAGAATCCAACGCAGGTCCTTCTGTAACTTATCATACCGCGCGCCCTGCCAGCGAGCGACGGGAGGTGCGGCAAATCTTCCCGCGATAAATAGAATCGCGAAAGCCAATGCTCCTCCGAAGAAGGCATAGATGCTGGCAAGCTGCATGTCGTAGCCGCCAAAAAGGCCCATGGCATCGCCAATTAATTCTTCTCGAAACGGCAGCAGAAGATGGAAAAAGGCTTCTTGGCCCACCAGATCATATAAGGCAGCGTTTGCGGTCATGCTCATGTTGTCCCAGCATCGCCGGTAAATGTCAAAGCCTCCCGCCGCGCCCACAGCAAAAACTCTTTATTGCCCTTCGGTCCGGTGATTGGGCTTTCGGTGATCGCGTGTACCGTCCATTCGGGCAAGCTGTTTACCCAATTTTCAATACGAGCGCATACGGCCTGATGTTGCGCCGGGTCACGCACCACGCCGCCCTTGCCAACCTCACCTTTGCCCACTTCGAACTGCGGTTTTATCAGCGTGATGAGTTGCGCGTTAGGTGTAGTTAACGCAAGTGCCGCAGGTAACACCGTCTCAAGCCCGATAAAACTCGCATCGCACACCACAATATCGACCGCTTCGGGTATCTGCTCATGACTTAAATACCGTGCATTGGTTTGTTCCAGCGAGATTACCCGTGGATCGTTGCGCAGGCTCCAGGCCAATTGATTGGTGCCGACATCGACCGCATAGACCTTTGCTGCGCCTTTTTGCAGTAATACATCGGTAAATCCCCCGGTCGAGGCGCCGACATCCAATGCCGTTACCCCTGTGACATCGATAGCGAATTCTTCTAACGCCTTAGCCAGTTTCATCCCTCCGCGCGACACCCATGGATGTTCCGCCTGTCCTTTTAACGAAAGTGGCGCGTCTTCCGACAATGTCGTACCCGCCTTTTCTATGCGCCGTGTGTCGCTATAAACCTGACCAGCTAATATCATCGCCTGCGCCTTGCTGCGCGATTCCGCCAGCCCGCGATCGACGACTAACTGATCTACCCGTATTTTTGCCATAGCTCATTCACTAAAGGCTGGATTCATCAGGGTCAATTCACTATACCACGCGCATGACCGTCATTACTCGTTTCGCCCCCTCGCCAACCGGCTATTTACATATCGGCGGCGCCCGTACGGCGCTGTTTAATTATCTCTTTGCCAAGGCAAATGGCGGGAAATATCTGTTGCGTGTGGAAGATACGGACCGCGAACGTTCCACACCGGAAGCCACGCAAGCCATTCTTGATGGTCTTAACTGGCTCGGCTTGCCGCATGATGGTGAGGTGGTGTATCAAAGCCAAAATATTACGCGACATCGCGAAGTAGCGGAACAATTGCTCAAGAGTGGTCACGCCTATTATTGCTACGCCAGCCCGGAAGAATTGGAGCAAATGCGCGAGCAGGCCCGCACCGAAGGCCGCAGCGTGGCTTATGATCGCCGCTGGCGGGACAGCGATGCCACTCCGCCTGCCGGTATCAAACCGGTCGTACGTCTTAAAGCCCCGCTCGATCAACCGATAACAATTCAGGATGCCGTGCAGGGCGACATTACTATTCAGCCAGAACAACTCGATGACTTCATTATTCTGCGCAGCGATGGAACCCCAACCTATATGCTAGCCGTGGTCGTTGACGATATCGATATGGGCATTACGCATATCATTCGTGGCGACGATCATCTGAACAACGCCTTCCGTCAGGCAATGATCTATCAGGCACTGGGCGCTACTGTACCAACATTTGCACATATCCCGCTAATTCATGGGCCGGATGGCGCCAAATTATCCAAACGGCACGGCGCTTTAGGGATCGAGGCCTATCGCGACCTCGGCTACCTGCCCGAAACCTTGCGTAATTATTTATTGCGGCTGGGGTGGAGTCATGGCGATGACGAAATGATCAGCGACGCGCAAGCCATTAAATGGTTCGATCTGGCGCATATTCATAAGTCACCTGCGCGCATTGACTTCGCCAAAATGGACGATATGAACGGGCATTATTTACGCGGTTTATCGGCAGAAACTGCCCTATCATTGGTCATACCTCGTATTGAAAATAACATTGAACGTTCATTAAGCAATAGCGAAATAGATCAGCTTAAAACATTGTTACCAGAGTTACAGCAACGCGCGAAGACTTTAGAAGAACTTGCTATATCATCTATTTTTTTATTCTCTGCGCCAGATAAACCGGAAGACGAAAAAGCTGAAGCAAATTTGAACAAGCATTTAGATATTATGCGCAGCTTCTTCCCTAGCCTTGAACGTGCTACGGATTGGACGCACACCGCCCTAATGGATTTGGCGAAAACACATGCTGAGTCGACCGGTGCAAAGCTTGGTAATATGATGATGCCGATTCGCATTGCGATTACCGGCTCCACGGGCGCACCCTCAATGTTTCATGTCATGGAAGTGCTCGGAAAAGACGAAAGCCTCGCCCGGTTGCGGCGCTACCTATAAAGCATCCGAACATGTGCAGCACTTGCCAAAATACCTCTTTCGCGTCATAACCTGCCTATGGCCGTTTTACCGTTAATCATCGAACCCGATCCACTGCTGCATGAAGTGTCGCAGCCGATTGAGGAAATTACGCCCGAGATTCGCAAACTCGCGCAGAATATGCTGGATACAATGTATGCCAATCAGGGCATCGGGCTGGCTGCGATTCAGGTTGGCGTAAAAAAACGTATGATCGTGGTCGATGTCGACTGGCCTTCCCCGCGCTATGAAGACGATGGCCGCGAAGCCGCGCCCGAAGCCAAGCCGGTGATTATGATCAATCCGGAAATCATTCGCGCTTCTGAAGAAACAAAGCCGTATAACGAAGGCTGCCTCTCTTTTCCGGATCAATATTCGGAAGTGATACGCCCCGCCGCCATCACTTTACGCTATATGGATTTAGAGGGCAAAGAGCAAACGTTAGAAGCGGATTCGCTGCTCGCAGTTTGTGTGCAGCATGAAATCGATCACATAAACGGTATTGTGTTTACCGATCACGTTTCCAAATTGAAGCGGGAGATGATTATTAAGAAACTTAAAAAGCTAAAAAAAATCGGCACCGTCCCGCCGATCCATCATGAGGAGCCCGTACCGCGATGAATCTGTTAGTGCTCGCCTGGCTCAGCCTGTCTGCGGCCTATCCTGCCAATGTCAGCGAATCATTTCTAACCAGCTGCGTTGGATCGTATACGGAAATGCTTCCGCCCTGCAAATGCATCATGCAGAAGTTACAGGCGCAAATCCCTTACCCAGAATATGAGCGGCTTGCCGAGCAAGGCCAGCTGCAAAGTGACGCCCGCATCAAATCAATCAGCCGCACCTGCATGCAGACCGCAGCCAAACAACAGCGCCGGTGAGTTTTCGCATCATTTTTATGGGCTCGCCGGACTTTGCGGTGCCCGCACTACAGGCATTGCTCGATTCCGCGCATGAAGTGGTCGCCGTCTATTGCCAGCCGCCGCGCCCTGCCGGACGTGGCCATAAGCTAACCAAAGGCCCGGTGCACCAATTGGCGGAGGCGGCGGGTATTCCCGTGAAGCATCCAACCTCTTTGAAAGCTCAGGCCGAACAAGAGGAATTCGCGGCATACAAGCCGGATATCGCCGTAGTCGCGGCTTACGGCTTATTATTACCGCAAGCAATTTTAGACGCACCGGCGCATGGCTGCATTAATATCCACCCCTCCGACCTGCCACGTTGGCGCGGCGCAGCGCCGATTCAGCATACGATAATGGCGGGTGATCGCGAAACGGCGATGTGCATTATGCAGATGGATGC
>DDZS01000078.1:0-47043 GCA_002346425.1 Alphaproteobacteria bacterium UBA3002
GGTAACGGTAAACGCTTCCTGGCCCAAATTGATGAGAAGCACGCCAATCTCTCCCCGATAGTCAGCATCGATGGTGCCCGGGCTGTTGACCAAGCTAATGCCATGCTTCAACGCTAATCCTGAGCGTGGACGGATTTGGGCTTCATAGCCTTTGGGCAGCGCGATGGATAACCCGGTTGGAATCAGCTTGCGCTCTAACGGTTGCAATATGATGTCTTCGGAAATGGCCGCAACCAAATCCATGCCAGCACTGTCTTCTGTCGCATAGGCTGGAAGCGGTAAATCGGCGGCATGCGGCGCTTGCAAAACGGGGATATTGGTCACGACATTAACTCCAGACATTTACGAATAATTACCGCAGATATATGTGTTTTTGAAGCAATTGCAACCGGTTCACATGCTTGCGGTGTACAAAGATGGACTGTGTTTTCATCTTCACCAAAGACCTTGCCGTGAGAAACATCATTCGCAACAATCAGATCGCACTTTTTCGTGCGGCATTTTGCCATGGCATGTTCAGTCACCTGTTCGGTTTCTGCGGCAAAGCCGACAAGTAATTCCGGGCGGGTAGTATGATGGCCAAGCAGATGCAGAATATCTGGGGTTTCTTTCCATTGCGGGGCGAAGGCTTCATTTGCTTTTTTCTGTTTTTGCGCAGCGGGAGAGGTCGCCTGCCAATCGCTGACGGCGGCGGCGCAGAAGGCCATATCAATAGGCAAAAGCGAGGTGACGGCCTCAGCCATCTCAGTCGCGCTTGTGACGTCGATACGCGTTACCCCTAAGGGGCGTGGTAAAGAAGTGGGGCCGCTGACCAAGGTAACTTGCGCACCGCAGCTTGCTAAGATGGTGGCCAACGCATATCCCTGTTTGCCCGAAGAATGATTGCTAAGATAACGTACGGGATCGATCGCCTCTCGCGTAGGGCCGGCGGTTACTAAAATACGTTTTCCTTGTAGGCTATTTGGATCAATCTGCACTGCGCGCATCGCTGATTGGGCCATGATCAGATCGTACAATTGAGTGGGTTCGGCAAAGCGTCCATCGCCAATTTCCCCGCAAGCCATGCTTCCCGCATCGCCATACACTAGGATAGCTCCGCGGTCTTTGAGCATTTGAATATTGGACTGCGTGGCCGGATGCGCGAGCATCGCGGGGTTCATGGCAGGCGCGATGATCAGCGATTGAGTCGCAGCCAGCAGTGTCGTGCTTGCTAAATCATCGGCACGCCCGGTTGCCAATTTTGCGATAAAATCCGCACTCGCCGGGGCAACGAGAATATGATCCGCTTCCCGCGTAAGTCGAATATGGCCCATTTCGGTTTCATCTTTCAGCGACCATAAATCGGTATAACAACGGCGCCCGGTAAGCGCGGATACAGCTAATGGAGTAATGAATTGCTGTGCTGCGGCAGTTAAAATGACATCGACTTCTGCGCCTTGTTTCACTAATAGCCGACATAGCTCTAAAGCCTTGTAGGCGGCGATGCTGCCTGTGATGACCAACAAAGTTTTCATAAGCGAGAACTTAGTCTTAGCGGCGCGCAGAGTCGAGCAGAAAGCTCATTGTTCCTGCTTTTTCAAGACCCATTCCAGCTTTTGTACGGCGATGCGCTCTAAGGTTTCTTTGCCTGCGCCCGGGTCGCCGACGATGCTTGCTTCGATGCCTGATGCGGTATCAATCGCGGTAACTTTGACGTAATTACCCCGACGAATGAATTCGATGATTACGTCAGATTTAGGCATCGTCATCGGGATCGGCGAGAGACTCGACGATCAGATGGGTAATCTGATTATTAATGCGCTCGGCGATGATAAAACGTGTCTGATAAAACTCAAATATGGCCCCTTGCTCGGGAATCATCTCCGCTTCATGTAATACCAACCCGGCAACGGTGGTGGCATCTTCATCTGGCAGGTTCCAATCCAGATGACGATTCAAATCGCGGATCGTGACTGTACCTTCGACGCGCCAGGCGTTTTCGCCATAGGGAATAATATTGCTGATTTGCAAATCATCATGTTCGTCATCAATGTCGCCGACGATTTCTTCGATAATATCTTCTAACGTTACAATGCCCAAAAAGGCGCCATATTCATCGACTACGAGCGCGAAGTGTTTGCGCTGTTCGCGAAACGCTAGCAACTGGTCATTGAGCGACGTCGTCTCCGGAACAAACCAGGGTTTCGCGGCGGACCGGCGAATCATTTCACGCGTAATGCCAATTTTTTGTGAGGTGACGAGGCGTAACACATCTTTCACATGCAAGACGGCAATAATATTATCTGGCGAGTCTTTATAGAGCGGAATGCGACTATGCACAGATTCAATCGCCTGCTGAATAACCCGATCCGGCTCTTCCGCAATATTGATCGCATAGACGTTTTTGCGATGTGTCATCACTTCGCCAATCTCACGGTTGGATAAATCGAGAATACTGCCCAACATGTCGCGATCTTCTTTGACCACATCCCCTTCGTGATGGTGTAATTCGATGGTGCCGCGAATGGCCTCGGTGGCTGAAGTAAAGGACTGGCCTTCGCGGTGGTCGATGCCGAATAAATCGCACAGGCCTTCGATGATACGCTGAATAACGAAAATCGCGGGGGCAAAAATTTTCACGCATAGTGATAGCGGGCGGGCTACCATTAGCGATGTTTTTTCAGCGTGATTGATGGCAATGGTTTTCGGCAGAATTTCCGCGAACACTAAAATCAGCAGTGTCATAAAAATTGTCGCATAAAGCGGCCCGACATCCAGACCGAACCATTCAATCGCCAAAGTGGTCGCCAGCGATGCGGCAGCGATATTGACCAGATTGTTCCCAAGTAAAATGGTGCCGATTAGCGCTTCTTTGCGTTCCCGCAACACATCGACAATTTTGGCGGTCTTGTTACCCTCTTTTACCATATGAAATATCCGCGCACGCGAGACCGCAGTTAAGGCCGTTTCGGAACCGGAAAAGAAACCCGAAAAAAGAACCAGTGTCAGAATAATAAGGATTTCGATCATGGGCGCACTATAGCGTGATGCCGTGTTTCCTGCTAGTGCTTAGTCACGAATACCATCAAAGGCGAGAAGCGTGTCGCGAACCGCGCTTTGCGCCACATCTTTACGAATGACGGCACGCCCCAGAGCTTCCAGTAGAATGAAAACCCATTTGCCATTTTGATTTTTCTTGTCTGCATGGAAATGTCCTAACAAGGCAACCACCTGCCAGTCGGCTTTGATATCGGCGGGGCTGACGGGGCATCCGGCGCGTTGTAAATGCGCGCGAATACGCTCGGCCAGGCCCATTTCGCACAGGTCTAATTGTTCGGATAAATGCGCCGCCATCACCATGCCGATGCTGACCGCTTCCCCATGCAATAACGTTCCGTCATAGCCCGCTTCGGCCTCCAATGCATGCGCAAAGGTGTGGCCCAGATTTAGCAATGCCCGCTTCCCGGATTCGCGCTCATCTTCCGCAACAATTTCGGCCTTGGCAGAGCAGCAATACGCGATCACTTCAGCAAGCGTCTCGGGTTTGCGCGCTAGAATCTCGGCTTGATGCGTGTCTAACCACTCGAAAAATTCCGCATCCCCCAATACGCCATATTTTACGATTTCACCATAGCCGGCACGTAATTCGCGATCGGGCAATGTTTGCAACGTCATGGTGTCGATTAACACGGCTTTCGGCTGATAAAAGGCACCGACCAGATTTTTGCCGACGGATGTGTTTAACCCTGTTTTGCCCCCCACCGAGCTATCGACTTGCGATAACAAGGTCGTCGGAAGTTGGATAAAGGGAATACCGCGCAATAAGGTAGCAGCAATAAAGCCTCCCAGATCACCTACGACGCCGCCCCCAAATGTTAGCAAAGTCGTATGACGGTCGGGGTTCAAACGTAAGATAGCTTCGCAGAGCGCCGCATATGCAGCCAGCGATTTACTAGTTTCGCCAGAAGGAACGGGCACAATATCGTATTTCAGCTGACTCGCAGCCAGGCTTTTTAGCAGGGTATGTAGATGAGTGTCGATCAACGCTTCATCGATGAGGATTATAACGCGATTGCTTGCCAAATGAGCGAATAAGTGATGGCTGGCTTCACCTAAAACGCCATGTCCGATCAGAATTGGATAGCTGCGTTCGCCTAGCGCAACCTCAACCGTTTTATGCGACATGCTGCGCATCTCCTTGCTCGTTTAAACGGTGAATCACTTTTTCGACCACCGACTCATGCTGCTCGTCACTGGTGTGAATGCACATGTCGGCTTCTTGATACACCGGGTAACGCTTCGCGATTAAATCTGATAAAATTTCGCGTTTGTCACCATGTTCTAACAATGGGCGATGGCTGCGCTTTTCAACACGCTCCACTAAGATATCTAAATCGGCGTGCAGCCAGATGCTGAGCGCGTGTTCTTTAATTTTTTCCCGAATATGATCTTGCATCCACGCGCCGCCACCCGTTGCGAGTACGAGGTTTTTATGTTCCAAAAGTCGGAAAATCACGCGCTGCTCTAAATCGCGAAAAATAGGTTCACCGTGAATCGAAAAAATATCTGAAATAGAGCAGCCAGCGGAGCGTTCGATTTCATCATCTGAATCGACAAAATCGCGCTCAATCACTTTAGCGAGTCGGCGTCCGATGGTCGATTTGCCTGCCCCCATCAACCCAATCAATACGATCGGCCGATCAATCTTCGCCGTCAATGTGGCCGCTATGGGCAATTCGTCTTGCATCTGCTTTATATGGCATATCATGCGAAAAATGCAATTACCCGGCCAGTCTTTTTTGAATGTTGTGGCTGAGTGATTCATCCTTCCCATATAATAACACGCAGAAATATAGTGATATATATAACGGAAGCAAAGTAAAAAGCACTTACAAACAAAGTAAATAGTTCAATCGATCGACCGAATTTCCTGAATTACATCTGCGATTAAACATTCGACATCGAATGGTGTCGACACAGCATCGCTTTATAAGAAAACACAAAAAGCGTGCGCTTTGCTTTTTCCTCTGATACATGCCCATACTTAAGAATGGGCAGGTGGCCGAGTGGTCGAAGGCGCACTGAAGCAAAGCGGAGCTTTGTTCGGAAATTATAAAAAAGCGTGCGCTTTACTACGACCCCTGATACATGCCGTGCTTAAAAGAATGGGCAGGTGGCCGAGTGGTCGAAGGCGCACGCCTGGAACGCGTGTAGGCGGGCAACCGTCTCGAGGGTTCGAATCCCTCCCTGTCCGCCATGGTTTCCCAAAATATGCTAGCTTCTCGGACCGTATATAATTGCCGCGGCACCGCTCAGGCAAAGGATCGCTCCTACAATATCCCACTTATCGGGTTTTGCATGTTCTATGACCCACATCCACACGAGTGCGCTGATGATGTAAATCCCTCCATAGGCTGCGTATGCGCGCGAAGCAAAAGTTGTATCTACCTTGGTTAAGCACCAAGCAAACGCTAGGAGGAAAGCGGTGCCAGGCAGTAACCACCATACAGGTTTTTGAAGCCTAAACACGGACCAAAAAGCAAAGCACCCAGCGATTTCCAGAAAAGCAGCAAAGAAATATACGCTTAGGGTATAAAGCATATCTCTACAGATTTACTCGGTATATTGCACAAGCAGGCTTTCCAAATGATGCGGGTCGAAAGGTTTGGAAATATAGTCGTCCATACCGGCATCCAGACATTTTTGTTTGTCGCCGGTTAAGGCATGGGCCGTCATGCCGATGATTTTGATCGGAGGAAACTCGCCGGCTTCTTGGCGTTTCTTAATAAGCTTGGTTGCCGTATAACCATCCATCTCAGGCATCTGCACGTCCATTAAGATGACATCGAACGCTTCTTTTTCCATAAGGCGGATTGCTTCTTTGCCGTTATTCGCAACGGTAACATCATATCCCATATTCTGGAGTAGCGTCAGCGCGACCACGATATTCCCTTGATAATCCTCGGCCAGTAACACCCGCTTTTTTTGATGCCCAACTGGGCGTAGCGCCGATTCATCATTTTTTGAATGTAATGGCTGCGTCGGTTCCGGGCGAATGTCTGAAGGGGTGTAGGGAAGTTTGACAATGAATTTGCTGCCCATGCCTTCCTGACTACGTGCCGTGATATGGCCGCCCATCAGTTCAACCAAACTACGCGTGATGGCGAGGCCCAAGCCGGAACCACCGTAACGGCGCGAAATACTGGTATCGGCTTGCACGAATTTATCGAAGATTTTCTCAAGTTGTTGAGGCGCAATACCAATCCCTGTATCGGAGACCTCAAATATGAGATACGTCTCTTCCGCAATGGTTTCGAAATCTACGACCAGATTGACGAAGCCACGTTCGGTAAATTTGATGGCGTTATTTACCAGATTCAATAACACCTGCTTAACGCGCATCGCGTCGATCACACAATAGAGATCTTCGCGATTCGGGCAGCGTATATTAAATTGCACGCCCTTTTCTTCGGCACGCACATGCATCAGCGAACGCACTTCTTCGATCAGCTCGGCAAGATTACAATCGACCTCTTCCAGGCCCATTTCCTTGGCTTCGATTTTATCGATATCGAGCAGGTCGTTGATCAGTTGGAGTAACGAATTACTGCTAAGCCGTAGGGTATGGATGAATTCTTGCTGTTCCGTGGTCAGACTATTGTCGCGGTCGAGAATATTGACGATACCGATAATCGCATTCATCGGCGTGCGTAACTCATGGCTCATACTCGCTAAAAATTCACTTTTGGCGGCGTTAGCAAAATCGGCGAGGAGTTTTTCATTTTCCAGCATGATCTGCACGACATTCTGTGCTGTTTCAATATCCTCACGCCCCCAAGGGGTGCTGCGGTTCTGCACCGTTTCCTTCCATAGCGCAAAGGAACTACGTGGCATTAAGCGATATCCGGCTTTGGTCTCTTCGGCGCTTTTCTCCGGTTTGCCCGCCCATTTGACTTGCTGCACCACGCTATCGCGGAACCAGATCATATAATCGGATTTTACGCGGCTAAGCGGACAGGCCAAAAGCCCGCCTTTGATATGACGCAGCGCCGCATTATTTTCAAAAAAGCGTTCCGCTTCATTAGTATTAAAAATCTCATTAGGGCTGGTGTTGTGTACCCATTCGATCAGATTTGCGATAGCATCTTTGTCCGGGGTGCTGCCAAATTGATAGATTTGCCCCTGCGTACGAATGGCAAGGCCATCGGCTTTCACCGCATCCATCGCCAATTCGTGTTTTTCTTCTAAAATTTGATCGAGAGAAAATTTCGGTTCTAATACCGCGCTTAAACGTTCCAAAATCAGTTTGCGACGCTCACGCTCCGACATGTCGACCATTTCTTCCATGCTCGATAATTGGGCAGAAAACATATGGCCCATAATCTCAGCAATCATACGAATGCGATACGGCACGTGATAGGCATCGTTATGATGACACGCGATCAAGCCCCACATTTTACCATCTTGCATGATGGTAATCGACATGGATGCTTTGACATTCATGTTGTCGAGATATTGTAGGTGGATGGGAGAAACACTGCGTAGCACAGAATGCGTCATATCGGTCGGTTGCTGCGTTACCGGATGCAGTTCAGGAACGATGGGCACCGCGGCATAGCGAATATCGGTAATTTGCCGGACATAATTTTTCTGATATAATATACGCGCTTGCTGCGGGATGTCGGATGCCGGGAAATACATGCCCATATAGCTGGTCATATAATCAGCACGTGCCTCGGCGATAATCTGGCCGTTCCAATCCTGGTCGAATTTGTATAATTTAACACGGTCAAACTGAGTCACTTCGCGAATTTTCGCGGTGATAAATTCATATAAATCCTGAGGGGATTGGTTAGCGCGCATGCCTACGGCAAACGCACGCAATTCATCATAATAAAAATCGCGCTCTGGGGCTAACATGTCATTGATGATTTCCATCTCTATGATGATGGAATCACCCCATCGATGTGCCACCACATCGAAAGCTTGCCCGTTCAATTCCAGCATGGTCGACTGCGTTGGTTGCAACCGACGTTCCGAAATAATATGTTTGATGGTATCAACTTGATCGGCGCCCAGAAAGTCCGTCAGCGCTTTACCGAGTAAATTCTCGGGCCCTTGACCCAGCCAATTTTGGGTATTTGCTGACACTTGTTCAATAGTATAATGGCTATCAACCACAAATAACATGCCATAGGGCTGAATCGAGCCGGGAATGTGAATCGGCTCCTGCGCGCAGTTTTCTAAAGCCACTTCCAGTTCGGCTTCGCTTAACTCTTTTCGGGGGGTTAACTGCATGCAGCCTGCGGGGTGTGCGAGAGACGGTTTGTCATATGCATATCGCATAATTGATGCAATGTTATAAAGCAAGCATTGGCCGTATTCGCCATGTCGTCCCACTCTTCTGACGTTAATTTCTGACCTTCTATTTCTAAGGTTGCGAGATAAGTTTTCCATGCGTTTCCGGTTTCTGAACCGTAGCCATGAAAAAAATGCTGATTTATGCCGGGAGTTAGTTGTAAATGTTTGCGCAACTGCTTTGAGATAACGCTGCCCCCAAGCATGCTGCCTTGTTTCACGTATAAATAAGCTAACTGATGATGGGCATCTTTCAATTGTGGGAAAGCGAGAGAATCAGAAGGCGTTGAAATAGTATAGCCATGCTGTTCACGATCGGCCTGCAGCCAGTGAAGCACAGGGGCGCTTTCGTAGTTAGAGTTTTGCGTCAATTGTGGCTCCATGGCCAGATAAAATATTTCAAACACCTGCAACGCACCGAGATACTGATCAAATGTCACATGCTTCGAAATCAGCGGTGCCAAGGCAGGATGCACATGTAGCGCCTGATGGTGAACATCGGTCGTTTCGCGAAGATGGGTGTGTAACGACATAATAGAAATAGGCAGAGTTAGCGTGTCGTTATCTTATAAACGGCTACGTAAAGGCAAGAGCAAATATCCCATAATGCGTTCATGCATGGGACGGTTTTGCCAGTCACGTAATGTCATAAGCTCTACGCTCTCCAGATCCTGATTAAAATGTGACATCAGCGCCTGAATAAATTTCGGATGGCTACTGCATAGCATCGCTTCCTGATTGCGATGTAGGCTTAATCCATCCAGATTACAGCTGCCAATAGCCGACCATTCTTCATCGATAATCATCATTTTTAAATGCAGCATTGACGGCTGGTAGTAATAGATATGCGCACCTTTGCGCGCTAGTTCGCCGGCAATGCGTTTTCCCACGACATAGGTCATATATTTCGAATAATCCGATAATATAATTTCCACATTGATGCCGCGCTCAAGCGCATTAATTAGTGCCGGATATAAGCGATGGCCTGGAGTAAAATACGGGGTGGTCATGCGAATCGAATGCTGCGCATGGTCTATCCGCCATATCAACGTATCCGTGAAATAATGTTCATCCGCATCGGGCGCATTGGCATAGACCGAAAAGCTGGAATCACTGGACGCTTCAAAATTCGGGTGAATTTTGACAACGCTATTTTCGTTGTCTGTTTTACGCCAAGTCTGGTTAAAGATATATTGGAATTGTTCCGTGATATCGCCATTCAGTGTCACCATTGTATCGCGCCATCCACGAATTTTATCGTAAATACATACGCCCCCTGCCATTACGCGCTCATCATCGACGATCAATACTTTGCGATGATCACGCGGAGTAATAGGAACGGGTATGCGAATCCAGCTGGCATTCGGTGCCCGATAAGGGCGGATTTCTACACCTGCTGCCAAAAGCTCCTTATATTCGGAAGAATGGAAGAAGGGACGGCAGCCCCACCAATCCAGTAATAAACGGATTTTGATGCCTTCTTTGGCTTTTTGCAGGAAAACTTCGCAGAAGCGTTTTCCGATCACGTCGGATTCTAAAATATATTCTTCCAAATCAATGGTGGATTGTGCGGACTCGCATAGTTGCAGCATCGCTTCCCATGCCGATTCCGTGCTGGTGTAAAATCCTTCTACCGGATAATCGGAAGCGTTTGTCGCGGCATCCTCTGTGTGAGGCATATCCAGCGGGACAGGTTTATCATGTGGTGCTTGGTTTAACATAAGCCCAACGCTTTCTTGATTAAGGCAACATTTTTGCGATTCGATTTCCAGCCCACATCGAACAGATCACCGATTAGAGGGATCAGACCGATGAACCAGTCAACAATAATGTTCCACACCATCCGAACCTTCGTCCAGAATGGAACACCCATCTGATGGGCTTGATGTACAATATAAAAAGAAACGCCACTAGTTAGCGTATCCCCGAAACCGGGAATAAGACCGAGGACCGTATCCCAACCGAGACGTATAGAGGTGCCGGGGATACCCCATTTACTATCCATCGCCGCAGCAAGCCGTTCTAACCGTTCGATGCGCTCAGCAAAATTGAGGTTTTCGGAAAAATCCGCCCCTGTTTGAGATTCTGTATATGTGTTCATAATTTAAGAATACGGTACCACAAATAAAGAATCCGTGTGTAAACCGTAAAAAAACATAAATAGTGTGGTGACTAAATTTAGCCTTGTACCCTTATAGTATCTTCGTTTAAGCCAAACGCATGGCAACAGGTTCTAAAAAAGTCATTTATGCCGCATTAGCCGGTAATATGCTGATTGCAATTACTAAAAGTATTGCTTCGGCCATTACTGGCAGTTCGGCAATGTTAAGCGAAGCGTTGCACTCCTTTGTGGATACCGGCAATCAGGGGTTATTGCTTTACGGGCTAAAACGCGCGGCAAAGCCTGCAGATGCACGCTATCCCTTTGGATATGGCATGGAATTGTATTTTTGGACCTTTGTCGTCGCGATTTTGATTTTCGCAGTGGGTGGCGGCATTTCTATCTACGAAGGCATCCATAAAATTCAACATCCCGAGCCGGTGAGCAGCGCGTGGATTAATTACACGGTCTTAGGGTTGGCCATGGTATTTGAAGCGGTGGCTTGGTGGATTGCGTTTAAAGAGTTTCGTCTCACAAAAGGCGACAAAGGATATTTGGAAGCGGTGCGCAGTAGTAAAGACCCGACCATATTTACTGTATTATTTGAAGATACCGCCGCAATGCTGGGCTTAATTGTTGCCATGATTGGGATCGCGCTCTCGCAAGCATTGGAAATGCCGATGTTAGACGGCGCCGCATCCATCGTGATCGGGGTTATACTGAATATCACGGCAATGGTGTTGGCATTCGAGTCCAAAGGACTGCTTATCGGTGAAAGTGCGGATCCGGCGACATTAAAAGTGATTAAAGAAAAATTGGCTTCGACGCCGGGCATCGATCATGTGAATGAATGTCTGAGCATGCATATGGGCCCGCAAGACATCTTATTGACGATCAGTCTGGATTTTTCCGATGGATTATCCTCGGCAGAGGTCGAGACGTTGATTGGGAAAATAGACCGTGAAGTCAAAACGACGTGGCCGTCGGTGAAGCGCTTATTTATTGAGGCGCAAAGCATGGCCGATCATGCAGCCAGTACGGCTAACTAGCCTAATTTACCTGCGATTTTCTCAATCCGTGCGGCGATCTGATTCATGGAATCGGCCATCGCAGCTTCCATTTCATCCAACTTTGTAGTGTCGACCGGAATGGAACCTTGCTGCTTTACGGCTTCCAGCTGTTGGCGGAGTTCTTTGCTATGCGCCCGCATTTCTTCCAGCTCATCTGCCAGCATAAGCGCGGCATACATCAACATAAGGGATTCGCTGCCGCGGCCCATTTGCTGAGCCAGCTGCTTAACCCGCTCGTTGACGATTTGGCCTAACCGGCCAAGATGCGCTTCCTGCCCATCGTCACAAGCGATGGTATATTCGCGACCATAGATATGCAGATTCATCGTTCCCATAGCAGTTTCGTAGCGGGTCGCTTCGCATTTGTCACGTCTTTCTCCATTGCATTGCACGATTGAAGTTTAAAGCAGGGTGCACTATATTAATAAGGTCTGCGCGGCGCGTGCGATGCCAATCGCTCCGGGACCGATGTATCTACCTATGGGAGCTGTCCCTGTTACAGGCTGTGGCTTGTAGCATACGGCGCCCCCCTGACTTTACGGGTCACGGGAGGATTTAGGAGCATCCACGGCCGACGCGGATATCCACAATTATATTACCTTATCTTCATCTCTCTGCCGCCCTAGATAAGGGCTGCAGATGCTTTCAGCATCCTGCTCATAAATACACCATAAATATGGTTAAAATATGCTTAACAAAGGTAAAAATGCCTGCTAGTAGGAGGGCATTCTTTTGCTGAATTTTAACCATTAAGAATGAATAGGAGTGTGTAATGTCAGTATTAGTAGGAACGGAAAATAACGACCAAATCGCTGGTACCAGCGGTGACGACCTTGTCTACGCCAATGAAGGCGATGATGTAGTAAACGGCGGTGCAGGTGATGACAATCTGTGGGGCTGGTACGGTAATGATACCCTGAATGGTGGTGCCGGTAACGACCGTATCGGTGGTGATTTCGGCGACGATATGCTCGCTGGTAATGACGGCAACGACCAATTATATGGCGATAACGGCAATGACACATTAAATGGCGGCGCTGGTGATGACTATCTGGGCGGCGGCAACGGTAACGACCGCCTGATCGGTGGCGATGGCGTGGACGTTATCTTTGGCTGGTCTGGCGAAGACACAATCTTTGGCCAAAACGGCAATGACTATCTGGGCGGCGACCAAGGTAACGATGTCATCTACGGTGGCGCAGGTCACGATGCGATGTATGGTTGGACTGGCAATGACACAATGTTTGGTGATGCAGGCAACGATCTGCTGGCTGGCGAAGATGGCAATGACCATCTGGTAGGCGGCGCTGGTGACGATATCATGATCGATACACGCGGCTCTAACACGTTTAGCTTCATTGGTGGCGGTGCTGACTTCGCAATGGGCGGCACAGAGAAAGATACTTTTGTCTTCGGCGATGGCGATTTCTCTAACGATGCAGCAGACGTTATTGTTGGCTTTACCTTCGGTATGGATAAGATTAATTTCTTCAACGACGATATCAATGCATTCAGCGACTTAGATATCAATACCTATAAATCAACAAGTGCGACTGAGATCATCGTTTCATATGACGATAACGTGATCTTCAAACTGTATGATAATATGGTGCATGATAACGCGCTGAAAGCCAGCGACTTCAACTTTGGCGACGCTGCCTAAGCGGTTTTCGCTTTAAATTGACACAGGCCCGCAATGCTGCAAACCGCGCATTGCGGGCTTCGTGCTTTACAGACATAGCGTCCGTGTAAAATCAGCCAGTGATGGGCGTGACGCAACCATTCCTTGGGGATGCGTTTTTCTAATTGTTTCTCTGTTTCTAATACCGTCGCCGCTTTGACGAGACCGGTACGATTTGCCACCCGAAACACATGGGTATCTACCGCAATGGTGGGCTGGCCTAACACACAATTCAGCCAAACATTTGCGGTTTTTCGCCCGACGCCGGGCAGGGACTGCAAGGCCTCGCGCGTGTGAGGGATCTGCCCCTCAAACTCATCAAGTAATTTACGGCTCATCAACCACACATTTTTGGCTTTGGAATTAAAGAGGCCAATTGTCTTAATATAATCGCGGATCTGCGCTTCCCCCAATGCGGCCATTTTTTCTGGCGTATCCGCCACAGCGAACAAGGCAGGGGTAGCTTTATTCACCCCCGCATCCGTAGCTTGAGCAGATAATATGATGGCTACCAATAAGCAAAACGGGTTCGGGGCAAGCAATTCGGTGACCGGTTCGGGATTTGCCTGCGCTAAGGTGGCAAACATTTCATGAATCGCTGCTTTTGTCAGAGCCATCGGAGAACTATACTAAAAAGTGATACAAAAGCCAGTCTAACAGCGTGCAATAGAGCGTATTTATGGCGCAATCGTCATAGAATCTTCACATAAAATGGAAGCATTTCGGTTATACTAAACAGTAAGAGAATAGTATGACAGACCCAAACATGATTGTAGACCCGAACCAAGCCACTGGCGCCGCAGCGCCGGATACGGGTACGCTTGCCCAGGGGGATGCCACATCCGTTACCCAGAAAGCTCAAATGGCGGATCACGGGGCCAGTCAACCCAGCAATGCAGCGGATTTAGCCGATTTAGGGCATAGCGGCAGTGAAAAATTAATCAAAGCGCATAAGCATAAATTGGTTACTGAACACGATTTTTTGGAGAAATTACCCGAAAAACTGCGTGAGCAGATCATCGAAAAATCAGCCATGCATGAAGCTTGGGATGAATTCAAAAACAAAGCTCCTACTGGAACCACCATGTTCGCGGCATTTTCAGGATTGCTGATCGCAGCCGGATTGGTTGTTGCGGCGACCTTAGGCGGTATTGGCGCAGGACTGGGGATTGAAGCTCTTGCGAATATGGGGCCGTGGGCGCATGCCACCAGCTTGGCCGATGGCGTGTTAGGCGCGATGGGTACGGTATTGACGGCGTCTATCGTGGGCACGATGTGGGTTGGCGGAAATGCCGCGTCGAAGAAATATTACGAACGCAAAGCGCAGTTGGAAGGCAAAGAGCTGGATGACGATGGCAAAGAGATCGACGCGCCAGCAGTGGCCAAATCCCAAACCAAAGAAGGCCCGGACTATAAGCAGCCGGGCACGAAAGAAGTCGGCGAATTATCAATTGCCGGCAAATCGTTGAGCAGCGTCACCGGTGCGCTGGCTTTCATGGAACATGGCATGAAAGAGAGCCGTGAATTTATGCAAGACGTAGGGAGTAATACGCGCTCTATGGTGGATCGGGTTACGCATGGCCGCAAGCCATCCAGCATCCAATCGATCTTAGAACAACGCGCCACCAACGGATCTGCCGTTGACCGCTTGAGCCAGCAGGATGGCGGATTAGCCACAGAAGCCGCCCGCGGATAACATTTCTTCATTGTTGCAGCAATCGCAACCCGTTTTTAACGTGAGTCGTATCTGTTTTTATGTTAAGAAAAAGAAAACATAACAAAACAAGATGCTATGAAACAAATCGTAACTACATTGTCACCTTATCAGTGGCTGATGGTCGCTAGCCTGTGTGCCATAGGGCTTTTTGCCTTTTTGGCTTCCGGTCAGCTCATCGCTTAGTTAGCCGCGATACATTCGGGTCACTGCGTAAACCGCGCCTAAAATCCGCACGGTGGCGCGTTCTTCATGTAATGCATGAAATTGCCCTTCTAAGCTCGAGAAGCTTTTGAGATAGGGTGGTTGGTATAAGCGCAACTCATGCCGCCAGTCTTGTTGCGATTGATGCTCTACCAAAACCAGATCACCTTCCTGATAACCCGGACCAATGAAGGCGATATCATGGGGAATGATACCTAAGTGATCGACCTCGCGCCCGGTGACTTCTATGCAATATTGCGTACCGTTTGCGGGTTGAGATAAACGAAACACATAATGCTGTCCTTGTTTGCGTATGGCAGGGTGGCGCGCTAATGTTGTGCTGGGTGGGATGTGAAATTGAATCGAAGCTTCCACTGGGACCGGTTTTTCAACCACAACTTCTTTTGTTAAGATTTTTTCAACTGGCGGGGTGGTTGCTTGGGCAAGGGGTGTTTTTGTAACAGCGACTGAAGTAGCTTCTTCACCTAATACTTCAGCAAAAGATACATTGAACGCATGTGCTATTTTCACAACCTCATCTGCTTTAAGCTGCCGGCTGCCTTGCAGCAGATGGGTGACGGCTGAGCGATTGCGTCCCAATAGATCCGCCAGTTGCGATTGGGTCCAGCCTTGCTGTTCAAGCAATCGTTTTAAATGCTGCATGTGTTGTCATTATCGCAAATGAGCTGCGCTGTCAGTTGCGAAAATCAGAACATTGGGTGACGGCTATGCGGTAGCCGTACCGCCAACGGTAATTGGATCGATCAGCAGGCTGGGTTGTCCGACACCCACGGGGACCGACTGTCCCCCTTTGCCGCAGGTGCCAATTCCCTCATCCAATGCCATATCTGAACCAATCATCCGAACCTTTTGCATGGCGACGGGGCCATTGCCGATTAAAGTGGCGCCTTTGACCGGCGTCGTGATTTTGCCATCTTCGATCATATAGGCTTCGGAAGCATTAAAAACGAAATCGCCGGAGGTGATGTCGACTTGCCCCCCACTAAAATGCGTGGCGTAAAGACCGCGTTTTACTGAGGCGATCATTTCGTCGCGGCTATGCGATCCTGCTTGCATATAGGTATTGGTCATCCTCGGCATGGGGCGATGCGCATAAGATTCGCGACGACCATTGCCGGTTGCGGGTACACCCATCAACCGCGCATTCATGCGATCTTGCATATAACCTTTCAAAATGCCGTCCTCGATTAACACAGTTTCGCCCGTGGGGGTGCCTTCATCATCGACGTTTAAAGAACCCCGGCGATCCGGAATCGTTCCATTATCGACAATGGTAATGCCTTTGGAAGTTACCTGTTCGCCCACACGTCCCGAGAAGGTAGAGGTACCCTTACGGTTAAAATCGCCTTCCAGGCCATGGCCGACGGCTTCATGAAGCAATACGCCACACCAGCCCGGGCCTAGCACTACCGGCATTTCTCCGGCTGGCGCGGGGCGGGCCTCAAGATTGACCAACGCCTGGCGTAAGGCTTCGTCTGCTTGGCGTTGCCAATTCGATTCCTGCAAATAATCTGCGTATAGCACACGCCCCCCTGCGCCGGAAGAGCCGCTTTCCAACCTGCCGTCTTTTTCGACCACAACAGACACGTTCAGTCGCACCAGAGGACGAATATCGCTGATCATCTGTCCATCGGCGCGCAATATGGTTACATGTTGCACTTCACCGGCAAGCGAGGCGCTCACTTGGCGGACGCGCGTGTCTTTGTCGCGCAGATACGTGTCGATTGCCCGAAGGGTGGCGATCTTCTGTTTGGTCGCCACGGCTTCCAGCGGATTATCCTGCATATAAAGCTGCTTATTCGTCCCAAGCGGGGCATGGGTATCGGCCTGAGATGGAGACTGCCCGTAATTGACGGCACGTACGGTTTCTGCCGCACGCTTCAGGGCCGCTTCGCTAAATTCATTGCTATGCGCATATGAGGATGCTTCGCCCAGCACGCCACGCATGCCAAAACCTTGCGTGATGTCGGTACTGGCATTTTTAAGCCGCCCGTCATCCAGCAGAAAATTTTCCGAACTGGTCCATTCCAGAAATAATTCACCATCATCCAGCCCATGCAGGGTGTCAGATAAAATAGAAAGCGCGGTCTGCTGATTGAGACCGGTCGTATCAAATAAATGCTGCATACTCTTTATGTAATGGATGAAACGCGCAAAAGAAAGAGGATTGCGGCAATTGCATACGGCGAAGGCCATTTCCAGCTTGCCTTGCAGGGGGGCTAGCCGGTATGCAGGCGGTAATCAAGACGAAGGAACTATGGCAAAACATAAAAGCGGCCTATTTGATAATATCAAAACCCTGGCATTTGCACTGGGTCTGGCTCTGTTGTTTCGCAGCTTTTTGTTCGAACCGTTTCATATCCCCTCGGGTTCGATGCGCCCGGGATTGTTGGAAGGGGATTTTCTGTTCGTATCCAAATATTCCTATGGCTACTCGCGCTATTCGTTTCCGTTTGCCGCCAGTGTCAATTGGATGGAAGGGCGCACCTCGGACGCAATGCCGGAGCGAGGCGATGTGATCGTATTTCGCAATCCCGATACGCCCTCAATCAACTTCATCAAACGGGTGATCGGCTTACCGGGTGATCGTATCCGCGTGCTGGATGGACGGGTGATCCTCAATGGGGAACTTCTAACTTATGATCGTATCGACGATTTCAACTTTCCGATTCCTGGCAAACCGAATGGGCCGGTGCTACGGTATGAAGAAGAATTGCCCACGGGGAAATCGTATGAAGTGCTCGATATGACGGGCTTTGGCCGTTTGGATAACACGAAGGAATTTCTGGTGCCCGAAGGGGAAATTTTCGTGATGGGCGATAATCGCGATGACTCGGAAGATAGTCGCGCGCCAAATGGTTTCGGCTATGTGCCGCGGGAATATATCGTTGGTCGCGCCGAAATTATTCTGATTTCGTTTAATGTGTTTGCGGATGTTTCGCTGACCGATCCGATGAGTTGGGGCGAGCTGATTCGCGGCGATCGTTTCTTTAAGGTGATTCGTTGAGCGAGGCCGTTACATGGCAGGAATATCGCGCTTCGCCACTTATGCTGCAGGCGTTGACGCATCCGTCATGCGCGCAAAAAAAAGACGGATTGCCGTTTAATAATCAACGGTTGGAGTTCCTTGGCGATTCGGTCTTAGGACTGCTGATCGCGGAATTGCTCTACACCATGTATCCGGATGCGCCGGAAGGTGAGCTGGCGCGCCGCTTTGCGGCACTCGTCTGTGGCGAAACACTAGTAGCGGTCGCGCTGAGCATTGGGCTCGATCAGGCATTAATCCTGTCTGATAGCGAGGAAGATAATGATGGGCGGCACAATCCATCCAATCTGGAAGATGCGTGTGAGGCAATGATCGGCGCGCTCTTTCTCGACGGTGGGTATGACATGGCGCGGCAATTTGTGCACCGCCATTGGCATGAACTGGCGTTAAAATTAAACGAGCCGCCCAAAGATCCGAAAACGACCTTACAGGAATGGGCGCAGAAGCAAGGATTGCCGCTGCCGGAATATCAGGTGATTGAGACCCATGGTCCTAGCCATGCCCCCGTCTTCACTATTGAAGTAACAGTCGAAAAACGTGGATCGGCACAGGCACAGGCAAAATCTAAAAAAGCGGCTGAGCGTGATGCGGCGGCAGCGTTACTCGCACAGGTAGGACTATGAGCCGCTGCGGATTCGTAACCTTTCTTGGTGCGCCAAATGCCGGAAAATCAACGCTGTTGAATCAATTGGCAGGGCAAAAACTGGCGATCGTTACGCCAAAAGCGCAGACTACGCGGCATCGTATTTTAGCGATTGTGATGGAAGGCGACACGCAGCTGATTCTGGTGGATGTTCCGGGGGTATTTGAAGCGCCGAAAAAGCATCATTTCGAGCAAGCGATGGTCAGCTGTGCGTGGCAACAAGTGGGCGATGCGGATGTGGTAGCGGTCTTGGTAGACGCGGTGCGTGGCATCAAGGGGGAAACCAAATTATTGCTGGAACGTCTGCGTGATCAGGTTCCGGGCTCCAAACATGTGGTGCTGGTACTCAACAAAATTGATAAAGTAAAAAAAGACGTCTTGTTGCAGCTAACACAAACTTGCGCCGCATATTATGACTTTGCGGCGACCTATTATATTTCCGCATTAACCGGGGATGGGGTGGCCGAACTGAAAACACAGTTTGCGGCGGCAATGCCGACCAGTCCCTATTTATACCCGCCAGAGCAGGTGACGGACATGTCGCAACGTCTTTTAAGTTCCGAAATCACGCGCGAGAAATTGTTTCTGCGTCTGCGCGAAGAACTTCCTTACAGCCTAACCGTGGAAACTGAGGCTTGGGAGGAAAAGCGCGACGGATCGGTTAAAATTAATCAGATTGTCTATGTCGAGCGCGAGAGCCAGAAGAAGATTATTCTCGGCAAAGGTGGCAGCATGTTGAAAACCATTGGTGAGACGGCGCGCCGTGATATCGCTGAGCAGTTGGGTTGTCCGGTGCATCTGTTTTTATTTATTAAAATACGGGAAGGCTGGAAAGAAAATCCGGAACAGTTTTCCTATCTCGGACTGCAAAAAAACTGATGGATTGGCAGACCACGCCCGGATTGACGCCTTATGAAACGGCGATCAATATGATGCGTCAACGTGTAGAGTTATTACAGCAAGATCAAGCAGAAGAGCTGGTTTGGCTGGTCGAACATCCCCCGCTTTATACCGCGGGTAGCAGTGCTAAAACGAATGACTTGATTGAAGCGCGCTTTCCTGTCCATCAAACCGGGCGCGGCGGTCAATATACCTATCACGGCCCCGGCCAGCGGATTGCTTACGTGATGCTAGACTTGCAAAAACGCGCGGAAGCCGAAGGGAAAAAGCCAGATCTGCGCGCATTTGTGCAATCACTTGAGCAATGGTTGATTGATACGCTTGCGGTGTTTGGCGTTACCGGAGAAATCCGCGAGGGGCGGGTTGGCGTATGGGTGAAAGTCGGCGCGACGGAAAAGAAAATCGCGGCACTGGGCATCCGCGTGCAACGCTGGGTGACGTGGCACGGGATTGCGCTGAACGTCCACCCCGATCTGTCGCATTACAGTGGTATAGTGCCTTGTGGCATTCGCGAATTCGGTGTGACTAGCCTGCATGACTTAGGTGTCAAAGTGTCGATGGAGGAGGTGGATCGCGTGTTGCGAGAGCAATTTACGCGGCATTTCCTAATCGATCTTTAATTCCACTCTCGCCATCTTGGGTGGACAAACCAAGGAGGAATCGATGAGTTTTCGCAAGGGCAGCAATGTAAAATGGAACTGGGGAAATGGTGAAGGCACCGGCGAGGTGCAGGAAAAATTCACCTCTAAAGTGACCCGTACCATCAATGGCAGCGAAATTACGCGCGATGCCAGCAAGGATAACCCGGCCTATTTAATCAAACAAGAAGATGGGGATCGGGTGCTGAAATCCGAATCGGAATTGAAAGCCGCTTAAACGGTTTCTTTCATTTCGAATTCCTGAGTCGGCGCATCGTCCCAGGTTGAAACGGAAATATCGCGGACACGACAGGCCAATGGGCCTTCCTTACACGCGGTTAGCATGTCATCCACCTGATCAGTCGCCCCGGCAAACACCGCTTCGACAGAACCATCTTGCCGATTACGAACCCAGCCGCTTAAACCGCGCTTACGCGCATTGGCTTTGGTCCACGCGCGATAACCGACGCCTTGAACGCGGCCCGAGACCACTACATGTACCGTTTTGGAATGCATTTAAGTAAAGTAACGAAGTTTACGCAAAAGTCAAAAGCACTTCATCCGCGGAGACATTGCCCGGCGCGGAAACATGCACTTTCTCAATGGTCGCATCGTGATCGGCATAGAGAATATTCTCCATTTTCATCGCTTCAATGATGCATAGCGGCTGGCCTTCCCGCACTTCCTGACCTTCTGTCACGAAGATTTTCGTAACCAGTCCGGTGATTGGCGCCACGAGTTCGTGATCGCCAACCCCATCCGCCGGTTCTGGCATATATTGCGCGAGCTCGGCGACATTCGGTTCGCGCACGACGACGCGGACATCGTATCCGGCGTAGCTAAGTTGATGCCCCTCTGCCAGCGAGCGGGATTTAACACTGACCGGCATACCGTTGACGGTGCCTTGGAATAACGGATTACCTAGCTTCCATGAGGAACGAATCACGATCAGGCCGCTATCATAGCCAATATCATAACCATGTTCGCGTGCCCGGACATAGACGGGGTAATTGCTTTTGCCAATCGAGACGACCCAGCGCTGACCAATCGCACGCTTGCGGTGCGGGAGTTGGCCGGAAATTTGCGTTGCGCGTTCGATATTGCGCAGGAAACAGAAGATGGCGACAGCCATGCAAATCGCTTTGGCTTCAGAGTCGAGCACATCGCCCGCGAAACCGGCGGGGTATTCCTGCTCAATGAAGTTGGTGGAAATTTCGCCTTTCTGGAAACGCTCATGGCCGAGCACCGCATCCAGAAACGGAATATTATGCGCAATGCCGCGCAGGATGGTTTCATTCAACGCGCTACGCATGATTTCAATCGCCGCATCGCGCGTCGCGCCATGGGTTGAGAATTTGGCGATCATCGGGTCGTAGAACATGCTGACCTCGCCGCCTTCATACACGCCGGTGTCGATGACCAGTTTGCCGTTGCTTTCAGGCGTTTGGTAACGTGTCACACGACCGGTAGAGGGAAGGAAACCGCGTGCGGGATCTTCTGCATAGATACGGCTTTCAAATGCCCAACCTTCGAGTTTCACTTCTTCTTGCGTGAAGCTCAATGCTTCGCCTGCAGCAACGCGGAACATTTGTTCCACTAGATCAATCCCGGTAACTAATTCCGTTACGCGATGCTCTACTTGCAGGCGGGTGTTCATCTCGAGGAAATAAAATTTCCCATCCTGATCGACGATATATTCAACCGTACCCGCCGATGCATAGCCCACTTCTTTGGCGAGCTGAATTGATTGGCGGCTCATTTCTTCGCGCATTTCAGGCGTTACAAACGAGCTCGGCGCTTCCTCAATCACTTTCTGGTGACGGCGCTGAATAGAACATTCCCGCTCACCCAGTGACAATACATTACCATGCTGATCGGCCAGAATCTGAATTTCAATGTGACGCGGATCGTCAAAGAATTTTTCGATAAACACGCGAGCATCACCAAAGGAGGATTTCGCTTCGCTAGAGGCGAGGCCCATGCCTTGCTCCAGATCGGCTTCGCTGCGCGCGACGCGCATCCCTTTCCCGCCACCGCCGGCAGCGGCCTTGATCATGACGGGATAGCCGATTTCGCTGGCGACCTGCTTGGCTTTTTCCAGATCGGCAATCGCATCCATCACGCCGGGGACGGTATTCACGCCTGCGGCATTGGCGATTTTTTTGGACTCGATTTTATCGCCCATTTTATGGATAGCATCCGGCCCCGGGCCGACCCAGGCAACGCCCATTTTGCGCACGGCTTTACAAAATTCTTCATTTTCCGACAAAAAGCCATAGCCCGGATGCACGCATTGCGCGCCGCTACGATCGATCGCGGTGAGCAGGGCTTCCATATTCAGATAGCTTTGGGATGCGGGGGAGGGGCCAATATAGACCGCTTCATCTGCCTGCCGCACATGCAAAGCATTGGTATCCGCTTCCGAATAGACGGCAATGGTACGCATGCCCATCCGCTTAGCGGTCTGCATGATACGAATGGCGATTTCGCCACGGTTTGCAATCAAGACTGAATCAAACATCGCTGCCGGATAGCATGATGGCAAAATTTTGGCAAGTTGGGATGAACCGCCTATGAAAAAGCGTTAAGCCTGTTTCGGAACTAGTAATTTCACCAGACTGTAGAGTACCCAGGCATTTAGCGTATGCCAGATGAAATGCGTGCCATAAGGAAAACTGCTGCAAATGCTGGTGTCGATGGTGCGGAAGGTCAGTGAAATCAGGAATAATACTGAGATGGCCGCCATCGGTTTCCAGCTATGTTTATATTGTAGGCGCAGCCACGTGGTCGCCACGCCAAGCATGACCAGTGGTGGGATATACATCAGTGAGCCGTTCAACACGTCGGAAGGGACATTGGTTTGGATCCACACATTACAGGCGGAAAAGACCAGCCAGATCAGCAGGGTCTTAAACCAATGCAGCCCGATCAGCCGGATAAAGAGGCTGAAAATATAAAGATTGATAAAGACATAAATCGGTATCACATCGGCCACGACCGCCCATTTGGTGGCCACGCTATGCCATAGACCACTACCGATACCGATGACAAACAGGCTGATTAAAAGGGCGACGACGTCCCAATAGGCACGCCACGAAATGCCCCGCAATAACTGGATGCCGAGTATGGCGACCAGAATGAAAAAGCCGTTCGATAGGAAATTAAGAGGTTCGGCCCAGAAACCCGGATCGCCCGCGCGTTCGCAATATGCCAGATGGCGGGGGAGCATTTCTTCAGGATTCATACTTGTTGTGATAGGGCGAATAAAAGTTTCATGAAAGCGCTTTTTTGCATGTTACGCTCGTTTACGTGAGTCCGGCGCGCTTCATGCGCTCAATCCGCGCTTCACGATTCACGTTGCGTATCACCTGTTTCATCAGAATGAATAGCAACACTGCATTCAGCGTGTGCCAGAGAAAATGCGTGCCGAAAGGCCATTGTTCGCAGACATCATTGTCGACCGCACGGAAAAACAGCGAGACGACCCCCACAAGTGCTGCGAGTAAGAACTGATGCGAGGAAGGGCGGCGAGAGATATGTAGATGCACCGCAATCATAATCAACGCCATCATACTGGAAAGATACCCGATGGAGTCATTCATCGCGTTGGGGAATTGGGTGACCAACATATGTGTGGTGCCCAAAAAAGCAAGGAAGCAGATTAGCGTTTGGAACCAGTTAGTTTTACCGATGCGTACGATGATGCTGAGGAAAAACAGAATAATAAACGTCACGATCGGAATCACATCCATCATCTCGGTCAAACGCGAAGGGAAGGAATGGAAAGTAATGCTGCTGATGCCGATAAAGAAGATCAGAAAGGTGAGCGCGCGCACATCCCAAATCCATTGTCCTCTCAAATCGGGATGCGATTTATATTCACGGTAAATCAAGCAAGCGACGATAAGAAAGCCAAGATTAGAGATCACGTTTAGCGGCTCGGCAAACCAGTCGGGGCTGACGCGTTCGCATAATCCATAACTATGCACTAGGGGTTGAGTATCCAGCGATGCGGCAGTCATGCGAAACATGTTTTATTCTATCATAAAAATACATGAGAAGAAAACGGGAAGCGCTTTAAAGATAAGACTTTATATGCTGCATTGCAGCGGCATACTCTCTAGGGTATCGTAACGCCATGATCATCGAAAATACAGACCGGGCCAACCATGTGTTTTTGGATATGCAATTGCGCCGTTCGCACGCCTTAAGCGAACGCGGATTTGCCCGGCTGATGCTGTGTGTCAGTTTACTCAGTTTATTTGCTGGCGGCGTGCTGTGGCTCATCGGCGCTTGGCCTGTCATCGGATTCATGGGGATGGATGCGCTATTGATTTACCTTGCCTTCCGCCATTATCGCGCACAGCTGTATGATCAATATGAGCATATCTATCTCGATGCAGAGCATCTTAAAATTCACCGGCATTATGGACGGCGTGATGAAGTGATCGCGTTGGAGCCAGCCTTTCTTCATGTCCTCCATTCAGAAGAGCGCGATCCCTTAGTGGTGGTGCAGCGCGGGCGCGAGTTTGAAATTGGGTCATGGTTAGCACCGATAGAACGCCACTGGTTTGCACAAACGCTGCGGCGTGCATTGCGCGAGCGGTTGCAGCATTTACCACATTTACCCTAAGCCTTCGCGCTTGACTCTGCTTTTGCGAATCATTATCAATTCGCGCATCATTCATTGATAACAGGAAGGAATCCCTATGTTACTTCGTCTCAGCGCATTATGCGTCAGTTTACTTCTTTTACTCGGCCTGACCCCTTCGGTCTGGGCGGCGGAAGAAGAGCCGGAAACCATCTATGTCTATTCGGCATCCGAAGAGCATTTGGTGCGCCCGCTTCTGGATATTTTTGAAAAGGAAAGCGGCATCCATGTCAAAATGACCACGGTCGATCGTGCGGCGCTGGATTCACGCCTGGCGCTGGAAGGTGAAGACACGCCAGCAGATGCGGTGATTGTGGCGGATGTGGCGAATCTTTATCCCTTGCAAGCGAGTGGATTGTTACAGCCCGTAACGTCAGACGTGATTAAACAAAATATTCCGCAGATGTTGCGTCAGAAAGACGATTTATGGATGGGCGTTGCCATGCGCTCACGGATTTATTTCATCAATAAAGACAAAGTAAGAGCAAGCGCGCTGCAATATTATGAAGATATTGAAGATGAGACGTGGAAGGACCGTTTATTGGTCCGTTCGTCAACCAATGCGTATAACCAATCGTTACTGGCAGATTTGATCTACCGTCGCGGCGAAGAAGAGGCGACCAAATGGGCCGCTGGAGTCGTGGATGCGATGGCACGCCAGCCCGAAGGTGGCGACCGCGATCAGTTGCGCGCGATTGCAACCGGTGTCGGCGACGTGGCTTTGTCGAATACTTATTATTTTGGTCAGCTCTTGACGAGCGACGATCCGAGTGACCGGAAATTGGCGAAAAAGCTGCAGCCGGTATTTGTAAAAAGCATGGACGGCAAAGGCCCACACGTGAATATCCGCGGTGTCGGCATGTTGAAAGCTAGCGACAAAAAAGAAGCGGTGACGAAATTCTTTGAATTTCTGACCCAGGAAGAAGCGCAAAAATTCTTTACCAAGCATAACAAAGAATATCCGGCGAATCCGAATGTTGCGGCCGATCCGGTATTACAAGCTTGGGGCTTTGAACCGAAACCGCAAGTGCCAGTCGAAATGCTGGGAGAGTTGAACGCCAAAGCGATGGCGATCTTTGCCAAAGTCGGTTGGGAATAAGTGCTCACGCGTGGGCTAGCGCTGCTGCTTTGCCTGCCCATCGTCAGTCTGCTGGTGACCGCCGCAGGCTGGATGGGCGGCACGGCGCAGCCGCTCGCGCTCGATTACGCGGCTTACGTTGCTAACTCTTTGTTACTCGCGCTGGGTACTGGCGCGTTAAGCCTCGCTATCGGAGTGATGGCCGCGTGGTATATCACGCTTTATGATTTTCCGCTGCGCCGCGTATTGGAAGCGGCGCTGTTATTACCGCTTGCCATCCCCGCCTATATCATGGCGCTGATTTACGGGCATTGGTTTGACGCTGCTGGGCCGATACAGGACCTGCTGCGTGACGCAAGCGGTCTAGCCTATGGCGACTACTGGTTCCCCGATATTCGTTCGATTGCCGGCAGTGTGCTGGTGCTCTCTCTTGTGCTCTATCCTTACGTTTATATTCTCGCGCGGCTGGCATTTCGGCGGCAATGCGAAAGCTGGTTCGAAGCGGCGCAGCTGTGCGGCGTGCCGACGCGCCAATGGCTATGGCGCGTGGCTTTGCCAATCGCACGTCCCGCACTCGCTATTGGCGTGGCGTTGGTGATGATGGAAACGCTAGCGGATTTTGGCGTTGTTTCACTGTTTGGAGTGTCCACCTTTACCACCGCGATATATAAAAGTTGGGCCGGAATGGGGGATTTGGTTACAGCAGCACGGTTGGCAATCATGCTGCTGCTGGTCGTGTTATTTGCCCTATGGCTGGAACGGTTTTCGCGGCGTGATTGGCAGCAGATGCAGCCCGCCAGTCAGGCGCGGCGTATTCGGCTCCTCAATGTTTCCAAAAAACGCGGTTGGTTTTTATGCGCGGCGTGTAGCCTACCAGTGGTGATTGGCTTTGTAATTCCGGTCGGCCAATTGCTATTTTGGTCATTGTTAAATAGTAGTTATTGGAATGATGGCTGGAACTATCATGCAGCCACGACCTCGCTGATACTGGCCGTTAGCGCGGCGTTCCTTGCCTGCGTTATCGGAACGATCTTTGCTTATGCCGTGCGCCATCGCCCACAAATGGCGCGTTGGATTCGCCCGGCGACCATCGGCTATGCGGTGCCCGGCTCCGTTGTGGCCGTTGCGGTGTTTATGCCGTTATTGCTACTGGACCGCAGCATTGCCACTGGCATCGAGCACCTGACAGGGGAGCGTCCGATGTTATTTTTAACTGGCAGCCTGTTTGCGATGGTGCTAGCCTGTATGTACCGGTTTTTAGTCGTGGCCTTTGGAGCCATAGATTCGGGCCTGCGCACGATCAGCCCTTCTGTGGATGATGCTGCGCGGTTGCTGGGTACCTCGCAAGGGCGAATAATACGAGAACTGCACTGGCCGCATTTACGGGGCAGTATTATGGTTGGGGGATTGCTGGTCTTTGCCGATACGATGAAAGAATTGCCAGCCTCGCTTCTCATGCGCCCCTTTGACGTAAATACGCTGGCGATTCGTACCTATAGCCTCGCGCAGGACGGATTATTGGTGCAGGCTTCCGTTCCCTCACTCATGCTGATTGCGATCAGTCTGCTGGCCGTCTGCGTGATCGCCTGGCAGCAGTTAGGCTTGCGTCTTCCGGCGCTGACGCGTATGCAGGCGACGGAGCAACCCGCATGGCAAAATTAAGCATACAACAATTGGAATATGGCGTCGGCAACACGCTCATCATTCCACGTATCGGATTCAGTATCCCGGATGGGAGTTTCGCTTGTCTGCTAGGGCCGTCGGGCTGCGGTAAAACCACGTTACTGCGCCTCATTGCCGGATTGGAAAAACCGGCGCGTGGTAGCATTCATTTCGACGAGATGTGCGTGTCTGACGCAACGCATTGGGTTGCCCCGCAGGATCGCGCGGTAGGGATGGTGTTTCAACAGCCAACTTTGTTCCCAACCAAAACCGTGGCTGAGAATATTGGGTTTGGGTTGCACACCGCCGCTAATCGTGAGGCGCGTATTCAGGACCTGCTCAAGCATATCGGGCTGGAAGATAAAGCCGGGCATTACCCACACCAACTCTCTGGCGGGCAGCAGCATCGAGTGGCGCTGGCGCGCGCACTCGCTCCGTCTCCGAAGATTTTGTTGCTGGATGAGCCCTTTGCGCATCTCGATCCCGATAGCCGAGTGCGCTTACGGCGCGACACGCTGCAGTTAATTCGCGAAGAAGGCGTGACCGCACTGATGGTGACCCATGACGCGAGCGAAGCCTTGCAAATGGGCGATACGATTGTGCTGATGGATGCGTCCGCGCAGATACGCCAACAAGGGACACCGCATGACCTCTATCACCATCCGGTCGATCAATTTGCCGCTCTTGCGCTGGGTGATATGAATCTGCTGAAAGCCACAAGCGATGGTCGGGAAATTCGTTCCTGTCTGGGCCGCTTCGCCGTCGATACCAATAAAACCGGTAGCATATTAGCAGGCTTCAGGCCCTATGATTTGCATATTGATCCGCAGCCGTCTGAGGTGATGGGCAAAATCGAGCATGTGTTATGTACTGGCCCGCAAGATCAGTTATTGCTGACCCTAAATTGTGGAGAAGGGGTGCAGGCCGTGGTCCCGCATGATCATCATTATCAGCCGGGCGATCAGGTCTCAGTGAGAGCTAACCCGGAGCGTATTCACGTATTTGAAGCCGATTGAACGACCGGTTCCGCATCGACTCTGGTGAGGCTATGGACCAGATCGATAAAGGATAAGGCGCTACGATGATTGGAGTAACGTAGTCCGGTTTCCATACCCGCCTGAGCCATCGCATGACGTTTCATCGCATCCTCAACCAATTCGCAAGCGGCGGCGATACAGGCTTCTTCATTTTCAGTATCGACCAGCAGGCAATCTTTTTCATCCGTGGCATAGGTGTTGACGCCTCCGGCTTGCGGAGCAATCACGGCGCAGCCGCATGCCATCGCTTCTAATGCGGTTCGGCCAAAAGCTTGAAAATCGGATAAATCTAAAAAAATATCAGAGGCTTGCAAGAGCTGCGCGACTTGGCGGCGTCCTAGGATTTCATAATGGTAAAAGTCAAATTCGGTTTCTAATCCATAGCCACCAATCTCGGTGAGCGGGCATCCAAAGGTGCGGATTTCCACCTGATCTTCAAAGCGGTCCTTGATGGCTTTTAACACGCGCATGCTGCGTTTTGGACCACGCCACGGCGTCGTCGGACGAATCATCGCGCTGATCACGGGTACTGGGTTTTCCCCTCTGGCGAGGTCTGGGTAAAACAATTCCTGATCGAAAGACGGGGCGATGACATGCACCGTTTTCTGATGCTTTTCCGCGATCACTTCTTTGACCCAATGGCTAATACCAAAGAGATGACAGTCAGGAATCAGTGTGTAGCTCGCAACCGCTTCTTTCTTATATTCCGGCTGCTTATCCATAAAGAAGGGTTCGTAATCCTGTACGAAATACATCGGCACTAAAGAAGGTTTGTGCTGTAGCATTTTCTTCATCAGCGCGACCGATAAAAAGATCGTTGCGACGACAATCTGAAAACGCTGCGCCATTTGCAGCAGCTCCGCTTCCTTTTCATAATAGACAAAAAGATTCGCGTCGGCGGCAAAAAAGGTTTCATACTCTTTACGCTTGCTGCGCGTGCTGGCGATTTTAACCGGATACCCTAAACGGTTTAAGGCGCGTGCCAGCTCCACCACCACTTGCGTACCACCTGCTTTGGCTGAACATCCGGGTAATAAAAATAGCGTTGCATAGGCGCTACGATCGGTCGCTAGCGGAGGTAGGTGCGAAGCTGGTGTGGTGCTCTCCGGCAATCCGTGCAGGGCTTGCTGAATCCGCTCGCGAACCTGATCCATTTCCGGGTGATTTCGTAAGGCATAATCGATGCCATCAAGGCGTTCTTGCGTATGCTTAGAACGGATGGCGTGATGCGCGTTTTTGGTGAGCGATTCGCGTGCCTTTTCACCAAAACTTTGCGAGGTGGCGTGATAGACATAAGCCGCATCGCAGACGGCCATTTCATACCCTGCATCAGCGGCGCGCAGACAAAAGTCATTTTCTTCGCCATAGCCACGCGGGAACGTATCCTCATCCAGATAGCCAATCGTATCGATCACTGAACGTTTGATGCAAAAACAAAAGCCATTGATTACGGGAACGCGGGGATACGCATAAGCAGAAACATCCGCCACCAGTTTGCCAAAACTATTGACGGTGATATCGCCAGCTAATTCATTTTGTTTCCACCGCCCACGGTCATCAAACACATATGGAACGGATTGATAAGTAGCCGCGTTGGATAAAGGGCCCGTGACGCCAATTTTTGCATCGCTTTCGGCGCAGGCAATTAACTGCTCGCTCCATCCTTCGGAAACTAACGTGTCGCTGTTGAGTAGCACGGCATAATCTGCTTTGGACAGACGCAGCCCCGCATTGGCAGCACGGGTATAGCCTAGCGCTTTGGTGTGATGAACCAGACGAATATGGTCATATTCTTTCACGAAACGCTGAACGACGGCGGTAGTCTCCGCCCGCGATCCGTCATTGACCAAAATGAGATCGTAAGGCTGCGGAGTGAATTTCAATACCGAGTCGATACACATCTCGGTATAGTCCGGCGCATTATGAATACAAATGATAACCGATAATGTGGGGCGCGCATCGGTCTGCGCTAACGAAAGATTAGCCACGGGTTTTTTTCCAATGATGATACTTGCTATAAGTCGTATGAATCGAAGCGAAACTATCGCTGCCGATCGGACGTCCGAGGCAGCGCTTAATGATAGACATTACGCGGTAGCCAATGCGCCATGCACGCGACGATTCTACAGCAGTAATGTCATGATGCATCTGCTCGATGTAACGCATTAAACGCGCCATATCGCGTTCAAGAATTTCGTAACGCAATTGCTCTTCTTCGGAGAGTGTCGTGACACCCGTTTCCGAGTGTTGCAAAGATGAAACCATTTGTTCATTTCCTTGTGTCAAAATGCCACAGATTTTGTGCATCGCAACAATATGTTTCCTATGTCGTTGCAATAGCTTGACAGGGTGTGCAGGTCAACCTATATTCCGCACTATCTAATTAGATGGGTACAAGGAGAAAAATCATGGCTGCCACTACCAAAAAAACGGCGACGAAAAAACCGTCGGCAACGCGCAAACCTAAAACTGCTAAAAACGCTACCGCGAAAAAAGTTAGTCGCGCACGCACTACGGCTAAACGCGCAACGAATACTGCTACGGCTTCTGCAAAGAAAACTACGCAACAAGCAACCACGCAAGCGAAACAAAATACAAACATGTTTGCTGACCAATCTGAAGCCATGTTGAAAATGGGTGCGGACGCTGTGCGTAACATGATGTCTGGCGCACCGGATGCGTCGCAGTTCTTTAAAGGTATGCCGGGCAACGATCAATTCGGTCAATCCGCTCAGGCAGCCAGCAGCTCAATGAACGACATGATGAATATGGGTAAAGACCATATCGACACTGCCGTGACCTGCAGCAGCATTGCTGTAAACGCCGGTAAAAATATCGGTGCGGAACTGTTCAATTACGCGAACAAATCATTCTCTCAAAATGTTGAGATGAGCAAAGAAGTTTTCGGTTGCCGCACGCTGAACGATATGTTCGACCTGCAAAGCAAAGTGATGAAAACCAATATGGAACATTTCATCAATGAGTCAGTTAAAATGTCTGAAATGATGTTTAAAGCTGCGAGTCAGGTTTCTGAACCGTTGAACGAACGTATTTCAGAATCGACCAAGCGCATGAGCAAAAATATGTCGAATGCTGCATAAGCGCTCATAACATCGTACTATTAAGTGTTTAAAACCCGCATCACTTTTTCGGTGATGCGGGTTTTTTTAGATGTGCGAAGAACTTCGCGACTTCTGGGCTTTCCCTTTAAGGCGCTGCGGTGTATAACTGTTTAAACAAAACGTAGACGAGGTATTCCGTTGAAACAGACTTATATGGAAAGCATTCTGCTGATCGAGCGTTTGCACCGCCGCTTTCTCGATGTCATCAAAACCGAGCTGGATCGTAATGGGGTCGAAGACATCAACAACGTACAAACTCTGATACTTTATAATATTGGCGATGAGCAACTCACCGTTGGCGAGTTAACGAATCGTGGCTATTACCTTGGCTCAAACGTCTCTTATAACGTGAAGAAACTGGTCGAGAATGATTACCTGGTACAGGAGAAATCTCCGCATGATAAACGTTCTACGCGGGTGCGCCTTTCGGAAAAAGGCCTGAAATTGTGTGAGTCTATCGAAGCGCTCTATGATCGGCATTCCAGTGAGTTAGCGGAAGGCGAGCCGAACGAAGACGCACTGGCAGATACGAACGAAACTTTACACGCGCTCGAACGTTATTGGACCACATATATCAACAAAATGTTTCGGTGATTGTCTTCCGCAACGGATTTTGTTAGTTTCCTGCGTATTACTTAGTAATCGACGTTAACAACAAAGGGACAAGCATGAAATTTCTGTCTTTCGTAACGCTGGCAGCTGCTGGCATGGTGGGTGCATTGCTCGCCCAAAGTCCGGCACAGGCACAAAGTAAATTCGTCACCATTGGTACAGGCGGTGTCACCGGGGTCTATTATCCGGCTGGTGGTGCGATCTGCCGTCTGGTCAATCGCGGCCGTAAAGAACATGGCATCCGCTGCTCGGTCGAGTCGACCGGTGGTTCCATTTATAACCTCAACGCGATCAGCCAAGGCGAATTAGATTTGGGCGTTGCCCAATCTGACTGGCAATATAGTGCCTATAACGGTACCGGCGTGTTCGAGCAATTCGGTCCCAATAAAGATCTGCGGTCGGTTTTCAGCTTGCATAGCGAGGCTTTCACCGTTGTAGCGCGTGCGGATTCTGGCATTAAAAACTTCGACGACCTGAAGGGCAAGCGCGTTAATATCGGGAACCCCGGTTCCGGAATGCGTGAAAATATGGAAGAAGTGATGCGGATGAAAGGCTGGACGCGTGACGACTTTGCGCTGGTATCCGAACTGAAATCATCGGAGCAGGCACAGGCGTTATGCGATAACAAAGTTGACGCGATTGTGTTCGCCGCAGGTCACCCGAACGGTTCGATTCAGGAAGTGACTACCACCTGCGACGCTAAATTGATTCCGGTCTCCGGTGACTCAATTGATCAGTTAATCGAAGAATATCCATTTTATAGCAAAGTCACCATTCCCGGCGAAATGTATAAAGGAAACCCGGATGATGTAACGACCTTTGGGGTGAAAGCCACACTCGTGTCGTCGACGCATGTTCCGGAAGATGTGGTCTATGAAGTAACGAAGGCGGTCTTTACCAATTTCGATGCGTTTAAAACGCTGCATTTCGTCTTTGCCACGCTCGACAAAAAAGAGATGGCAACCGAAGGCATGACCGCGCCGCTGCATCCGGGGGCGGAACGGTATTACCGAGAGATCGGTTTAATCGATTAAGCACTTAAGTGAAAAAGGCCCCAACCGGGGCCTTTTTTATACACCGGCTAATCTTCCTGTGACCGGAAGTGAGAATTTTTCCGGTGTCACATCTAAAGACTGCATAGTGTTGGGATGCGCGATATAGGTTTCTCCGCAGTAAAGGGGAGAAGCATCCCGCGGATCGGAAGTGTAGGCAATCGGTGCGCCGGTGCGGGCCGAAAACATAGCGGCCCCTGCTGCGCGCAACACGGCGTCGCGGCCTACATAATCCCAGATTGAGCCGCCGGTTAGCCGTGCGACATCGCCACTCCCGTTTAACATTGGAATCTCATCGTAAAGCTGCGGGATGTCGGATTCGGCAATAGTGGTTTTGTCGCTAAGCGCCAAGCCATTGGGTAAAAACGAAGAGGCAATGCTGGCACCTTCTTCTATCGCTCGAATCAGCCGGTGGCCGATATTCAGGCCTTTCACGCCTCGAGCTAGTCGAGTGACATGGCTCAGCCTTTCTTCAGATGGGTCGGCTTCGGCTAATTTCTTTAGATGATCGCTGACATACCGGCTAATGCTTAAGGGCTGATCGGCTTCTGGTTCGGCAATGCTTAACTCTTTTGGTGCTTCGCCTTTGATCTGTTGATAGGCTTTGCCATCGGCACCGACATAGGTCATCAGCCCGAACTCCGGCATATAGGTCATGCCGAATACCGGCTTTCCTTCACGCGCCAGACCAATCAGAATGCCATATTTCTTCTTACCCGGAGACATAAAATTGCTGGTGCCATCGATCGGATCGACCGTCCAAAAAGTGCTAGCTTCTTGCTGCCCACGTTTGGCGGCGGCAGAAGCGCGCGCCAATATCGCGCGGTTGATATGCTCGGGCTGCTCTTCTTGCAAAACCGGGTAGGGAGTATCACTTAATGACTGTAAAAAATCGATGATTTCCTGACCCAATCGGCGATCTTCAGAGGTTTGCGCTGACAGTCGCACTTTCGACCGATCGGTCGGGTCGGCTTCTTCTTTCATCACATGCGGAAGGTGGCCTTCAGTATCAACCGGCTGAGTTTGCCGCCATGCCTGAATCGAATCTCCCCACGCCTGCACGCGTGTTTTCAATGCCTCAATCTGGGCTTCAGTTAGGGGATGGGCCGCGCTCATACTTCTTCTATAGCATGGCCCAATCAGGCAAGCGAGAAGCTTAAAAAATCTTCATGGAACTGTCACAGATATCCGCGGAAAAGACTTTCCATTTTGCCGCAGATGAGTAGAGTGCGCCCTATGACCCAGACAAAACTCGCCCCCCATTCCGACGTATCTCATTATGACCTGGCCAATGCCATCCGCGCGCTGAGCATGGATGCCGTGCAAGCGGCCAATTCCGGCCATCCCGGCATGCCGATGGGCATGGCCGATGTCGCTACTGTACTGTTTAGCGATGTCCTGAAATACGACCCGCGCCATCCAAACTGGCCCGATCGCGATCGATTTATTCTCTCGACCGGCCATGGATCTATGCTGCTGTATTCGCTGCTCTATCTCACAGGCTATGCGGATATTACCTTGGATGAAATCAAGAATTTCCGCCAATTACATGCAAAAACCTGTGGCCATCCGGAATATGGCGAGGCGGCAGGCATTGAGACAACGACCGGTCCGCTAGGGCAGGGGCTGGCCAATGCGGTTGGCATGGCCATGGCAGAAAAAGCGTTAGCGGCTGAATTCGGTGATGACGTCGTCGATCATTACACTTATGTCCTAGCCGGAGATGGGTGCCTGATGGAAGGCATTAGTCAGGAAGCGATTTCACTGGCCGGGCATTTGAAGCTGAGCAAACTGATTATTTTATTTGATGATAACGGCATCTCAATTGATGGGCCTACGTCGCTCACCACCTCGGAAGATCATGTAAAACGTTTCGAGGCGTGCGGCTGGCATGTGCAATCGATCAACGGGCATGACCCCATTGCCGTGCAATCGGCGTTATATGAGGCGAAAGCAAGCGATAAACCTTCGATGATCGCCTGCCGTACGGTGATTGGCTATGGCTCGCCCAATAAACAAGGCACAGCGGGCACACATGGCTCCCCGCTCGGCGATGAAGAAATTGCCGCGACGCGCAAAGAATTGAACTGGCCGCATGCGCCGTTCGAAATTCCTGATGCGATCTTGAATTATTGGCGGCAATTAGGCGAGCAGCACCAGGATGCGTATCGCGAATGGAATGAACGTCTGGAAAATAGTGGCAAAGCTGAAGGCTTTACACAACGCATCTCCGGCGAATTAAGCGATGGCTGGCAACAGGCGATTTTGACGCTTAAGCAAGACATTGCGAGCAAACAACCCAAAGACGCTAGCCGTAAATCATCGCAAAATGTGCTGGATGCGATTGCGCCGCATATGCCGGAATTGCTTGGCGGGTCTGCGGATTTAACCGGGTCGAACAATACCCGCGCCAAAGGCGCAGAAGCGCTTTCTGCGGAGACATTCGGTGCGCGTTATATCCATTACGGGATTCGCGAACATAGCATGGCCGCGGCCATGAACGGTATCGCACTGCATGGCGGTTTCGTGCCCTTTGGCGGGACATTCTTAGTCTTCACGGATTACTGTCGCCCGGCTATTCGCCTCTCGGCCTTAATGAAGCAGCGCGTGATTTACGTGATGACGCATGATTCGATTGGGCTCGGGGAAGACGGCCCAACGCACCAGCCGGTGGAGCATCTGGCCAGTTTACGCGCGATGCCGAATCTAAACGTGTTCCGCCCGGCAGACGCCGCGGAAACTGCCGAGTGCTGGGCATTAGCACTGGCCAGTAACGAAACGCCATCTATCCTCGCGTTATCGCGCCAGAATTTACCTTCCCTGCGTAGCGAGTATACCGAAGAAAATCTCTGCGCCTATGGGGCTTACACCTTATGCGAACATTCGGAAGAGAATCCGCAAGTAACGTTGATCGGTACCGGTAGCGAAGTCAGCCTCTGTGTGGAAGCAGCGAAAGCCCTAAAAGTCGAAGGTATTGCGGCACGCGTAGTGTCTATGCCGTGTCAGGAGCTGTTCTTGCAGCAGCCGGAAACCTATCGCAATGAAGTATTAGGCAGCGGTCCGGCCATTGCGGTGGAAGCGGCCAGCGGTTTCGGCTGGGAACGTTTTGCCGATGCCTTTATCGGCATGAATGGCTTTGGAGCCTCCGCTCCGGCAGAGAAACTCTACGAGTATTTCGGGATCACGGCCAAAGCGATTACGGACAAAGCGCGAGAGTTAGTCGCCTAAGCTTTTCAGAAACGCCTGAATCGCGTTAAACGCGCCATGTTGGTATAGATTATTATGCCCGGCTTCGGGGTGGAACCATGCCTGTTTCGGTTCCGGTGCGGCTTCATACAGTTGTGTTCCCAAGCTAAATGGAATCACCCGATCTTGCTCACCATGCAGGAATAATTTTGGGCAATGTATCTTGTCGATTTCATCCATACTGTTAAACGGATCGAACAGCAAAAATTCGAGCACAGGAAGATACCGGAACCGCGCGGCTGCGGCATCGGCGATGGAGGTATAGGGCGCCTCTAAAATAAGCGCTTTGGGTGGATGCAGCGCGGCAAGCTGGACGGCAACACCGGTGCCAAGCGACACGCCATAATAAATAATCTCATCACGCGGCACATAGGTTTGCACATAGGTCAACGCCGTTTGTGCATCCAGCACCATATCATGCTGCGTTGGGCGGCCCGGGTTTCCGCCAAAGCCACGATATTCGGGTATAAATACACCATAACCCAAGGCCGCCAAACGTTTCACGCGCGGCAGCGGCGAGACGATATCGCCTGAATTGCCGTGGAAATAGACCAGCGTCGGCTTACCTTTTTTAGCAGGGAGATACCCGGCGCGCAGCGATAACCCATCATGGCTAGCGATAAACACTTCCCGCATGCCGGACACCGTCAAGGCACGTGCAACACGCGACGGATCGGCGCCAGGAAAGAGAATGGCGCGCTGATAGAAAAATAATGCGACGAAGAGAGAAAGATACGCAATGCCAACAAGAATGAGGAGGCGGACGCCGAGTCGTCGGATCATGTGTCTCTCAAGATAAAGGCGGCTCCCGCCCGGGCGTGAATTTCCGCACTCGGGTAAAGGCGTAGCGCGGTGTGTTCAGGTAAAATCAGCTGTTCAATTTCCGTGCAGCCTAGAATGATGCCTTCGGCGCCTTGCGTTTGCAGACGCTCCATCACCGACAAATAATAGTCGCGACTTTCAGGAAGAAATTGGCCCTGACAAAGCTCCCCAAAGACAATCCGATGAATCTCTTCGCGCTCTTCCTTTTCGGGTGTGAGCACGGTGATGCCATGCGTTTGGAGCCGCTCGCGGTAAAAGGGTTCTTCCATCGTACCGCGTGCCCCAAGCAACCCGGCTACCGTCTGGCCTTCTTGCTGCATGGCCTCCGCTACGGCATCGGCTATATGCACTAATGGGACAGAGATGGCCGCCTCAATTGCCGGGGCGCATTTATGCATGTAATTGGTGCAAATCATAATCGCATCCGCTCCGGCAGCCTGCAGCCCAAGCGCTGCCTTGGTCAGGCGATCATACAGTGGCTGCCAATCATCGTATTTCTGTAACGCAGCAATCTCTGCAAACTCGAAGCTATGCAACAAGAGCGGTGCCGAATGCAGCCCGCCTTTTTCATCACGTATCGTTTCGTTGAGAATACGGTAATATTCGCGCGTCGATTCCCAGCTCATGCCGCCAAGTAGGCCTAAGGTTTTCATCGGACTATCCTGCCAGCCAGCATCCGGACTGGCAAGCAATCATAGAAGATTGACAAACGCGAAAAAGCCTGTCACATGCTGATCTTCCATCGTGCCCAGATGGCGGAATTGGTAGACGCGCTAGCTTCAGGTGCTAGTTCTCTTCGGGGAGTGGAGGTTCAAGTCCTCTTCTGGGCACCATCTTAATCTCCCCAATACATTCACGGAAATCTTGCAAGCCTTTACGCCGACAACAGCTTTCAGGTTATTGACAGCCCATTGTGTGCAGCTAAAAGTGGCATGCGCGCTAATGATGCTAATCACAATGTTTTTTAGACTCATTCAGACCTCTTGCCTTCACCTTCATTAAGGTTGTCTTAAAAAGCACTTGCATAACGCCATCTAATAACGTACTGTATGGTACGTTATGTAAGTTAACGAGTTTTTTTGGTAGCTGATGATGAAACCGCCACAAAAAATAAAGCGTAACGCAGGCCGTCCCGCAGCTTTTAGCAGGGAAGAAGCGCTGAAGTCTGCCATTAAAGCCTTTTGGCGGCATGGGTATGACGGCATTGATGTCGAGCAGATTGCAATTTCTTTAGGGGCAACAAAACCAAGCCTTTACCGGCAGTTTGGCAGTAAAAAACAGCTTTTTGTGGAGGCGTTGAAGCATTACGCTTCTATTACGGCAACCGTGCCACGTGATGTATTGGCGCAAGCCCCTACCATCCGTGAATCGCTTGCAGATTTGCTGGAATATGCATTTTCGGTTTTCACACAAACGGATGAGCCGCACGGATGTTTTCTGGCTTGTGTGGCAACAGCTATGGCGCAAGACCATCCGGAAGCAGGGGAAATATTTCTACATTCAACATCTGTGCTGGAAGCAAGTATTGTCCACCGCCTCACGCGCGCCGTGAATGAAGGCGAATTGCCGAAATCATTTCCTGTAAAAAAACGGGCCGCGCTGCTGGTGAATTTGCTGAATGCCTATTCGCTACGCGCACGCGCCGGAACATCCCGAAAATCGCTGATGACGGATGCAGAGGATATTCTCAACTTTGTACTTAATTAACCATTCGATGCGAAAGCGCTTATTGAAAACCAATGTCATTATTTAATCTATGGAAAGTCATTACATGAAAAAGAAAATCCTGATCGTATATGCCCAACCTGAACCCACCTCAATGACGCGCACACTGGTGGACGTCACCGTCGAAACGCTGGAGCAACAAGGCCACACGGTCATGCACTCCGATCTTTATGGCATGAAGTGGAAAGCCGTGTACGACGCGGAAGATTTTCCCGTCCGTGACAATAACGAACGGCTTTCATTCATTACGGAATCGGCAAATGCCTATGCCACAGGCCAGCAAACGCCGGATGTACTGGCCGAGCAGCAAAAACTTAAAAAAGCCGATGCGGTGATTCTGCTATTTCCGCTTTGGTGGTTTGGTGTGCCTGCCATCATGAAAGGTTGGATCGAGCGCGTTTATGCATTTGGATTCGGCTATGGCTACAAGGATGGCACCAACACACATCGTTATGGCGAAGGCGCGCTCAAAGGCAAACGCGCGCTGGTATGCGTTTTGACTGGTGGGCCGGAAGCCGATTACAGCCCACGCGGCATCAATGGTCCCATTGATCAGCTGCTTTTCCCACTTACGCACGGCGCGCTGTTTTATCCGGGGATGGATGTGCTGCCTACACATGCCGTCTACAGTGCGGCATTCATAAATACACCTGAAGCGGCAGAAACTGCCAAAGCCGCATGGCGCAAGCGCGTTGAGGGTTTGTTCACCGATATGCCCATCCCGTTCCGCTTACAAAATGGTGGTGACTACCCTAATCGCCGTGTGCTTGCTGACCATGTCGCCCTAGGAAAAACGGGATTGGAGGCGCATGTGGCGGAGTAAACACTCTCCGCTAGCGAAGCATGTTTTTTGCGAATGCTAGCGCGCTAAGAGTTGGGAATAAGCATCCAACTTCTGCGCATTAAGATACAACACTTTATTAAACGTCATGTGGTTTTTTATGCATCGTATTTTTTTTCTTACTTCTTTTTATCCCAGTTATTAGTCACGCGCTTCCTTCCCCAGCACAGGCGCAGGAAGCCGTATGGCCAGCCAAAACCCATTACCGCTATCAGGATGTGGACGGACATACACTCTTTTACCGCGAAGCAGGAGAAACTAATAAACCTACAGTTCTGTTGTTGCATGGCTATCCTTTATCATCACATACCTATAGAGAATTGATTCCGCTGCTATCAGGCCGTTATCATGTTATTGCTCCGATAATCTTGGTTCCGGCTACAGTGATAAGCCCGACCCGGCTACCACGAATTATGATTTCAATTTACTTGCCAGTAAAATTTATGGTTTGCTGGATACGCTCAAAATCAAAGAATATGTTATATACATGCAGGATTTTGGCGCACCTGTCGGATTTCGCGTCATGATGCACGATCCCGCTCGCGTGAAAGCGATTATTGCCCAAAATGCCAATGCCTATCTAGAAGGTATTTCACAAGCACGTCAGGATTTCTTTATTAAGGCAAAGTTGGATAAATCGCCGGAAAATGTCGCTAAGTATGGGCAAATACTAGTGCGGAATCCATTAAAAACTTTCAGTATCTCCGTGATGTCAAAGGCCGTGAGGAGATTATGAGTCCAGATGGGTGGAAGCATGACACGTATTTTGTGCAGACCGATAAACAACGCCAGATTCAGCTTGTGTTGTTTCAGGATTATAAAACTAATCTCGATAGCTATCCTGCGTGGCAGTCATTTTTGCGGGAACACAAATTCCCTACGCTTCTGGTATGGGGAAAAAAGATCCGGTATTCATGGCTTCTGGCGTAGAGGCCTATTTAAAAGATCTGCCGGAAGCAGAATTACATCTGTTAGATGCGGGGCATTTTGCAGTGGAAGAACAGCCGGTAGAAATCGCTAAACATATCGTCACCATCCTCGAAAAATTAGAATAATGTCGTAAATGTGTGGTAATACTGCTTAGCCCTATAGAATTATTTTAACATGTTCCTGGAATCCACATCTACCCCAGTACCTATCTTAAAATTGATAGCTCGTGCCGATCAGAATCGAGGGTTGGAGTTCTTCTTTCGTTAAGGGGCTGTCTGCGGCATCGCCGAGGAGATAGTCAACGCCTGTTACGAGCATCATGTCGATATTCTCGGTTACGGAGTAAAAGGCACTTGCATTGATGCCGACCGATTTAAATCCGGATTCTGCTTCATAGGCAGTGTAGTCGGAACGCACCGACTGAGGCGGTGACACGCCGAAATAACTGTTCATGTGATCTGAGTTAGCCCACACGGTGCCGAAATTGCCCGCTAATACCAGATCGGGCGTAACGGGGAGGAAGGTGCCAATATCGGCTTCGGCGGTCATGCCATATTCGTCTGTGCCTTGCGAAAACTTTCCGGAGAGGCGGACGAGGCCGAAACTATACTCGCCCAACAGATTCGCGGTGGGGGATGGGTCGATATCGCCCATTCCGCGCAAATTTTTGCGGTCATCGTCTTGGTCTCTGCCGAAGGCGACACCGACTGAAGCTCCTAGTTTATACTGGTCAGATTGGATGGGGTAACTGCCAATCCCATCAAAAATATTAGCGAAGAATAAACTGTTTTTATAGTCGACCGAGATATTGGGAAAAGGCGTGACATCGAAATTGTCGGAACCTTCATAAGCCGGCCTATACATCACGCCCGCTCCTACTTTATACGTCCAGCCCTTGGTTGCAGGTGTGACTGCAGATTCTTTTTCTTTAGGCATTGGGGGTGGTGCAGAATAGGGCTGTGCGGTTTGGGGTGCGGGTGTCACAGGCGACGGTTGTGCGGGATAGGTACGCGGCGAATGGATATAGGTAGGATAGAGTGGTTGACGGTGTTGCGCTATAGCCTGAGAAGAGTGCCCATAACGGCTTGCGGGCAGATATTCCTCTGCCTGTGCGCCGCTGCTGATCAGCAAGCTAAAGGCGGTAGCTATCAGGATGCGGCGTTTAAGGTGAAAAGCTGGTGCTTCCGCATAAGGGTAGGGCATACAAACTCCGCGTTAATCCCGTTGTTTATCCGCGATTCTTGTCCAAAAGACCAGTCTTTATGATAATGTGATGGGGCTATTTTTTCATATATATTCTTTATTGGATATTGCTATAGTGCGCCTATGAATAAGAGATTCGTGATTTTAAGTGCAGCAATCTTACTCGCTTCGGCCTGTGCGAAGAATATGGATGCACGCACCTATCGTTCGGATGCTCCCGTTGGCAAAGTGCAGCGAGGGACGGTTTTGGCAGTGGAATCGGTGATTATCGAAGATGCTTCCCAAGCCTCTGAAAATACCGTGGGTGCTTTAAGCGGTGGCGCGCTGGGTGGCGTTGGCGCAAGCACAATCGGCAGCGGCACGGGCCAATCGCTGGCAACAGTGAGTGGGGTCATTGCCGGCGCCGTGGCAGGCGCGATGATTGAGAATGAACTGGCGACCCAACCCGGCTATCAATATATCGTGCAATTGGATGGCCCGAAGGCCATCAATCCTGCCAGCGACATCAACCACACGCGTAAAGATGGCGAATCCATCGAAGATGACGTCAAAGAATCAATTCGTTTAGCGAATACGCAAAGCGATATTATTTCCGTTATTCAAACGGATGATATGCCGCTTAGCGTTGGGGACCCGGTTCTGGTCATCTATCATGAGGACCGGGCACGTCTGATTGCAGATTCAAAACCAGTCGCCACAACCTATCCAAATAAATAGCGGTTCTTAACCTACATCTATAGAAGTTGGGCAGGGGATGCCTTATTTTAGATAGATGGATGTAGCGAGCAAATTATCGATTCTGGCAGATGCGGCAAAATACGATGCATCCTGCTCTTCCAGCGGGTCGAAAACCAAGCGTGAAGGCAAAGGCATCGGCTCGACTGAAGGCATGGGTATTTGCCATAGTTACACGCCCGATGGCCGATGCATTTCACTCTTGAAAATCTTGCTAACCAATTACTGTATTTTTGATTGTAAATATTGCGTGAATCGCGTGTCCAGCGATGTAAAACGCGCGCGCTTTACCACGGATGAAGTCGTGAACCTAACCCTCGATTTTTATAAGCGCAATTATATCGAAGGTTTGTTTCTCTCCAGCGGTATTATCAAAGATAGCGACTATACGATGGAGCAGCTGGTCGCCGTCGCGCGGACCTTGCGCGATGAGCATGGGTATAAGGGCTATATCCACCTGAAAACGATCCCTGGTGCATCGGATGAATTGCTGCAAGAAGCGGGACTTTATGCCGATCGCCTGAGCGTAAATATCGAGCTACCGACCGAGCCGGATTTGCAATCACTTGCTCCGGAGAAAAGCCGCCCGCAACTAGAGCGCAACATGCGCGAAGTGCAAAATAAAAGTGACGAGATCAAAGCCGATAAAAAGAAGGGGATGAAAGCGCCGACCTTTGCTCCTGCTGGGCAAAGCACGCAGATGATTGTCGGCGCAACACCGACGCCCGATAAAGAAATACTGAATACCTCGGTCGCATTATATACCGGCTATAAATTACGCCGCGTGTATTATTCTGCTTTCAGCCCCATTCCTCATGCTGATGCCCGGCTGCCGGGGAAGAGCCCGCCCCTGATACGCGAACATCGCTTATATCAGGCGGATTGGATGTTGCGCTTCTACGGGTTCAGCGTGGAAGACATGTTTGAGGATACCGATAATCAGTTGGATTTAGACGTAGACCCAAAAACGGCATGGGCGATTCGCCATCCGGATTATTTCCCTATCGATGTAAACCGTGCGAGTAAAGAACAGCTCTTACGCATCCCCGGAATCGGCGTGCAATCGGTCTTGAAAATACTATCCATCCGCCGCTATCGCACTTTGCGGTTAGAAGATGTGTTGCGACTAAAAATCGCATGGAAGCGGGCAAAACCATTTTTGATGGCGAGCGATTACACCCCCGCAAGTCGCTTATTGGAAGGCGCAAATCTCCGACAGTATTTCGCGCCGGAGCCGCAGCAATTGCAACTGGCTTTGTAATGCGGCTCGTCGCCCATGATTTCGCGGAGTGGCGCGATCAGGCGCGCACCCTATATGGTCGCGGTATCCTGCCGCATGAAGTGCAGTGGTCGGAAACGGAACAGCCGGGATTATTCGGTGATGCACTTTCAGAACCGGCAGAATCGAATCGCCTGCAGATTTCAAAAGAATTTATAGCATTAGCGCAATTGATTGCCTGTCATCGCAACCCACAAAAATGGACATTGCTCTATCAATTATTGTGGCGGGTAAAGCATGGCGAGCCGCATCTGATGAAAGTCGTTACCGACCCCCTGATGGTGGCATTGCATCACATGCAAAAAGCGATCAAGCGCGATGCGCATAAGGCAAAAGCTTTTATGCGGTTTCGTTTAACCGAGGAAGACGGCGAGGAGCATTATATCGCTTGGCATCAACCGGACCATTTAATTTTGCCTTTGGTGGCGCCGTTTTTCAGTCGTCGGTTTGCCACCATGCGATGGACGATTCTCACCCCCGATCAAAGCGTCAGCTGGGATCTGGAAAGATTGACGTATGGCCCCGGCGTCCCGGCCGATGCGGCCCCGCAATCCGATGCGCTAGAAGACTTGTGGCGCACCTATTACCGTTCAACTTTTAACCCGGCGCGCATCAAATTAAAAATGATGAAGTCGGAGATGCCGGTGCGCTATTGGCATACGATGCCCGAAACCGCGATGATTCCGAGCATGCTAGCCGAAGCGCCGGAACGGGTAGAGCAGATGATCAAACATAGTGAAGGCATGACGCAAGACGCGTCGGATTATATCCCTACAGATGCAGACCTAAACGCGCTACGCGCAGCGGCGCAAGGGTGCCGTGGTTGCGAATTATATGAAGAAGCGCATCACACCGTATTCGGTCAAGGACCCGAATCGGCCAGACTGATGTTGATTGGGGAGCAACCGGGCGATGAAGAGGATCAACGCGGCGAGCCTTTTGTTGGGCCTGCAGGACAATTACTAAACGCCCTCTTAAATGAAGTCGGGCTAGAGCGTGATGAGATATATATCACCAACGCCGTCAAACATTTCCGTTTTATTTATAAGGGCAGTTTCCGTCAGCACCGCTCGCCTTCGCCGTACCATATCAAAGCATGCAAACCTTGGCTGCAAGCCGAATTAGCACAGGTGCAGCCAGAGGTGGTGGTATGTTTAGGCAATAGCGCCGCACGCGCGCTGACCACGCCCGGCTTTACGATGAAAGATAAGCGTGGCCAGTGGTTAAGCGATGCACCGTGGACGATGGCCAGTTACCATCCATCCGCCATTTTGCGTAGTGAAGCCTATGGCGATACGCGGCAGCGGCAATTGCTGCTGGCGGATCTCGCCACCGCAAAAGCCAAGCTTGCCGCTTAGTTCGATAGTGGGCTGATCTTAATTTCCACGCGGCGGTTTTGGGCGCGACCGTCAGGCGTATCATTGGTCGCGATCGGGCTGCTTTCGCCGACACCGCTACTGATAATCCGTTGCGAAACGCCGTGCGATGTCAGGTAACTGGCCACCGCAGCCGCACGCCGGTCGGATAATTTCATATTGTAGTTGGCGTCGCCGGTACTATCCGCGTGGCCCGTAATTTCAATAATGGTCTGCGGATATTGTGATAGGACGCCAGCCAGTCGACCCAAGGTCGCCTGACCTTGTGGTTTCAGCTCAGCACGATCAAAATCAAAGGTCACATTTTCCGGAATAATCAGGTTTAGATCATTCCCCTGACGCTGCACATCAATACCCGTGCCTTGCAAATTAGTACGCAAGCTTTGTTCCTGCGAATCCATATATTGGCCAATGCCCGCGCCGGCTAAAGCGCCAATGCCCGCACCAATCCCTGCACGCTTCCATGCGTCGTGGTCGCCCGATAACGCGCCAATCGCGCCCCCTGCGGCGGCACCGATCGCGGCGCCTTGATAGGTATTTTGATTATTCTGGTATCCCGCCCCATTTTGGCAAGCGGTAGTCAGGAATGTGGCTCCGGCCACGAGGCAATAAATATAACGCATGATCTCTCCTTAGTATGATCTCTCAGGAGTTAATACGCAGCGCGCGTAAAAAACCCATTAGAAAAAATACGTTTTTGCACTTTTAACTTAATGAAGAGATCAACTCGCGCATCGAAAAACCGGTTTCCATCAATTTTTTGGATTGGGCCTCGCCGAGTTGCAGTTTCTCCTGCAACCAATCCTCAAACTGATCCAAAATGGCCGCTTGTTCGTCTGCCGGCAGCGCCTCAAATTCGCTCTTGGACATTTTAAGGCTATCCAGAAATTGTTCGAAGAAGTGTTCAATCGGGGTTTTTTCCTGCCATTCCCGAAATTCTGCCCGTACGGTTTCCCGATCCGGTGTCTGACGCACATTCGCATTGGTCTCGGCCATTTTTTTCTCTTTTGCATTGGTCGCATGGTGCAATAACTCTGTCATGAAACGCTCAGAGGAATGCTCTCTAACGCCCGCGGACTTCACTGCAGGAGTAGAAATGGGTGACGGGGAGGACAGGGCCGCGAACGGGGAAGAAGATAGAATATCTGTCATATATAATTTCCTTTATGAAAAGCGAAGCAATATCCATGCCGCGGATGTGCACAGCGTTGCGGTCCAATCCTAGAAATTGCTTGACTAACGATTCAGGATATCGCATCAAAAGCGTCATTGTGGGGCCTTAGCTCAGTTGGTAGAGCGCCTGATTTGCATTCAGGA
>DDZS01000078.1:47352-85404 GCA_002346425.1 Alphaproteobacteria bacterium UBA3002
GCATTCAGGAGGTCAGGAGTTCGACTCTCCTAGGCTCCACCATACCGGACTTCTGGGCATTCAAATCACTCATAACCTTGAATGGAAGCGACATTGCGGCGGTTCCAAATCCGGTTTCCTTGTCAAATGGCATCTGCTGGGAAAATGCTAGTTTCAGAGTCAGTCGTTTATCCTCAAAATCACCATTAGCCCATAGTGAGTAAGGGTTTCCAATAAATTCAAATACGGTTCCAACTGCGGTTTCAAAGCTGGTGTCAATTTCTATCATCTGCCTGGCTTGCTCTGAAAGTATTGTCCGGTTCCGTTTCAAGTTTTCTATGTGGTCTTCATAGTGCTTGATCATGGTGCGGCTTTCTGTCTCCAACAGTCTAGCTAAAAAGCCTTCAATTTTTTGATCTATAGATTTTTTGTCTCTATTCAAATCAGTCAGCTTTGTAGAATAATTACCTTTTTTCTTTCGCCAGCAATCCATGACTATATCTTTGGTTAGTTCTAAAACCCCTTCTGATGGACGCATATTTTGAAGTATTTGCTCTAGTTCGCTTTCCACTTCATTGCGGCGGAGGCTTTTTCCAGAAAGCTCGCACCCTTGTGTTTTGCAGCGGTAGTATGGATGCTTTCCCGTGCGACCCGTTGACCAACTAGCGGTTAGAGGGTGATTACAGGATGAACATAACACGAAGCCACGCAAGGGAAAGTCCTGATGAATATCTCTTCTAGCTGGGGCTTTTGCTTTTATTCCCAAACGCTCCTGCACCTTTTCAAAGGACAGCATGTTAATAATAGCTGGGTGCTTGGCTTCACGGAGGCTGACGTTCCATTTATAACACTCAGCTATTTAATATAGTCCTGAATGTAAGTGACAATCGTCGGCGGCGAGAAACTTTTATTCCATCCATGCTATCCGTCTTACGTGCCGCTATGCCATGTTTCCAGTAGTAACGGGCATCTCCACTAAGTATAACAAGGCTGCGTGGCTCTAGCGACTGTGGGACTTTTTGTTTATCCTGCGTGAAGTCCATCACGCAAGCAGAGCCAAGACTCAGTGATGCTATCGTATCGCCGAAGCAGGGTAGACAATCCGTATGGGGTGAGATGCCTTGGCCAGGTAGATATTCGTTTACGATGACTTGATCGGGGCGCTGTGAAAAATAGCCTTCAATATGTAAGCGGCGGGCGTATTTAGCCAGCCAGTCGGGAAGCTCGCCCAAACGCAAATCTTCGCTAATGCCTCTGACTTTGTAGTCATATTTCCAACCATAATGTTGCACTCGTCGTTTCAGGTCATTGAGCCAAGGCTGTGCATCAATCGTGCGGATAAGCGCCGCTTCTTCTTCCTTGGTGATGAAATTGGCAAGATAAGATAAACCAGCAATATCGGCTCTTTGTGATGTGTTACCATCAAATAATGCCTGCTGTATTGCTGTGTTCATCCGTTATTTCCGAAACACCCATGTGCTGAATTGCCTGTGATGCTGTATTGCTCCGGCATCTTCATGAGCCATGCGATGTTCATAGCCCGAGAACGCCTTAGGATCAAAGGCATAAACCTCAGGTGGTTGCAATCCGGCTCTTTTGGCGGCCTCTTCGCATTGAAATGCGCCAGTGTAATGAGAGCTATTAACCAGCGTTACAAAGATTTTGCCGTTGGGGCGCAAATGTCCTTTCGCGCTTTTGAGAAACCGATAAAGCAGTACGAAATTTGGATTGCGGCCATTGGCCGGTTCACGGCTTCCGGTGTGAGGAAACTGAAAGATGATGGAATTATAGCTACGTAATCCTAGGGAGGCAGCAAGATTAGTGGCATTTACGGCATGTAGAAGGTTCACTCCCAAGCGCTTTAATTTAGCAGCACGGGCTTGGGTTTCATCCGTAAGCTCGGAATGCGGCTCAAAGGTAGTGGCGGTCAAATTACGCGGATCAATGCGGTTTTTACGAGTCAGGCTTTGCGTGAAACTCAGATTGCCTTCGCCTACCAATAAAGCAGAGCCGCTGGCAATTTCACCAACAAAGTCAAACGCGCTCGTTTTGAAATGAAGCAAGCCCCATAAATGATGATCAAGTAGCTTAAGCTCTCTGGCTTCACTGAGTAGGCCATGGTCAAGAGTCCGCCGCAACAAATCTTGGTTTGCAAGGCCTAGCTGGCATATTTGGGCTAATAAGTTTGTGAAATGGCTTGATTGTTGTGCATGAGCTCATTGTATGCGTTCCTTAGTTAGCTGGAAGGGAGAAAGAAGAGGGGATGGTTCTATCCTGTTACGGTGACGGTATTGAGTAAACACGGTGACTTCAGTATAGCGGGCTGCTAACGGTTAGTGTGCTTTATTGGGTGGTAGTAAAGGATAGCTGCCCAGTCTTGAAATATATCCAATACTCGGTTCCAAGTTTTTGGGTGTACCTCCACCATCTCTTAATAAGTAGCTAGTTTGCCAGCTTCACTGCCAAAAAGCTTTTAAGTATCTACACGTAGTAACTCAATAGCCAAAATAGTCCTCTTCACTGTGTTGGCTTGCAAGGCTTCAATCTTATCGTTTTCTGTCGTTTGCTAATACGCCCTATGTCGAAATAAGCTATGAGTAATATCCAATTTCATAGTATGGCCTCAGCAGCTTGGCATTGGCTGGCACTTCTGTTAACCTCATTAGATGCGTACGCTATATGTGATTGCCATTTTATGCTGCTCTGTGTTGGCTTCCTTTCAGCAGGCAACGCATATAGAGGTCGTCGCTACGGATCCACATCATTTCACCAGTGCAGGTGGCATGATGGAAAAGCATTGCCAACCTAATTCAGGCTTTCATGATTGCCATAGCTGTGCGCATCATCATAGCATCGCCGTTATCGCTAAAGCAGTAACTATGCCGGTTTCTTTAGTGAAGCAGGCTGAAATCGCTTCGCGCGACAGGCACTATACGTCACGCTTACCATATCCGCCTTCCCGTCCTCCCAGAGCCTGAGTGTTTTCAATCACTGGCACACGCCGGTTTTGCAATAGGAACACTTAGGAGAAAAGCGATGTTACGACATTTCGTTGGGGCGGCTGCCCTGATATGTAGCCTGCTGGCGCTGCCGGTTTGGGCGGAAAAAAAACACGACGACCATGCCCATGGGGAAGAGGCACATGAGCATGAAGAAGGGCATATTGAGTTAACGGATGAAGCGGCACAAAATGCTGGAATCGTTATTTCAGAAGCCATACCACGGGCGATTGATGAGCATATTACATTAACTGGACGGATTGTCGCCAACCGCGATACGACTATAGCCGTGCCTGCTCGGTTTTCGGCAGTGGTAAAAGAGATGTTCGTTACATGGGGCGAGACGGTGAGCAAAGGTCAGAAACTGGCCGTATTAGATGCCCGAACCACCAATCAAAGCTATACGATTACCGCGCCGATAAACGGTATTATTTTGGAGCGCAACTCCAGCAAGGGCGATGTGGTCGATAGCGAGGTGCTGTTTGTGATTGCTGACCTGTCCGATGTCTGGGCGGAGCTTCATGTCTTTCCGCGTGATTTAGCGCAGATGGCGGAGGGATTGCCTGTGCATGTGCAATCGCTAAATAGCGAAGATGAAACGACCGCACCCATCAGCCTTCTGATGCCGACGGCAGATGCGTTCAGTCAAACGGTACTGGCAGTCGTCACATTGCCGAATGAGAATCGCATCTGGAAGCCCGGTATGACAGTGGAGGGCGATGTGCATCTGGCCGGAGAAGGGGATGCGGTGCTGGCGGTAACGCTTGGCGCGGTGCAACGCATGGAGGGAAAATCGATCATCTTTGTGAAGGAAGATGACGGTTACGAAATGCGGCCCGTTGTTTTGGGCAGGCGTGATGACACACATGTCGAAGTTCTGGATGGCCTGCAAGCTGGGGAACAGTATGTCAGTGAAGGCAGTTTCATCATCAAAGCTGAGCTCGGAAAATCCGAAGCTGGTCACGCACATTAGGAGGTCGGAATGTTGGAAACGATAATTCGTACATCCATACGCCATCGCTGGCTGGTCATGATGGCAGTGTTGGGGCTGATGGCCCTCGGAGCCTATAACGCCACGCGGCTGTCGATTGATGCCGTGCCGGACATCACCAATGTGCAGGTGCAGATTAACACCGAAGCGGCGGGCTATACGCCTCTGGAAGTGGAACAGCGCGTGACCTTTCCGATTGAAACCGTGCTGGCTGGTTTGCCCAAGCTCGATTACACGCGCTCACTGTCGCGTTACGGTCTGTCGCAGGTAACGGTGGTGTTTGAGGAAGGAACAGACATCTACTTTGCCCGCCAGCTCATCAATGAGCGGTTGTCGCAAATTAAAAGCGAAATCCCGCAAGGATTAGAGCCAATTATGGGGCCGATTGCCACCGGGCTGGGCGAGATATTCTCCTATGTGGTCGAGATCGAAGAAGGCGCAACCAAGCCGGATGGCACCGCCTACACGCCGATGGATTTACAGACCTTGCAGGAATGGGTCATCGTACCGCAGCTACGCAACCTGAAAGGCGTCATCGAAATTAACTCGATTGGCGGTTACGTGAAGCAATATCATGTCATGCCCTATCCAGAGAGACTGCTGGCTTATGACCTGACGATTGCCGATGTAATGAACGCACTTCGTTTTAATAATGACAATGTCGGCGCGGGTTATATCGAAAAACATGGCGAGCAATATTTGATTCGCGTGCCGGGGCAGGTTCAAGATATCGCTGATATTAAACATATCATCATTGCCAAGCGGCGCGAACTCACGCTGCATATTGGTGATATCGCCGATGTGGAGCTGGGTGCCCCGCTACGCACCGGTGCGGCGACGCAAAACGGTAAAGAAGTTGTGCTGGGGACCGCGATGATGCTGATTGGCGAAAATAGCCGCGAGGTAGCGCAGCGTGTGGCCGACAAGCTGGATAGGGTGCAGAATAGCTTGCCTGAGGGGATTCGAGTGCGAGCTGTTTATGACCGCACCAAGCTGGTGGACCGCACCATTGCCACGGTTGAAAAAAACCTGCTCGAAGGGGCGCTGTTGGTGATCGTCGTGCTATTCCTGCTGCTCGGCAATATCCGTGCAGCACTCATTACCGCTGCCGTCATTCCGCTATCAATGCTCATGACCATGACCGGCATGGTGTCACGCGGCGTGTCCGGCAACCTCATGAGCCTCGGCGCATTGGATTTTGGCCTGATTGTCGATGGTGCGGTGATTATTATTGAAAACTGCATCCGGCGCTTTGGGATGGCACAGCATCAGCTTGGGCGTCTATTGACCAAAGAAGAGCGGTTTCAACTTACGGCAGAGGCCGCCGCCGAAGTCATCAAGCCGAGTATTTTTGGAGTGATTATCATTACCGTGGTTTATGTCCCCATTTTTTCGCTGACCGGCGTGGAGGGGAAAATGTTTCACCCGATGGCGTTTACCGTCGTGGCGGCACTGATTTCCGCCCTCATCCTCTCGCTGACCTTTGTGCCAGCTGCCGTGGCGCTGTTTGTGACTGGAAAGGTTGAGGAAAAAGACAATGCAGTCATGCGTAAAGCGCGTAGCCTTTATGAGCCAATGCTGCATTGGAGCATCGGCCATGTCCGTTGGGTGATGAGCGGCGCGATTGCATTGGTAGTGCTTAGTCTGCTGCTCGCATCGCGCATGGGGGCGGAGTTCATCCCTAATCTCGATGAGGGCGATATCGCCTTTCATGCGATGCGGATTCCAGGCACCAGTTTGCAGCAATCGCTGGAAATGCAGATCGCGCTGGAAAAACGTGTGGCGAAGTTCCCCGAAGTGCGCGAGGTGTTCAGCAAAATCGGCACGCCGGAAGTGGCGACCGACCCGATGCCACCGAATGTGGCCGACACCTTCGTGATGCTAAAACCTCGCGAAGAATGGCCGGATCCATCTAAAAGCAAAGCAGCGTTTGTGGCTGAGCTAGAAAAGGCGGTCAAAGCAATTCCCGGAAATAATTATGAGTTCACGCAGCCAATCCAGATGCGTTTTAACGAGCTGATTTCAGGGGTCCGAAGCGATCTGGCGGTTAAAATCTACGGGGATGATATGGACGCATTGCTCCGCTCAGCACAGGCGATTGCCGCTGTGCTGAATAAGGTAGATGGCGCAGCCGATGTGAAAGTGGAACAAGTCACGGGGCTGCCGGTACTTGCCATTGAGCCAGATCGTACCGCACTAGACCGCTATGGTCTTAACATCGCCGATGTGCAGGATGTAGTGCAAATTGCCATGGGAGGCCGTTCTGCCGGTCAAGTATTTGAAGGCGACCGGCGGTTCGATCTGGTGGTGCGTCTGCCCGAACATCTCCGCACTGATATCGAGCGGATAGAACGGCTGCCCATTGCCTTGCCGCAAGCGGAACAAACAGGAGCCGATATTGCGCCTGACTATGTGCCTCTGCGCGAAGTCGCACATATTAAGTTAGCTTATGGACCTAATCAAATCAGCCGCGAGCAGGGCAAGCGCCGAGTCGTTGTCACTGCTAATGTCCGCGACCGCGACCTAGGTGGTTTTGTGGAAGAGGTGCGTGAGGCTGTGCATGAGAAAGTTGAGCTGCCAGCAGGTTATTGGGTCGATTATGGCGGAACCTTTGAGCAGCTTATTTCGGCGCGTGATCGGCTGATGATTGTGGTGCCGGTGGCCTTGCTGCTTATTTTTGGGTTGTTGTTCATGGCCTTCAGTTCCGCACGTGATGCCGCACTCATTTTCTCCGGTGTACCGCTGGCGTTAACCGGCGGTATCGCGGCGCTTTACCTGCGTGACATACCGCTTTCCATCTCAGCCGGGGTGGGCTTTATCGCCCTCTCGGGTGTTGCGGTTCTGAACGGCGTGGTTATGGTGTCCTTCATTCGCAATCTCTATGAAGGCGGAAAATCGATGCAGGAGGCCATTGTTGAAGGCGCATTAACAAGGCTGCGGCCCATTCTGATGACTGCACTGGTTGCCAGCCTTGGCTTTGTACCGATGGCACTTAACACTGGGGCGGGTGCAGAAGTGCAAAGGCCGCTCGCGACGGTAGTCATTGGCGGAATTCTCTCGTCAACAGTCCTAACGTTATTTGTGCTTCCGGCGCTATACCGGCGGTTTCATGAAGATACTATGAAGGGGTAAATGATGGCAGAAGCGCCGTCGACCTATGTTATCGCTAGATTTGCCTCGCTATTTCTATGGGCCTAAATGTTGGAAGATGCTGAAGTTCGGCATTACGCATAATTAAAATTTGTAGCTAATGGCTGTAAATACGGCTGGCTGAAAAACCTCTTTAGTGAGTGGGCTATCTGCGGCATCGCCCACCAGCTGGTCGGCATTTAGCATCAGCATCAGATCAATGTCATCCGTCAGAGCATAAAAGCCACCGACATTAACACCTACCGACTTAATGCCAGATCCGGCCTCGTATCGGCTATAACCAGAACGTCCTGACTGTAAGGATGAAACACCGAAATAGCTGTTCATATGGTCTTCGGTAGCCCATGTTGTACCTATTTTGGCCATGATCATCAGGTCATCGGTTGCGGCGAACATGGTGCCGAGATCGGCTTCAGCGGTCATACCATAGTCTTCAGTACCCTGCGTGAGTTTACCGGAAACCTGAATTGAGCCGAAGCTATATTCCCCCATCAGATTAGCAGTTGGTGACATATCAATATCGCCCATGCCGCGTAGGTTCTTTCTGTCATCTTTTTCCTCACGACCGAAATCCAAGCCTACAGCAGCACCAAGCTTATAATTTTCTCCCCTGAATGGGGTAGCTACCAATGCCATCAAAAATATTGGCAAAGAAGAGACCATTTTTATAATCTACTGAGAAATTGGGAATGGCCTGCATTTCATTTTTATCTGAACCCTCATAGGCCGGGCCATACATTAAGCCAGCTCCCACTTCGTATTTCCAGTTTTCATTGTCTGACCGCGCTTTGTAATCATCATCTACTTGTTCTGCTTTGCTGGCAGCGCTCGGCACAGTCTTTTGCTGCTGTTGATTGATATCTAAAAATGCGTATTGCTGTGTCTGACCATATAGTACTGGATTTTGTATCGTGTATTGTGGCTCAGGGTATTGGAGGGAATAGGCACGCTGCTCTGCATAACGGCTGGCAGGCAAATAATCTTCTGCAATAGCGCTTCCCGGCACCATAACTGCAAAGGAGGCTGTAACCGGTACAAGGCGAAGCGTAGAAAGCGTTATTGACGCTTTCGACAAATAAGGGATTATCATACAAACTCCATGATTTAAAATTTTTTTGATGGCACACGCTCACCAATTGCAGCAGTTTATGAAGTTTCCTATATATCGCATCGGCCTAAAGTCTGAGATGCTATAAAATTACAAGATCATCCTTAAGTAGGATGAAATGACTGTAGAAATCTTTATAATAAGCGCATGAAAAATTGGCCAAAATTCTGCCCTTACTTTATGAAACGCCTATGGTTTCAATTAGCCACGACATATACGTTGCTAGCGGTTTGTGCGTTTGGCCTGCTTATTATGATTATGTATGGTTTCAATGATTATAAGGATTTCGATGAAATCTTAAATCCCCACAATATCGAGCAGCAAATTGTCTATGATACATTATTATTTGCCGAAATACTTCGTCTTCCAGAACGCACCGCGTTACAGGACAAAGTGTTAAGCGACACTCGATTGAAACTGGTGAATCTTGAAGAAAGTCAGAAAAAGGGCGAAATCTATCGGATCACGAACTCCAGTAATCCGGAGATTTTTACTCGAGTTATCGAAGCGGACGGAAACATGCTGGTTTCTGATCCGGAAAATTTTCCTGCCGATATCGCTTCTGTCTTTGCTGCGCAGGAGCCGCTTTCTCAGACTCAGGCAACATGGCTAAATGAAGAAGGCGGTCCCATCTGGGTAGATATGCCGGTTGAAAGCAAAGAGGGTGAATATTTAGGTCGGGTACAACTTTTGTATGTGGCAAAGTTCGACTGGTGGGTACAGATTGGTAGTGTTTTTCGCTTTCTAATTCTGGCTTTAAACTGGGTTATTATTTGCTCCGTGCCGATTGGTATCGCCTGTGGGATAGTGGCTGCGCGATATGTTACAAAGCAATTGCAAAAAATGAATGAGGTGACGGAAAGTTGGCGGCAAGGTCATTTTGAAGCACGTATTGAGTTGCCAAACGATGATGTGCTTACCCGTCATAGCCAGCATCTCAATGACATGGCGCAGGATTTGGAGATGTATCTTAATCTGAAAGAGAATCTGGCCGTAAGTGACGAGCGCAACCGTGTGGCGCGGGAACTACACGATACGGTTAAGCAAAAGCTGTTTGCATTAGGCTTACAACTAGCAACTGCAAAGGCTAAGCCCGCCGTAATGGACGCTGCCGGTGAGCATGTGCTGGAGGCAGAAACGATCACTCGCGAAGCCCAGCATGATCTGATGGAAATTATTACTCAGCTGCGCCCTGCTGGCACCAATGGCACCTCACTTTACGATCGTATCAGTATGATTGCCGAGGATTCCAAACGGCGGTTCGGTGTGGAGGTAGAGATTAATTACTCTGATTCTATTCAGTTTAATGCGACCACCGAACATCATGTGCTGCGCATCGTGCAAGAATCCTTGATGAACGCGGTGCGCCATGGAAAAGCCAACCACATTGTCGTTACTGGCAAGATTTATGGTAAAACCGCTAGCCTGACCATCGCTGATGACGGAGAAGGTTTCGATGCCAAGCAAAAAACCGGAGGCTTTGGTATTACCTCTATGCGTGATAGGGTACGCGATCTGCCGAATGGAAAGTTTGAAATTAGCAGTGCTGCGGGTAGCGGCACCACCATCACACTCTCATGGAAAAATGAATCATGACCGATAAAATTACCCTCATCCTCGCCGATGATCACGCCATGGTACGCAAAGGCTTAACCTCCTTTCTGGAAACCGCCGGAGACATCGACGTCATGGCGGTGGCAGAGGATGGCACCCAAGCGGTAACTGCGGCCAAGAAACATGCGCCGGATGTGGTGTTGCTGGATTTATTTATGCCCGGCCAGCCTGCGGTGGACACGGTGCGCCAGATTAAAAAGGTCAGCCCGCGCAGCCAAATTGTTATGGTTACCTCTCATGAAGGCGATGAATATGTGGTGCCGATGACGCAGGCTGGAGCGACATCTTATATTCTCAAAGATACCACGCCGGAAGATTTGATCCAAACCGTGCGGAAAGCAGCAGCGGGAGAAAGTACTATTAGCCCGCGCATCGCCAAGGCACTGGTGTCGGCGGTCACAAAAGCGCGAAAGGCAATGCCCGGCGATGAGGACTTCCGCGAAGATTTAACCGATCGTGAGATGGAGGTTCTGCATTGCATTGCCGATGGCATGTCGAATATGGCGATTGCGGAAAAACTGACTATCTCGGAAAAAACCGTCAAATCGCATGTTAGCAATATTCTAAGCAAGCTCTATCTAACCGATCGTACTCAAGCTGCAGTTTATGCATGGCGCGAAGGTATTGTAAAAAAATAGGTCCTCATCCTTCTTAAGGCCGAGGTGTCATACGATAAACTCGAATACGCTGAATGTATTGGAGTTTTTTTATGCAGTTTTCTTCGTTATTTTTTGCCGCATTGATGATGTATTCGATCGCTTCGATTGCTTATACATATCGCTGGCGTGGCAATACACGCTATCATAGTTTCTCTCAATACATGCGTAAAAGCTGGCCAATATTTGCGCCGCTAAATTGCCTTATGTTTATGTCGACACGCGCATGGGCGCGTAAATCGGTATTAGACGCTCACTATATCAAGAATATTCATCTCATTCGTGAAAACTGGCAGATTATTCGTGATGAAGCGTTGGCACTCCAATCATCTGGTGCATTTGAAGCGACAAAAGCGCCCGGATCAGTGGGCTATTATGACCTTGGGTTCAGAACATTTTATAAGCGCGGCTGGAGTAAGTTTTACCTAAAATGGTACGGCACGACGCACGCTTCAGCCCAGCGGCTTTGCCCGAAGACGGTAGCATTGCTGCGTCAGGTGCCGCAAATACGCGGTGCAATATTCTCTGTCTTGCCCGCAGGATCAGAACTTACGCTACATGCTGACCCTATGGCATGTTCTTTCCGCTACCACCTTGGGTTAGCGACACCTAATTCAGATCATTGCTACATCAATGTTGACGGCGTGAACCGTGTTTGGCGCGATGGCAAAGATTTCGTTTTTGATGAAACCTATCCCCATTACGCGCACAACAATACGGAATCTTCACGGCTTATCTTCATGTGCGATGTTGATCGCCCTGTAACATTCATTGGAAGAGCAGTGCATAGTCTGTATGCGTTTATTGCCAAGGCGACTGTGGTACCAAACACAGATGAAGACAAACGCGGCGTGCTGAGTGCTGTTTTCTGTAATCTTGCTCCTCTTCGGCAAAAAACGCTAGCATTGCGTGCTACACATTATCGCACCTATAAATTTTTAAAGTTTATACTTAATTCCTCGCTTGTCGGCGTCATTCTCGCGATTTTCTATGGAGGCGCGAGGGCGCTGGAAGCAAGTATCTCCTAAAAAATCGAGTTAATATCCTCCTTAGGGCCGATGCCTTGGCCTATCTTATTGCTACCTATATCTAACTAAAATCTATGGATGATAACTTTTGAGTTCAGCGTTGGGCTGAAATGGATTCTGCAGCAGTTTTATGAGTTTCCTTATCGCGCCAGCTGTTGTTGGTTTTGGCTTGTTCTTCACGTAATGTGTGTAACAGTTGCATGGTTTCTTTATTGCTACAATATAAATCATAGGCACCGCCGCCTACGAGACCAACCACGCCACCGATGATTGCACCACGAATGGTATACGCTTGCTTGAATTTTCCTGTAAACTCGCCAAGAGTAAGGTCATGTCCTAATTCTGATAAGGCCGATTCGGCTTCTTTAACTGCATTACTAACGCGATTAGCCCGCAAATAATTCAACGTGGCACCCGTAGCCGAACCTATCAATGCACCATTGAGTAAATGACCTGATTTAGTTATCGTTTCTGAACGATCTGTTTGCGAGCTCATACGAAAGTATAAGCATAGAATAAGGCGATTAGTATGACAGTTTCGTGAATTTGCTTTGCAAACATTATTTCAGATGAGATTGACGATAGTGACGCGGGTTACAGCCTACATGACGGATAAACACGCGCGCTAGGGCCTGAGTGCTCTTATATCCTACTAAGCGTGCTACGTCGGTAATGGAAAGCATTCGATCTTCCAATAGTAACTTTGCTTTGTTAATGCGCAGCCAGGTGAAATATTCATACGGCGTCATCCCGGTGGAATATTTAAATGCTCGTATGAAATACCACGTGGAAAGTTCTACTTCTTTGGCTAGGCGCTCCAAGCCGAAATCGTCTGAAAGCTCATTATGCATAATATCGACGACACGTTTTAGATTCGCAAAAGATAGCCCTCCTTTAAAAAGGACGGGGGTGTCTCCTTTTAAAAAGAGTAAGCGCATAATGAGATGGATGATCAATTGATCGGCATATAAAGTCGAATAAGGGCTGTCTTCGGCCACATGTTGCCAAAGGCGGTCCATGATATTGGTCGTGTGATAATCTGTGCGACTGCCATAATGCACCGCCCCGAAAAAGCCATCCTCAGGCAACATGTTAGAATCATAAAAAAATGCTTTGAGGGCTTGATAAGGAATTGCCAGCAGTAAAACTTCATGAGGATCATACACTTCTATTTCAGTACTCACATCAGGAGGAATGACGACAAAGTTTCCTGCATAATGCTCGCCTTCATAGACGCCTAACCCCACGTTAGCGCGCGCGCGATAGCTCGCGCCCTTATGTTGAAGCAGCACCAAATCAGGCATAGGATTGTTCGACCAATCTCCTGCTTGCTGCATCGAATGCATCATACCCGCTTGAATGCGCCCAACGGTTCGATGCTTAATTACGGCATCGCTTATTTCTTGCGCATAAAAATCCTTGTTGGATTCAAATGTACTGTAATGCCTATCGTGTTTTTTCATTATAATAGTTTAATAGATTTGAACGATGTGCGAGTAAAATTGATTTTTTTTAACAATTAAGCCCATGGTCGCTTTAGAGCAATATCGGTGCGTTTTCCCGAGGGAAAATATTTACAATGCCCATCTTCCATCATAACGTGCCACCCACATGAATTGCAAAGCAAATGCTTGTAATTACTGCCTTTTCAAACTATGGCTGGATTGGTCATATAAGTCCGAGGGCTAGTTACAGTGTTTGTCTGGCGTTAAGGGGGACAGCTAGTGATTCGAATTAGAAAAGCAGAAGATCGTGGCCTAACGGATATAGGCTGGCTTTACAGCAAACATACATTTTCCTTTGGTCGATATCATGATTCGGAACATATGGGGTTCGAATCGTTACGGGTAATCAACGATGATAGAGTCGTGGCTGGGGCCGGATTCGGTACGCATGGTCACGATAATATGGAAATTATTTCTTACGTGCTGGAAGGTGCGTTGCAGCATAAAGACTCGTTAGGAAATGGTTCTGTTATAATGCCGGGTGAAGTGCAACGGTTAAGCGCCGGCAGGGGCATCATGCATAGTGAGCACAATCACTCTAAGACTGAAAAGGTACATTTCCTGCAAATTTGGTTTATGCCGGACGAACGCAATGTCGAACCAGGCTATGCACAGCAATATTTTCCAGAAGAGGAAAAGCGTGGAACGTTTCGTTTGGTCGCCTCCAAACAGGGACGAGACGGATCGGTGAGCTTGCATCAGGATGTCGATATGTCAGTCGCTTTAATTGATGGGGCAGAAGCGCCTGTCTACACCACGCAAAATAATCGCGCGCTATGGGTGCATGTAGCAAGAGGTGACGTCACGATGAATGGCCATAAGTTGAACGAAGGTGATGGTGCGGCAATGGTCGATGAGTCGTCCTTACAATTTGAAAAAGGCAGAGATGCGGAAGTGATTATTTTCGATATGAAGCCGATTTCCACAAACTCTTAAACGGCTTACCGGTCCATCCTGACCCCCAGGCATAAACACTCATTTTTTTAATATCAACCTAAGGAGACTATTATGACTGCAGCTACTGAGAAATTATTAACGCCGGATAATTGTGTCGTCGCTTTTATCGACCATCAACCGCAAATGAGTTTTGGTGTAAATAGCCATGACATTCAAACCATCAAAAACAATACGGTTGGCTTAGCAAAAGCGTGTAAACTATTTAATGTTCCCACGGTACTCACCACGGTCGAAACCGAATCTTTTTCTGGCTACACATGGCCGGAACTGGTGGACGCGTTGGAAGGGCAGCAAACGATTGAGCGCACGTCCATGAACAGCTGGGAAGATGAAGGCTTTGCCAAAGCTGTAAAAGCGACGGGTAAGAAGAAACTGGTTTTAAGCGGTTTATGGACGGAAGTCTGCATCGCTTTCCCCGCGATTTGTGCTTTGGATGAAGGTTTTGATGTCCATTTCGTTTCTGACGCCTGTGGCGGCACGACAAAAGAGGCCCATGACATGGCCGTCCAGCAAATGATTCAAGCTGGTGCCAAACCACGCACATGGCAGCAGGTTATCTTGGAGTTCCAGCGCGATTGGTCACGCAAAGCTACGTATAACGGCATTATGGACATTGTTCAGCAGCATAGTGGCGGATACGGCATGGGTGTCGATTACGCTTATACAATGGTGCATAAAGCCAATCAACGTGGCGCGAACCCACAAACCATTAAAAAAGCCGCTTAACCGCGATCAGGAAAGGGAAGCCTCGTGCTTCCCTTTTTTATCAATAGGAGCCAGATATGAAATACCGCCTATTATTACCCATCGTGAGCATGCTGTTCTCAGCGCAAGCCGCCTTAGCAGAACAAGAGTCCATTGATATGATTTTGCATAACGGCAGAATTACAACGCAGGAACAACGTCACCCGGAAGTGAGTGCGGTAGCGATTCAGGATGGCATCATTACCAAGGTTGGTAGCGATAAAGAAATTCTGGCTTTAAAAAATGATAATACCAAAGTGATTGATGTAGGCGGAAAACGCGTCATTCCAGGATTAAACGACTCGCATTTGCATGCCTCACGCGGGGGGCGGTTCTATAATACAGAACTGCGCTGGGAAGGGCTTTCCAGTCTTAAACGCGGATTGGATATGGTTGCTGAACAAGCGAAGCGTACCCCCAGTGATCAGTGGGTGCGGGTGATTGGTGGGTGGTCACCCTATCAGTTCGATGAGAAACGGATGCCTACCCCGGCAGAACTCACCCAAGCTGCACCGAACACACCGGTATTTGTGCTATTTCTTTATAGTCAGGGCTTCCTGAATAAAGCGGGTGTCGAAGCTTTGAAACTGACTAAAAATTCTAAAGCCCCGGAGGGAGGACGCTACGAATTTACAGAAGATGGCGGCGCGATTTTGCATGCGGAACCGAATCCAACCATCCTGTATCAAACTATCGGTGCATTACCGGGATTAAGCGAAGAAGAACAGGTCAACTCTACCAAGCAATTTTACCGCGAGCTGAATCGGTTCGGTTTGACTAGCGTGATCGATGCCGGTGGCGGCGGACATACGTTTCCGGAAAATTACATTGGTACAGAAACTCTAGCCAAAGCTGGCACCATGCCGCTGCGCGTTTCCAGTTATTTATTCCCTCAGCGCAAAGGCAAGGAGCTGGAGGACTTTCAAAAATGGACGGAGAATTGGAAAACCAATGTTAATATGGCCAAGAAGCTGGAGCATGGATTTGAAGTGGAAGGCGGCGGTGAATTTCTGGTTTGGTCCGCCGGCGATTTTGAGAACTTCATGGCACCCCGCCCGGAGCTAACCGAGCGCGAAAATTGGCATAGCGAGCTGATGGCTGTGACGCGGCACCTGTTAAAGGAAGAATGGCCGATCCGTATTCATGCCACCTATGATGAATCCATTTCGCACATCATGGATGTGTTCGAAGAAGCGGATCGTTTAGAAAAAGCCGAAGGGCGCAAAGGCTTTGCCGGGATTCGCTGGGCAATTGATCATGCCGAAACAGTAAGCAAGCCGAATTTAGAGCGCATCAAAGCATTAGGTGGCGGTATCGCCGTTCAATCGCGTATGGCTTACGCGGGAGAATATTTCAATGAACGCTATGGAGCTGAAGTTGCATCCCATGCACCCCCGATTCGCGATATCATAGAAATGGGAATTCCCATGGGTGCCGGGACGGATGCGACGCGCGTATCTTCTTACAACCCGTGGGCGTCGATCCAATGGCTAGTCACCGGTAAAACGGCAGGCGGCACACCATTGCAATCCAAGCGAAACTATCTGAGCCGGGAAGAAGCGCTGTATTATTATACCATCGGCAGCGCCTGGTTCTCAGGTGAAGAAACTGTGAAGGGGCGGATCGCATCGGGGCAATATGCCGACCTGGCAGTATTAAATTCGGATTATTTTACGATTGAGGAAGACGATATTACCGATATCCGAAGCTTGCTAACGGTGACCGGTGGCACCATTGTGTATGCGGCAGATCGTTTTGCTGACGAAAACCCATCCTTACCCTCAGTACAGCCGGACTGGTCGCCGGTGGCCGTGTTCGGCGGCCATCAATAAAGCGCTCTCTTATGAGCGAGGAGTCTGCGTTAGCGCCATTTAAGCATCGTGTCTTTGCGGTGATGTGGTCCGCTATGCTGATTTCCAGCATTGGGGGGTGGATGCAATCGGTCGGGGCAGGGTGGTTAATGACCAGCCTATCTCCGTCTCCGCTCTATGTCGCATTGGTGCAAACGGCCACAACACTGCCAGTGTTTATTTTTGCGTTACCTGCTGGTGCGTTGGCAGACATCTTCAACCGGCGCAGCCTGCTGCTAATCACGAACCTTTTGTTGTTTGCCACCGCCACGCTTTTTGCTGTGCTGATTTGGCAGGAAGTAGTCAGTGTTCCGATGCTGCTAGCCTTCACCTTTTTGTTTGGCATTGGTGCAGCATTTATGGCTCCGGCGTGGCAAGCGGTGATTCCGCAAATGGTCCCGAAGGCAGAGTTGCCGCAAGCGGTCGCGTTAGGGGGCATTAGTGTTAATCTCAGTCGTGCAATTGGTCCAGCACTGGCAGGCGTGTTCATTACAGTCTATGGAATGGCATCCCCCTTTGCGGTGAATGCGGTAACGTTTATTGCCATTATTGTAGCACTTTTCTGGTGGAAGAATGTGAAGCCGGCTACGACACATAATTTGCCACCTGAGCGGGTCTTCTCAGCAATGAAAGCTGGCGTCCGCTACGCATGCAACAGCGCCCCGTTAAAAGCTACCATGTGGCACGTGCTCGGCTTCATGTTTTTCGGTAATGCTTATTGGGGATTGTTGCCGATTATCTCAAAAGAAACACTCGGCGGCGATGCTGCATTCTATGGCATGTTAATGGGTGCGGTAGGCTTAGGCGCGGTGGCAGGGGCATTTTTGCTGCCGCGCTTCAAAGCCAGACTTAGTGCTAACAAGATCGTTGCTATTGGTACGCTTGGTACATCACTGGTGACCGGCTATTTTGCAGTGGAAGCCAGCCAAAGCCTTGCAATCGCCGCCAGCCTTGTATTTGGGTTAAGTTGGATACTGGTGCTGGCAAGTGTCAACATCTCAGCACAACAAGCGCTGCCCGATTGGGTGCGGGCGCGCGGCTTAGCCGTATTCATGATGGTGTTTGCCGGTAGCATGAGCGCAGGCGCAGCTTTCTGGGGCTGGCTCGCCGGGGTTACGACCATAGAAACGTCAATGGTGGCTGCGGCAATCGGCGGGGTTACGTTTATTTTGCTTTCCTATCGCTCACCGCTTCAACAGGGCAAGGATTTGGATTTAACGCCTTCACACCATTGGCCCCAGCCTATCGCGCATAGCGCAGTACGCGATATTGCAGGGCCGGTCATCATACAAATTCATTATGACGTGGCAGACAAAGACCGGGACGCGTTTCTAACCGCTATCTTTGCGCTTAAACACGCACGCCAACGCGACGGAGCGCATAGCTGGGGAGTGTATGAGGATACGGAGCATAAAGGGCATTTTGTAGAATATTTCAAAGAAGATAGTTGGACAGAACATTTGCGCCATCATGCGCGTGTGACCCATGCGGATAAACCGCTGCAGGATGCAGTAATCGCTTTTCATCAAGGGGATGAGCAACCAAAAGCGCAGCATTTTTTAGCCGCGTATCCAACGAAGAGGAAACGGTAACTATGAATAGAACAATTGCTGTTTTGCCGGTGGTTTTGACGGAACTACTTTTTGCAAGCCATGCCGTAGCCAGCGATCCGGATTTCAACATGTATCGATGGAAAGAGGATTACGCGTATCTGGCAGATAAGGACGCGCGTGATTGGTATGATCAATTCAAATACACACCCCTCGGCACAGAGAGCCATGTTTCTTTTGGTGGTTCAGTACGCCAGCGTCTCAATATGTATGAGAATGACCGCTTTGGGCTTCAGGGGGTAGACGATGGGCATGTATTATTGAATCGCATCTATCTTCATAGCGATTGGTATATTGCCAATCAGTTGCGTGCATTCGTGGAGCTAGGTGCCCATCAGGCAGATGGTAATGAGTTGCGACCCGGTCCGTTTGATAAGAGTAGTGGCGATATAACGCAGGCCTTTGTTGATCTGAAATTTGACGCAGCACAACTTCGTCTTGGTCGGCAGGAAATGAAATTAGGGTCTACACGGCTCGTCGGAGTGCGCAATGGGCCGAATGTGCGCCGGTCGTTTGATGGGCTACGTTTGGATACAAATATCAACGATGTCGATCTTCGTCTGTTTGCCTTGAATGAAGTAGAGGTGGAGGAAGATGGGTTTGATAATGATGCCAATGATGATGAAGCATTATGGGGAGCCTATACAACGTGGAACTTTGACGTCACGCAAGCCGATATCTATTACCTCGGCCTTTATCGCGGCGGCGCAGGTTATACGCAAGGCACCGCAAACGAAACGCGCCATTCGGTAGGCACGCGGGTATTCGGTGAGAAAAATGCGTGGGATTGGAATTATGAATTTATCTATCAATTTGGCGAGTTTGGTGCTGCGGATATTAGTGCGTGGACAGCGGCTAGCATTACGGGCTACAGTTTCAAAAACACCGCATGGAAACCTCGCCTTGCGTTAAGCGCCAATATTGCCAGCGGGGATGATGATCCAAATGACGACGATCTGGGAACCTTTAATCCGCTATATCCCAATTTAGCGTATTTTGAAGAAGCGTCTATTCTGGCACCGCAAAATTTTATTAATGTCGAGCCTGAAGTCACCCTGCATCCAAGCGATAAACTTTCAATCTCTACCGACTGGAATTTTTTCTGGCGGTTAAATGATAATGACGCCGTCTATGTACGCGGTTTGAACGCGTTGCCGGGAACTGCAGGCGTAACTGGAAGTTTTGTAGCGCATGTGCCGTCGATCAGCGTGGACTATCAGTTGAATCGGCATATAACGCTGGATATCAGTTATAGCCACTTTTTCGCTCAGGAAGTAATCCATAATGCCGGCGGAGAAGATATCGACTACATTAAAACTGAGGTGAACTGGACGTTCTAATTGCAGTAATTAGGTTAGCGCCCCGCCATCGACATTTAAAATAGCGCCCGAAATCTGCCGCGCAGCGGGGCTAGCTAAAAAACACACTGCCGCAGCGATATCTTCAGGTTCCCCAAAACGTCCCAGAGGTATCAGGTTGCGTTGAAATTCAGCATATTCACCGTCTGCTGGATTGGATTCCGTATTGGTGGATCCTGGCTGAATTAAATTGACGGTTATTTGGCGGAAACCGAGTTCGCGGGCTAGCCCTCGGGTGAAAGCCTGCAGCGCTGCTTTCGTCATATAATATACTGTGCCGGGTTCTCCCACGATTCGATCTGCACCAGCCGATCCGATCGTTATAATACGCCCATGTTCTTTAAGGTGTGGAATGGCCGCCTTTGCTGTCAGAATCACGCCTTTTACATTCGTATCAAACATGGCGTCGATATCATCGGCGTTGAAATCCTGAATTAGATTATAGATGGCTATTGCCGCATTGTTTACAAGAATATCTAGTCCGCCGAGCGCCGCGACGGCTTGATCGATTGCGCTTTGGATCGCTATCGGATCGGCTGCATCTGCTTGTATGGCAATCGCTTTTCGCCCTTTAGCCTGTATCTGGCTGACAAGCTCCTCTGCGCGTTTTTCAGAATTCGCATAGGTAATGGCCACATCTGCTCCAAGATCTGCAAGAGCAAGCGCAATCGCAGCGCCAATTCCTCTCGATCCACCTGATACGAATGCTATTTTATGTGTTAAGTCTAGGGATGTCATCTTTCAAGCCTCCTTCTCTGGAGTCTATGTGCGTTATTTTACTTCACGTCTTTTAGGGAAGTATAAGTGTTTCGATTTCCAGCTTCGCATGCGTCAATGCCGCGTTCCGCGCTTCCTCACCCGTAGAAAGACCTTCCGCTCGAATAAAGGTAAGATCGGTGATGCCGAGGAAGTTGAATAGAATCCGCAAATAGCTTTCCTGATGCTCAAAATCGATAAGCGGGGTGTCTTTGCCATAAAATCCGCCGCGTGAGATGGCGATAAAGATTTTTTTGCCACCTGCCAAACCTTCTGCACCGTTTGCCGTATAACGAAAAGTTTTTCCCGCCACGCATATCCGATCCACCCAGGCTTTTAACTGGGTAGGGATGGTAAAATTATACATTGGTGCGCCGAGTATAATGATATCGGCGGCTAAAAATTCTTCTAACACCGCAGCACCGGTTTCAATATCCGCTTTGAAAGCAGCATCATCCGGAATGTTCCCCGAAGAGGCGCTTAAATGCGCGCCGCTTAAATGAGCAAGGGGATGTTGAGCGAGGTCTCGATAGGTCACCGCGCTTTCCGGATGCTGCTGTTGCACGGCGCGCGTAATATCTGCAGACAGCGTACGACTAACCGAGTGCTCGCCCAGAATACTGGAATCGATATGAAGGAGTTTCACGGGTGTGGAAGGATTAGTCATACGCGGTCCATTTCAGATAGAGTGTTAAATATTTAGGCTTCAGTTGGCACTGGGGTGTTGAGCAATTGTTGCTCCCACAGATATGCGATACCGCTACCCGCCAGATGATCGATCATAATTTGAGTAACATCGCCGGCGGTCTCAGTCCGCGCCCAATCACGTTGCCACTCTGCAACTACAGCCAGCCAGGTCATGGGGTTAGCGCCCGCGCGAATCATACGTTGAATGGCAACCTCATGCGCTTCCTGAGAAAGGCCGCCGGAAGCATCCGTTACCACCGTGACATCCCAGCCTTCGCCAAGCGCCTGAATCACAGGCATTGCAACGCACACTTCGGTCCATAGGCCCGCAATAATTAATTGTTTACGGCCTGTTGCTTTTACCGCATCGACGACTTTTTTATCTTCCCACGTATTAATTAATGTCCGATCAATCACTTCCTGTCCCGGGAACACATCGGTGATTTGCGGAAAAATCAGGCCGCCGCGCTCTGCGATGACACTGGTTAAAATGGTTGGAACATTGAACGCCTTTGCGGCTTTAGAAAGGCCAGCGGAATTATTGACCACCATATGTGGGTCATGGCTGTTCAGGTTGGTGAGCTGAAAAGGTTGGTGATCAATCATCACCAGAACTGAGTCTTCGGGACGTAGCAGTGAGTCCAGGCCGTTACGGAATGTCATATATTTCTCCTTTGCCGCAGATACGGGCGTTTTAATAATTCAGATACGCATCTTTTAGATGCTGATTTAGGGTATTGCATATCGTTTAACGGTACGCTAGGTGTCTATACTGGTTAGCTGCGTTGCTAAAATAGGAACGATTATGGATGCGGATGAGATACGTACGTTTGTAGAAATTGCCAATGCAGGCAGTGTTTCTGCTGCGGCGCGTAAGCTTGGGATTGCTAAATCGATTGTCAGCAGAAGACTGCTGCGGTTGGAAAGCGAGCTTGATACGCAGCTTCTGCTACGCACCACAAGCGGGGCAATGCTAACAGAAGCGGGCGTGACCTTTCTCGATCATGCCGCCAAAATATTGGATGAAATTAATGTGGCCAAAGAACGCATTTTGCCGGACGGTGAACTGCGCGGTATCTTTCGTATTTCGGTTCCGCTGACCTTTGGGCCAGATCATATAGCTCCCGTATTGGCGCGGTTAGCGAGCAAGCATCCCCAGCTTCATGTCCATTCTTCTTACACGGATCGTCATATCGATTTATTGGCAGAAGGCTTTGATTGTGCGATTCGTCTTGGACATTTGAAAGATTCTGAGCTGATCGCAAAATGCGTAGGACCGATATATGTAACGCTTCTCGCCAGCCCGTCTTATATCAAACAATATGGAGCCCCGGAAACGCCGGAAGAGCTCATCACCCATCAATCGCTGATGCAGGGCATGGAAAGCTGGCAGTTTATGTGCGATGGCAAGATTATTAAGGTCCACCCGCAAGGCCGATTTAAAGCAGACAATGGAACCGCATTATTGGCTGCCGCGCTTGCTGGCTTAGGTATCGCATGTTTGCCGAACGGCCTGATTTATAATTATGTGGTTTCCGGCCAATTAGTGCCGGTGATGAAACAATATCCCATTGCGCCAGCCGGGGCATATATCATTCGTCCGCCGGGGAGGCATCCGTCACGCAAAGTTCGGGTGCTTACAGAAATGCTGACCGAATTTTTTAAACAGTCACCCCATCTGACGATGGATATCTCCGCACAAGAAACAGCAACATCACGTTAAAGGAATCATATGCCGCACCACTTTTTTGATATAGGAATAATTACCCTCCTTGCAGCCCTCGCGGCCATTTTTCTAAGCCGCCTTCAGCAATTGCCCATGATCGGCTATGTGATAGCGGGCGTTATTATCGGACCCGCGCTGCTTGGAATTATCAGTGACGAAAAAGAGATCGCGTTTGTCGCGGAAATAGGTGTTATTCTTTTATTGTTTATTCTCGGGATGGAGCTGCCTCTCGAGTCCTTTAAAAAGAGCTATAAAATTGCTGTACCCGTCACCTTTGCGCTCATCGGGCTGAGTCTGGCAATGGTTTTCGCCATAGGATTCATTGTGGAAATGAGCGTCGCGCAGAAAATTGTCTATGGTTTTATCATCTCACTCAGCAGTACCGCCGTGGCCGTCAAATTGCTGGCAAATGTAGGGTTACTCACTAAAGGAACCGGGCAGATAGCCGTTAGTGTTTTGATTGCGCAAGACTTGCTATTTGTGCCGATGATTATGCTAACTAACGCGCTAGGGAGCGAAGCGGGGATTGATCTGGCATTCATCCCAAAAATGTTAATTGCTACAGCGCTTCTGATCGGACTCATCCTCTATTTATCGCGTAAAGAGAAGGTGCAGCTGATGTTCGAAAACACAGTTGAGAAGCATGATGATTTGATTCCGGTTGCCGCGCTTGCATGGTGTTTTGTAGGGGCGGGGCTTTCGGAATATGCCGGACTATCACCCGCATTTGGCGCGTTTCTCGCCGGGTTGGTCATCGGTAATAGTTATTCCAAAGAGATGGTCATGCCCAAAATTGAACCCATGCAGCATGTGCTGCTGATGGTATTTTTCCTGTCGATCGGAATGCTAATCGACTTTGGAGTGATCGCGGATAATTTGCTACTGATCTCCGGGTTATTGGTTGCCACAATGTTATTTAAAACCATTGCCTGCATTACGTTGCTGAAACTTTTTCTCCCTCAGGATCGCTGGCGCTGCAGTTTTGTCACCGGGTTGACCATCGGGCAGATCGGCGAGTTTTCGTTTATCATCGCAGCGGCAGCCCTTGCCAATGGCATCTTTGATGATGAAAGCTATAAAGTGATTATTGCGGTCATTGCATTAAGTTTAGCTCTGAGCCCTTTATGGATGGCAATATTGCATCGATTTGTGCAAATTTCGTATGTCGATAAAACGGCCCACGCCTTGAAAAGCGCTTTGTTACTATGCTTTTCAAGGACGAGGGTCGTCAATAGCCGGTAAAGGCAGGGACGTATTACGGCGTCATTACTACTTTGATGCAGCCATCTTTTTTATGCTGGAATAAGTCATAGCCTTTTGCCGCATCTTCTAATTTTATGGGATGCGTGATAATCGCGGTGGTATCGACTTTTTCATTGAGGATAAGATCCAGCAATGGCTCCATGTAACGATGCATATGGGTTTGACCCATCTTCCAGGTGAGCGATTTATTCATCGCTGCGCCGAAGGGTACCATATCCAAAAAGCCGGAATAAACGCCCGGGAAAGAAAGATTGCCGCCTTTTTTGCAGCACATAATCATCTGCTGTAACACGTAAGGATGACCGAGCATTTTATCGGCGCGCGCTAGTCCTTTAAGGCTATCGACGATATTTGCCATCGCTCCGTGCCCGTGGGCTTCCATGCCGACAGCGTCGATACAGCCATCCGGCCCGAAGCCATTCGTCATATCCATTAAGGTATCGTAGACCTCGTCCGGGTCGAAGCTATTGATGACTTCGGCTCTGCCATAGGTTTTGGCCAGCTCCAGCCGTTCAGGTACGGTATCAATGGCGATCACACGGCCTGCGCCCAATAGCCACGCACTTTGAATTGCAAACTGACCGACGGGACCACAGCCCCACACGGCCACCGTATCGCCTTCCTGAATATTGGCATTCTCTGCCGCCATAAAACCGGTAGGAAAAATGTCTGATAAGAAGAGGACTTTCTCATCCACAACTCCATCAGGGATTTTAAGTGGACCGACATCCGCATAAGGGACGCGCACATATTCTGCTTGTCCGCCGGAGAAGCCGCCGGTCATATGGCCAAATCCGAACATGCCGCACGTGGCATGGCCCATTTGTTTTTGCGCCAACTCAGCTTTCGGATTGCTGTTATCGCATAACGACCATAAATCATGGTCGCAGAAGTGGCAGTGGCCGCAGGCGATGGTAAAAGGTACCACCACGCGGTCGCCTTTTTTCAGGCGGGTGACCTCGCTACCGACTTCTTCGACGATACCCATAAATTCGTGGCCGAGAATATCGCCCTTTTCTAATGTTGGAAATTTGCTGCCATATAAATGTAAATCGGAACCACAGATTGCAGTATGCGTGACGCGGATGATCGCGTCTTTGCTGTCTTCAATGATCGGATCGTCTACCGACTCGACGCGCACGTCTTCTTTGCCGTACCAACGTAATGCTTTCATACTATTCTCCTATGCTGAGTAGTGTAAGCGAAGATTGCTTACAGTTGTTTACGTAGTTCAGCTGTAAAGAGATTGAGATAATGAAGCGATAGGCGGTACAGGTGGAGATATAAAGGGAATATCAGTTAGATAATATAGTTTATTGTTTAGTGCCAATAATACTGAAAATAACCTAATCGATATCAGGGGGTGATAACTATAGTGTGATTAACGCTTACGCAATCTTACATATCGGGAGCGCTGACCGCGCGAGCCCCTTGAGAGGGATTGTCGTAGTTAACGGTTTCCCAGAAAGATTGACGAGGGGACATTGAACACGCGCTGAGCGAGAGTCCCAGAATGATGAGTGAAAGTGTTTTTGTCTTTGTCATGCGTTTATCACATACCTTTCTTGCTTAAAATGCAGTATGCCAGAATCAGAAGTTTTGTAAAGGGGTCCTAAATAAAAATATTTACGCTGCCTTGAAATAGTGCATAAACCCCATATCTCATGGGTATGGCACATTCCCGCGCAGTATCCGTCTCTAAAACTTTGCAACTAACTAGAATTGCAGCATTTTCAGGCTTCGTACTAGTGGCCGGGCTTCTGCCTTTTTTGGCACATTCCCAGGAGGCAGGCATGAAATCACCCGATGAACTTACCGATATGCAGCGTTATGTTACGATGCATAACGGGACAGAAAAACCGTTTGAGAACGAATACTGGAATCATAAAGAGCCGGGTATCTATGTCGATGTGATCTCTGGTAAGCCGCTATTTTCCTCAACAGATAAGTTCGATTCCGGCACTGGCTGGCCGAGTTTTACCCAGCCTATTGAAGCGCACGGGGTGGAAAATCATTCCGACACCACATTAGGAATGACGCGCACCGAAGTACGTTCTAGCGATTCGGATGCGCATTTGGGGCATGTTTTTGATGATGGCCCGGCAGAGAAAGGTGGCAAACGCTATTGCATCAACTCCGCGGCCTTAGAATTTGTGCCCAAAGACGAAATGGCCGAAAAGGGCTATGGCGAGTATTTAACGCTCTTCGAGAAATAATATGACATTCTATCGGTTGTTCGCGGCGGTTGTTATCAGCCTGATGTTTGCGATGCCTGCCATGGCTCAGGTTGACCGACCCTTGCCGAAACCAAAAATATTGGCGGTTTATTTTTACTCCGATTATTGCGCCGTTTGTAAGGTGCTTTCTCCCGAGCTTGCGCAGGTGACGCAAGATTATGCCGATAAAGAGGTGTTATTCATTACGATGGATTTAACCAATAAGGCAAAAATTCATCAGAGTCTCATGCATGCGTCGCAATTAGGTCTTGGTGACTATGTCAAACAACAAGGCAGCGCGACGGGCTATGTGGCACTATTAACCCCTAATCCACTGGCGGAAGTCGCGCGATTCGATGGCGGCAATGCGACATCTGCTAGCATGACTTATACTTTGCAAAATCTACTGCGCGATCCGCAATAGGCGAAGCCGCCCTCCTTACTTTTTTCCTAATCCTTAGTATTTCAGCGCGTTACAGCCGTCTGGCCAACGCGCATATAGTTTTTCCACAGATGGGTTTCTCGCATTTAAACCCAAACTTCGCTTGACTGCGCCCAAATAAAAACGTATTTTCCCAATATAGCCCAAAGATGACCAAATGATTCCAAGAGGGATTCGCAAGGGCAAAAAAGAAAAACCAAGGTTGGTTACGCGACCACAAAGATCCCGGCAAAGCCGGAACAGGGAGGCCCCGCTTCGGCGGGGCATCTGAAGCAAGGCAAGATCTGAATCGCGAAAGCCGCCGTTAGTGAGTGGGGAATATGTGGCGCTCTTTCTGTCCACATTCGAAAAGAAGATCGACAAGAAGGGCCGCGTTTCCGTGCCGGTCAACTTTCGTTCGGCGCTTCAGAACCAGCACTTTAACGGCATCATCGTATACGGGTCGTTCGTGAATCCGTGTATCGAGGCGTGCGGCATGGATCGGATTGAAACCTTGCATGCGCAGATCGAAGCGCTCGATCCGTTTTCGGAAGAGCGGGATGCATTCGCCACCGCCATCTTAGGTGGCAGTGTGCAGTTGGGTTTCGATGGAGAGGGGCGTGTCGTCCTGCCGGAGGAGCTGATGAAGGAATCGAATATCGACGGTACCTGTGTGTTTGTCGGTAAGGGGGCGACCTTTGAGATTTGGGAGCCGACGGCCTTTAAAGCCTATGAAGCAGAATCTCGCAAACTGGCGCGCGAAAAGCGGCTGGCCTTGCGGGCGGAGTCATTAAAGGGAGGAGTAGCATGATGCAGGTGCAGGAACATATTCCGGTCATGTTGCCACAGGTCTTAGAGGCGCTGCAGCCGAAAGACGGAGAGATTTACGTAGATGCCACGTTTGGCGCAGGCGGATATAGCCGCGCGATTCTGGAATCTGCCGAATGTCGGGTATACGCGATTGATCGCGACCCAAATGCCAGTTTGCTTGCCGATGCACTCGCCCGGGATTTTCCCGGGCGCTTTCTTTTCCTTAGCGGGTGCTTTGGCGATATGCTTTCTATTTTAAGCGCGGAAGGTGTCGGCTCGATTGATGGGCTGGTCATGGATATTGGCGTGTCATCCATGCAAATCGATCAGGCGGAGCGCGGTTTTTCATTCCGTCAGGACGGTCCGCTTGACATGCGAATGAGCCAAAAAGGAATATCCGCGTCTGTGCTGGTCAACACATTGCCGGAAAAAGAACTAGCCGATCTGCTGTATACTTATGGGGAAGAGCGCGCGTCGCGTAAAATTGCCAAAGCGATTGTTGAAGCGCGGGCGGAAACGCCGATTGAAACCACAGCACAATTGGCGGCGATTGTGCGCAGCGTGGTACGTAAAACTTCCGACACCGATCCGGCGACTAAAACCTTTCAGGCATTGCGTATTCAAGTAAACGACGAGCTAGGCGAATTAGAACGCGCGCTTGATCAGTCACCGCGTTTGCTGCGCGAAGGTGGGCGGTTAATTGTCGTGACGTTCCATTCGTTGGAAGATCGTATTGTCAAAAAATTCATGCGTCCATCCGGGCATGCTGCATCACGGCATGACATGGCGGCGCTGGTACAACAACAAGAAGAAGCAGGCTTGCATTTGTTTGACCTGCCAACCCGTAAAGCCGTTCTGGCCAATGCGGATGAAATTAGACGAAATCCCCGTGCGCGTTCGGCAAAGATGCGGTGGGCAGTGCGTAATACTGTCCCGGTAGCCCAAGCGTACGAGGATATACATGATTAAACGCCACTTTTCTCTGATCTGCGTGTTAATGTTTGCGGTGCTCGCATTGGCGTTGCACATGGTCAAATTTCAGGTGCAGGCGCTGCACGATAAAAACATGCGCATGCAATATGCGGTGCGCAAAGAGCAGGAATCTATTCGTTTACTGCAAGCGGAATGGGTGGTTCTAAACCATCCTTCGCGTCTGCTATCCTTTGCTGAGCAAGCCAATTCTAATTTACAGCCGGTGTCACCGGTTCAGTTGGAAACCTGGGCAGGTTTGGCATCGCACCCAGAAGCTGCGGAAGCTACCACGCATGAGGCGGCCTGGTAATGTCCCGCAAAATTTATCGGCATACCACCCGCCCGGCGAGTCGGGTGGTGCATCGTGAAAGCCGTAGTTACCATGTGTTGTCACAAAATCGCGGGCGATTAGCGCTGGTGCGATTGGGCGTGGCCATGTCCTTTGCCGTGCTAGCGTTGCGTTTGGTGGAGGTGAGTCTGATTGGCGGCGGTGAGCTGCCCTTCCGTCGTTTGGTGACTGAGCCACATTTATTAGTTCAGGCGCAAGCCGATTCGGTAGCGGGGCGCGAATCTGCTCCCACCACAATGCCGCGGCGCGAGATTGTTGACCGTAATGGCATATTATTAGCAACCAATATTCAAGCGGCATCCTTAGCGGCCAACCCACAATTGATTCGTCGCCCGAAAGAAGTGGCCAGTAAACTTGCTGCGGCATTAAAGGGCGTCAATGCCGCGCGGTTGGAAAAAACATTAAGTGATAACAAAGCGCGATTCACATGGATTAAGCGTCACCTTACTCCCAAAGAACAACAAGATGTCATGGCGCTTGGAGTGCCAGGATTATTTTTTGAACATGCGGAAAAACGCATTTATCCTTCGGGTAATACCTTGTCGCATGTGCTGGGGTTTGTTGATGTCGACAGCCGCGGATTGGCAGGATTGGAAAAACAATATGATGCCGCGTTGCGCAGCTGGCGTCTGGATGACGGCCCATTGCAAGTATCGCTGGATGTGCGTGTGCAGCATGTCATGCGTCAGGCATTGCTAAACAGTATGGAGCGGTTTTCGGCCATTGGCGCGGCGGGCTTAATTGCCGATGTGCATACTGGGGAAATCATCAGTATGGTGTCGTTGCCGGATTTCAATCCGCATGACCCCATGGCCGTCGTGCCGGAGCAGCGCTTTAACCGGGTCACTTTGGGAACCTATGAGCTCGGGTCCTCGTTTAAAACCTTTACCGTGGCGCAAGCGCTAGACACGGGTTCTGTGCAATTGAATGATGCCTATGACGCGTCGCAGCCCATTCATTATGCCAGCCATAAAATCAGCGATTTTCACCCTTATTATCGCCCGTTAAGCGTAACAGAAATTTTCGCTTATTCTTCGAATATCGGCACTGTGCATTTGCTGCAGCAGACTGGCTTTCAGAAGCAAAAAGAATTTATGAGGCAACTCGGATTCTTTGAGCCATTGAAGGTGGATTTTCCAGAAAAAGCGCAGCCACAATATCCGCAAGAGTGGAAAGATATTCAGGCGATGACCGTGTCCTATGGCCACGGTATTTCGGTCACGCCGTTGCATCTGGCGCGCGGCATTTCGGCAATGGTGAATGGCGGCACACTGCGCAATATGACTTTGCTAAAACAAAAGCCGGAAGACGTGGAAGGCACGCGCATCATCAAAGATGAGACGTCGAAAACAATACGTGAATTAATGCGTCAGGTGGTGGAATATGGCACGGCGCGCAAGGCGCAAGTGGCGGGCTATCGTGTAGGCGGAAAAACCGGTACGGCGGATAAAATTGTCAATGGGCATTATGCCAAAAATAAACGGATTGCTTCCTTTGTTTCGGCCTTCCCAATACGTGATCCGAAATATGTATTATTTGTGATGGTCGATGAGCCGAAAGGACGCAAAGACACCTATGGCTATGCAACCGGTGGCTGGGTCGCCGCGCCGCTCGCAGCGGAAGTCATTTCACGCATTGGTCCAATGCTCGGGGTCGAGCCGGATCATAGCAGCCCTGATTTGCAGGAAATCGAATTCTGGGAACGTTCACGCAAACGTAATTACGAAGCGCAGCAGGCACGGTTTAAACCCAAAGCGACGACGCAGGTGCATGCCGTTTCTTACTGAGTTAATTGCCGCCTGCCGCGATGAAGTGACGTTGCATGGTGCGGATATTTCGGTAACGGGAATGACCGCCGATTCGCGTCAGGTTTCACCCGGTATGCTTTTCGCTGCCATACCTGGTGTTAAGTTGGATGGTGCAAAATTCATAGCGCAAGCGAAAGAAAAAGGCGCTGCAGCAGTGCTGGCGCAAAACCCGCATCCGGAACTGCCAACTTTAGTGAGTAACAATATACGCCGGTCCGTCGCGGAAATGGCGCGGGCGTGTTATCCGCAAATGCCTGAATATATAATGGCAGTAACGGGAACCAATGGTAAAACATCTGTCGCGGATTTTTATCGTCAATTATGGGAAGTAAAGCATCGCGCAGCGTCGATTGGCACATTGGGATTGCTTGGCGTGCCTGCAGCATTGGAAGCACAATTCCCTGCGGTAAATACTTCGCCAGATCCCATCCTGTTAGCGCAGATGTTGCAGGCCATTGCCCAGCATAAAATAGAACATGTTGCGATGGAAGCGTCTAGCCATGGCTTACACCAGCATCGCCTAGATGGTGTGCCGATCGACACAGCAGTGTTTACGAATCTTACGCAAGATCACTTGGATTATCACGGCGATATGGAGCAGTATTTTCTCGCCAAAGCGCGGTTATTTACCGATTTCCCATTAAGCCATGCAGTCATCAATGCGGATGACGCCAATGGTCAGCGGTTACAGGCATTGGTGCCGCATCTTTCAACCATGACCTATGGCGTGCGCGGTAAAACATGTCGCTTGTTTAAAGTTGAGCCTGTGGTGGAAGGGCTGGCCGTGCACCTGTCGTTGCATGGCGAAATATTCGAAGACATCATCCCACTCTACGGACGGTTCCAAATGCATAATATTGCTGCGGCATTATGTGCTGTCGTAGCACAAGGGATGCCAGTGGCAAATGCCTTACAGGGAATTGCACATCTACAAGGTGTCAGTGGGCGGATGGAGCGTGTGGCGCTGCACCCAAATGCTGCACCGATGTTTATTGATTATGCGCATACACCGGATGCGTTGGAGCAGGTGCTAACCAGCTTGCGTGCGCATTGTACGAATCACTTACATGTCGTGTTTGGATGCGGAGGCGATCGCGATACGACGAAGCGCGCATTGATGGGAAGTGTGGCAGAGAAACTTGCGGATAACATTATAATTACGGATGACAACCCGCGGACCGAGAATGCGGCTGGCATCCGCGCCCAGATTCTGGCAGGGATAAAAGAAAAACGAGTTACGCAAATTCCCGACCGCCGCGAAGCCATCCGTGCTGCGGTGCACCAATTGTCCGAAGACGATATTCTTGTCGTCGCGGGCAAAGGGCATGAAGCTTACCAGATCATCGGTGATCAAACATACGACTTTAATGATAAAGCCGAGTTGCTGGAGGCTGTAAAAACGTTATGAATGAGAACCAAAAATCTTTGTGGAACGCGCAGGACATGGCCGCGTTGTTCGATGCCGAATTACCGAAAGAATGGGAAGCACGCGGTGTCAGTATTGATACGCGTACGCTGCAGAGCGGCGACTTATTTGTTGCGCTGGTCGGCGATACGCATGATGGACATGATTATGTGCAAACGGCTTTCGATAAAGGGGCGAGTGGTGCATTGGTTAGTAAGCAATGCAAAGGTACTTCGATTCAAGTGCCGGACACGTTTGAAGCATTGCAGCGCATGGGAAGCTATGCCCGCAATCGTTCCAACGCCACATTCATTGGGGTAACCGGTAGTGTCGGTAAAACGGGTAGTAAAGAAATGCTACGTGCTATGTTTAATGCATGTGCAAATACCTATGCGACCACCGGAAATTATAACAACCATTTTGGTGTGCCATTGACATTGGCGAACATGCCAACTGACACGCAAGTAGCGGTCATTGAAATGGGAATGAATCATGCAGGGGAAATCGATGTCTTGACCCAAATCGCTCGCCCGCATTTATCATTAATCACCACCATCGACGCCGTGCATTTAGAGCATTTTGAAAATGTCGAAGGGATTGCCGCGGCCAAAGCTGAAATCTTCCATGGCATGGGGGGAGAGGGGCTGGCCGTTTTAAATCGTGATAATGCCTATTTCGATTTTCTGGCAAGCCAGGCAGAGAAGGCCGATCTGGATCGCATCGTATCTTTTGGCACGGATGAGCGTGCCTATGCGCAAATGCGCCGCTATCAGTTGGAGGGTTTTCATTCGGTGGTAGATGCCATTATCGGTGGCACCCCGATGCAATATCGGATTGGTGCGATTGGGCGGCATTGGGGGCTGACCTCCGTCGCAGCGCTCGCGGTGGCCGATGCGCTAGGATATGATTTGGCGAAATGCGCCGAAGCCTTAGAGTATTTCGAAGAGCCAGAAGGGCGCGGGCGCATTGAAGAATTGCGTGTTAAGGGCGGAACCGTGCGCTTGATCGACGATGCATATAATGCCAGCCCGGTCTCTACTGCGTCGGCGATTGAAAAACTCGCCATGCTCGCCGAAGCGGATGATGCGCAACCGCGGATGCGCACGCTTGCTGTGTTAGGCGATATGTTAGAACTAGGCGACGGCAGTGCGGAGCTACATGTCGGATTGGTGCCGACATTGGTGAATAATCAGATCGATCTGGTATTCGCAGCTGGGCATTTTATGCGCGGTATGTATGAGGCATTGCCGGAAAGCATGCGCGGCGATTACGATGAAACGGCGCTTGGATTGGCACCGAAAGTCACGCAGCGTCTTCAGGCGAACGATCTGGTGCTGGTCAAAGGATCAAACGGCAGTAAAATGCGCGAAGTTAGCCGTGCTATCCGCAGCCATTCTGAAAAAGCATAGGGTGCCGCGATTATCAACACATACGAGATATGAAAAAAAAGATTCGCAATAATATGCAATCGCGATACGGATAGACGATGTTATACAATTTTCTTGTTCCTTTTGCCGATGATGTTCAGTTTTTCAACCTGTTTCGCTACCTGACATTTCGTAGTGGCGGCGCCATGCTGACCGCGATGATCTTCTCATTTGTGATTGGACCGGCGATGATTCGCTGGTTGCGGCAAAAGCAATCCGGTGGGCAACCGATTCGTAGCGACGGCCCTGAATCGCACCTCTTAACCAAGCAGGGCACGCCAACCATGGGCGGCATCATGATGCTGTTTTCGCTGGGGGTATCGACCGTGCTATGGGCGGATTTAAATAACGGCTATATCTGGATCGTGTTATTGGTTACTTTCGGCTACGGCGTGATCGGGTTTTTGGACGATTACCTAAAAATTTCGAAGAAAAACCATAAGGGCCTTTCCGGAAAACTGAAACTTATCGGGCAATTTTCGATCGCGCTGGCGGCGGCGATTTGGGTGCAGCAATTGGCCGACCCTTCGATGGTCAGTCATCTCGCCATTCCCTATACCAAAACGTTTTTGTGGGACTTAGGGTGGCTCTATTTGCCGTTTGTCATGTTGGTCATGGTCGGCTCGTCAAATGCCGTCAACCTGACAGACGGGTTGGATGGATTGGCGATTGTACCGATTATGATCGCTGCAGGTTGTTTCGCATTGATTGCCTATCTTGTGGGGAATGCGGTGTTTGCAGATTATCTGCAAGTATTGCCCGTACCCGGAACCGGTGAGCTGGCTGTGATTTGTGCCGCTATGATCGGCGCGGGACTTGGATTCTTGTGGTTCAATGCGCCGCCCGCGATGGTGTTTATGGGCGATACAGGCAGCTTGTCTTTCGGCGGAGCGCTGGGTGCCATGAGCGTGATTGTTAAGCATGAACTCGTCCTCGCCATCATCGGCGGGTTATTTGTGATGGAAGCGGTGTCCGTCATGATGCAGGTCGCAAGTTTTAAGCTGACCGGTAAACGGGTCTTCCGCATGGCGCCGATTCATCACCATTTTGAAAAGAAAGGCTGGGCAGAGCCGACCGTCGTGATCCGCTTCTGGATTATCGCGGTCATTCTAGCACTGATCGGTCTATCAAGTCTTAAGCTACGATGATTCCACTTCCTCAGTGGCAAGGTAAAACTATCGGCATTTGTGGGCTGGGTAAAACTGGCAATGCTGCGTTAGAGGCATTACGAGCTTCGGGTGCCACCTGCTATATCTGGGATGACGGCGCAACAGCACCAGCGGAATGCACGCCGATTACCGATTGGCCTTGGCAGACGTTGGACGCGGTATTGCTGTCTCCGGGGGTGCCATTAACACATCCCAAGCCGCATCCGGTCGTATTGCTCGCAAAAGAACATGGTGTGCGGCTGACCAGCGATATTGAGCTGTTGATGCAGTCATGTCCGAACGCTACCTTTGTCGGTATTACCGGAACCAATGGGAAATCGACGACGACTGCGCTCACCGGGCATATCATAACTCAGGCAGGCAAAGCGGTGGCAGTTGGGGGGAATCTTGGCACCCCGGCGCTGGCATTAGCCGCCGATGCAGGTATTTACGTGCTGGAGCTTTCGTCTTACCAACTCGATTTATTGGGTCAGGCGCGTTTCCACATTGGCGCGTTAATCAATTTAAGCCCCGACCATATCGATCGTCATGGCGATATGGAGGGATATATGCAGGCGAAACAAAAACTATTTCAGGCCCAAGAAGCCAGTGATGTGGCGATCCTAGGCGTTGATGATGCGTATAGCGAAGCGATTTGCCGCAGCATGTTACGCGAGGAAAATCAGCAGGTAATTCCGGTGACGGTGTCTCAGCAAACCTCCAAGGGAGTAATGGTAAAAGGTGGATGCATTTTTGACCATGGCGAGCAGGTGGCAGACTTGGCAAACTGCCTGACCTTGCAAGGCGTACATAATCACCAGAATGCCGCGGTAGCTTATGCCGTGTGTCATGCGCTGGGGATTGCGCATGACGCGATCCAGCGCGGATTAGAAACCTATCCCGGACTGGCGCATCGTATGCAGCGTGTGGCCGAGATGCATGGCGTGCTATATGTGAATGATAGCAAAGCGACCAATGCCGATGCCGCGGCAAAATCACTGGCGACGTATGAGCACATTCATTGGATACTTGGTGGGGTCGCGAAAGAGGGGGGCATCGAATCTTTGGCCTCCTATTTTCCAAAAATTCGCCATGCTTACGTGATTGGTCAGGCCGCAGAGGCGTTTGCTGAAACCTTAAAAGGGCACGTTTCCGTCTCTCATAGCGACACGTTAGAAAAAGCAGTGATGCAGGCGCGCGGTCAGGCGAAAGCCGGAGAAGTGGTATTGTTAGCGCCAGCATGTGCGTCATTCGATCAGTTCGCTAATTTTGAGCAACGCGGTGAGGTGTTCACGCAACTGGTATTGGAGGCACAAACCCATGCTGTATGATCGCGCGAATGCTTCCTTAATTGGTCGCTGGTGGTGGACAGTGGATCGCCCGACCTGGTTTGCGTTATTGCTATTATTGGTCATTGGCGCGGTCTTGGTCACAACAGCCAGCCCAGCCGTTGCGGCACGTATTGGCCTAGGCGAATTCCATTTCGCACAACGCCATTATGTCTTTTTGTTTTTAACCCTTCTCACTATGTTTGGTATCTCTTTGTTGTCTCATCAACAGGTGCGACAACTGGCGATGCTGACTTTTGCGTTAGCAATCGTCTGCTTATTGCTGTTACCCGTGATCGGGTTTGAAAACAAAGGGGCCACCCGGTGGATTCGTATCGCTGGGCTATCGATTCAGCCATCGGAATTTCTTAAGCCGGCATTTGCAGTGTTTGTGGCATGGCTCTTTGCGGAAAAATTTCGTAGCACGCATTTTCCAGGCTATCGCTTGGCGATCGGAGTGTATCTCGTCTGTGCCGCCTTATTGATCACGCAGCCCGATTTCGGCATGACGGTCGTGTTAACCGGCATGTTTGCCTTACAGTTTTTTTTAGCAGGGGTATCTGTTGTCTGGGTGGGGGCGTTGGTCGGCTTCGCGCTTGTGGGTGCTTTGCTAGCCTATGAATTATTGCCACACGTGACCGAACGGATTGATCGCTTTCTCGATCCCGCTTCCGGCGATAATTATCAAGTGGAAAAGTCGCTTGATGCCTTTGCGTCAGGTGGATTCATCGGGAGGGGGCCGGGCGAAGGGACTGTGAAAGAATTTATTCCCGATTCGCATACCGATTTCATTTTTGCTGTGGCCGGGGAAGAATATGGCATGTTGGTGTGCCTGATGATTTTAGGCATTTATGCGTTTATTTTATTGCGTGGATTCAAATTAATCCAACAACGCGATAATCTCTTCGTGATTCTCGCTGTCGCCGGATTGCTCACACAATTTGGGTTGCAAGCCCTCATCAACATGGGGGTTGCGGTGAATTTACTGCCCGCAAAGGGCATGACCCTGCCATTTTTGTCATATGGCGGTTCGTCTTCGCTTGCGATGGGCATTACAATGGGTATGCTATTGGCCTTGACGCGCAAGCAATATGGCGTAAAGCGCGTATAACACTTGGAAGATGACAAAACACGGATCGATCATTTTAAGCGCCGGCGGCACCGGCGGACACATCTTTCCAGCAGAAGCGCTGGCGGAAGGATTGCTGGCGCGCGGCCACAAAGTCTCGCTCGTTACCGATAAACGCTTTAAGCAGGATTACGCGGAAGCCGGTTCGTTATTATCGCAATTGCCGATTTTACAAATTCCTGCCGGACGATTGGCCGGTGGTATCTTCGGAAAAATAAAAGGTGCGATCAACATTCTGCGCGGCATATTCGTCGCGCGGCGTCTGCTGAAAAAAGAAAAACCGGATGTTGTGGTTGGGTTCGGTGGTTACCCGTCTTTCCCGGCGCTCTATGCCGCAACGCAGCTAGGGCTGCCCACGATTATTCACGAGCAGAATGCGATTCTTGGCCGGGCCAACCGCAAGCTTTCTTCGCGGGTCGACGCGATTGCGCTCTCCTACCCAAACACACAATTATTGCCGGAAACCCATCCACATCTGGTGCCGACGGGAAATCCGGTTCGCGGCGCAATTCACGCGATTCGCAAATTGCCATATGCCGCGCCGAAAGAAGACGGGCTGGTCCATGTGTTAGTGGTCGGTGGCTCACAAGGCGCGCATATTTTTTCCGATATCGTGCCGAAAGCCATTGCCGCGCTTCCGGAAGCGGCACGCAACCGGTTACGGATTGATCAGCAATGTCGCGCCGATGATATTCTGAAAGTGCGTACGGCGTATCACGCTTTAGGCATACAAGCCGATTTGGCGACCTTCTTCTCTGATATGGCAACCCGTCTAGCAGGGGCGCATATCGTGATCACGCGTGCAGGTGCATCTACAGTTGCTGAGTTAAAGACGGCAGGCCGTCCGGCTATATTGGTGCCGCTACCAACCGCGATGGATCGGCATCAGGATGCGAATGCCGAAAATATTGAAGATGCCGAAGCGGGGTGGGTGATGGCGCAAGATGGATTCACGCCGGAAGCATTGGCCGCGCGGCTGGAGTCTTTGATTGCCTTGCCGGATTCACTGAAAACGGCAGCGCAACGCATGCATCAGTTAGGCGAGCAAGACGCCGTCG
>DDZS01000062.1:0-21159 GCA_002346425.1 Alphaproteobacteria bacterium UBA3002
GGCTCTTGGCAGGCGTGGACGTACTGTCCACGCTTCTTCGTGATAGATAGTATATAAGTTGCCGGGGTGACGGAGCGGGTGAAACACCCTTCCTCTTTAGTGGCGGTGTCTTCACACTCGCGCGTATCTATGGCTTCTCCATTATTTCCGACACAACTTTTTGCGCATGATTTTATGGCGTTTTTGGGCAAGGTGTTTGCGACCATTGCGCCGGGGCAGGTGTTTCTGCCGAACTGGCATTTGGAGCTGATCGGGCAGTATTTGCAGGCGACGCAGCGCGGGGAGATTACGCGGCTTATCATCAATATGCCACCGCGGGCGCTGAAGTCGGTAACGGTGTCGGTGGCGTGGCCGGCATGGCTTTTGGGGCATGATCCGGCAGCGAAAATCGTGGCGGCGAGTTATGCGCAATCGTTGAGTGACAAGCATTCGACGGACTGCCGGTTGGTGGTGCAAAGCGACTGGTATCGCGCGTTATTTCCGGGAACGGTGTTATCAGCGGACCAGAATGAAAAACATAAATGGGTGACGCGCGAGCGGGGCATGCGGCTGGCGACGAGCGTCTGGGGTACGGCGACCGGCGAGGGCGGCAATGTGCTGATCGCCGATGATCCGCTGAACGCGTTGCAAGGGCAATCGGCGGCGGCACGGCAGTTCGCGGCGGACTGGTTTCACCATACGTTTTCGACACGGCTGGATGATAAGAAACGCGGGGTGATTATTGTGGTGATGCAACGGTTGCATGCGGAGGATGTGTGTGGGCGGTTGCTGGCGCGCGGCGGCTGGGAACATCTGAATTTACCGGCGATTGCGGAAGCGGATGAGGACTGGCACTGCGGCGGGTTTACGCATCGGCGCGGGCGCGGCGAGCTATTGCATCCGGCGCGCGAAGGGGAGGCGGAAATCGCCCGCGCGCGGCAGGAATTAGGCAGCTATCACTTCGCCGCGCAGTATTTGCAATGCCCGTTGCCCGAAGGCGGCGGGATGGTCAAGCCGGAGTGGTTTTTACGGTTTTAGGGAAGACTTTCGCATCGGCTTTGCCGATGCTAGTGGCTTCGCGATTCTTACTAGAATCGCTTTGTTTTGCAGCTCTCGCTGGCTCTTGGCAGGCGCGAACGTGCTGTTCGCGCTTCTTCGTGTCGATAGGTCGTCAACCCGAGCGTGTCACGGGGTCTGGTTCAGTCGGTGCGTAAGGCCCGGACCCCGTCATGATGACGGGGGTGACAGCTTTTCTATACGAAGAATACGAGGCCAGTAGGCCGAGGCGCCGAGCGAAGGGAGGCCGTTGCGGAGCGCTCGAAGCGCGAAAAAGAGACATCTATATGTCGCTTTTTCTAGTACGAGGAGGCGAGCGTGCAACCACTAGCCAGCGCAAGGCGATGGCGAAAACATTTATACGTCTTTTATAAATAAGGCTGCGCTGGCGCATCGCCTTTTTGCGCGGATCGGGCGACAGTGAGCCTGCAACGAAACAAAGGAGCAACCCATGCAATATGCAAAAGTAATCGCGGTTTTAGCAGTGCTGACCGCCGCAGCGTGTAACACAGTTGAAGGTGCGGGCGAAGACGTTCGTGCAGCTGGTGGCGCAATCGATAAATCTGCCGAAGAAAACAACACTTACGGCAAATACTAAGTTACTGTCTTTATCCTCTGCCGAGATGATTCGGCGGATGGAGCGCCCTCTTTAGCTACCTGCCAGCTAGGGGCGCATATGCAAGCATACGGGGCGACTGGTTTTCCCAATCCCATCCTGCCACCAGCGCCCCGTTGCCTTTGCTGATCCTTTCCTCCCCTCCCACGCGTGATCGCTGTGGCGCATTAAGCACAATGCGGCGCAGGTATACCCATTGTTTTCCCTAGGTTTTGCTATAAAACTGTCACAGAATCTTCATCTGCAAACAACATAGCTTTTGGTATAGTGAAGCTATGACAAATACGAAACCCACTTATGCAACCGGCACGATTGAGCATGCCTCGCAGTTAAGCGAGGAAGTGCTGCCATCGCCGAAGGGAGTGGAAACGCAGTATTACGGACCGAATGAATGGTCGCTGGGGCTGATGCGTGGCACAATATTGGGCACCATTGGCGGTTATCTCGGCGCGTTTATGGGCAATATGGGCGCCAAAGATAAGATGTATCAAGGCACGCCGAACCCGCGTTATCGCCCGCTGAAAGCGTGGACCCTTGGCGGTGCCGGTGCGTTTATGGGGACGATGATGGGAATCTATAGCGGGCTGAAAGAGGGCCGCGCCTATCACAGTCAGGTAGAAGAGTTGCAAGCGCATGTAGTGCGCAAGCGCCATAAGATCGAGTTGCTGCAGGATGAATTGCGCGAACAGGTGAAAGCGCGTGTCGGGTTGGAAGATGCCAACCCGAAAATTAACGGCTATCGCGATGAATGGGAGCGGCCGACATCGGTGAAAGAACCGGTGAAAGAACCCGCAAAAGAACCTGCAAAAGAACCCGCAACCGATCCGCAGCCGAAAGATACCCCCGAAACCAAAGTGGAGACGGCCGAAGCGAAAGTGCAGTCCCCAGAGCGGGAACTGGCGCTTAGTTAGTTTTTCTCCCTTCCTGCTATTTCTAAAATCCTTATTGTCATAAATCTAGGCTGCAAAAAGTGTGAGAGCACGGCAGCGATTCTTCGTATTCTTCATCACAATCCCAGGAGTGTTTATGAGCATGTTTGGCCGTCTGTTTGCGCAATCGAAATCTCACGCTGCGCCGCAGCACAAAGCCGCGCCGGACTGGTTGGCAGGGGCGCAGGCATCGGCGCAGGCTTACGTGTATGGTACGGGGCAGCCGGTGTGGATGGCGCGCAATTATGCACGCTTTGCGGAGGAGGCGTATCGCAAAAATGTGATTGCGCATCGCGCGGTGTCGCTGATTGCGCAAGCCGTGGCGAGCGTACCGTGGCGAGTGAATGTGATTGCACCGGCGGAGGGGAATCGCGCGGCGGAGAAATTGCTGATGCGCGCGAAACCGGGGCAATCGCGGCAAGCATTTGTGCGCGATGCGGTGGCGTATCAGCTGATTGGCGGCAATGCGTTTTTGCTGAATGTCGGACCAAAAGGACAAGCACCGCAAGAGCTGCATTTGCTGCGCCCAGACCGGGTGCAGGTGGTGCCGGGATCGGGCGGAATGCCGAAAGCGTATCAGTATCAGGTGGAGCGGAAAGTGGATGTGTATCCGGTCGATCCGCTGACGGGGATGTCGCAGGTGCTGCACCTGAAACAGTTTCACCCGAGCGATGATTGGCTGGGGCTGTCACCGGTGGAAGCGGCAGCGTACGCCATTGATCAGCATAACCAGTCGGGCGCGTGGAATCAGGCGCTGATGCAGCAGGGGGCGCGACCTTCGGGCGCGCTGGTGGTGCAGCAAAAAGACGGCGGCGGCGTATTGTCGGATGAGCAATTTGCGCGGTTAAAGCAGCAGGTGGATCAGGAATTTTCCGGTGCGACAAATGCCGGGCGGCCGATCATTTTAGAAGGCGGGCTGGATTGGAAAGAAATGGCGCTTAGCCCGAAAGATATGGATTTTATCGAAGCGAAACATTCCGCGGCGCGTGACATTGCGCTGGCATTCGGAGTGCCGCCACAGCTGCTGGGCATTCCGGGCGATAACACCTATGCGAATTTAGCGGAGGCGCGATTGGCCTTATGGGAGCAGACAATTTTACCGCATGTCACCATGTTGCTGGATGCGCTGGTGCCGTGGGTGAATCAATGGTGTTTATCGGCGGTGGAAGTGCAGCCGGTGCTCGATGAATTACCAGCGCTAGCGCCGCGGCGCGATAGTTTGTGGCAACGGATCAGCCAAGCGGATTTTTTGAGCGATGACGAAAAACGTAGCGCGCTTGGGCTAGCCTAAACGCGGTTCCTGCGGTTTATGGCGTTTGAGCCGCGCGCCATCGAGAGAGGCGATGCTTCCATTTTTTAGGCCGTCCTGGATTGCGCGCTTGCGTTCGAAGCGGGGCATTGCCTCGTTATGGGCTTGCGCATCGATTGCGTCTTGCGTTTTTTCGCCGCTTTGCGTGAGTTGCGACACGTTGCCATTGTGATGCGTGACGGTGCGGCTGTTGACATTGCTGGTAGGTTTGATGCGATGGGTCTCGCCTTGCGCGTTTACTACTGTAACATTGCCCAGGAAAACCGGATGGACGCTGGCCTTGATGGTGGCGAGTTGGGCTTCTGTTACGATGCAATCGTCATATAAAATGCACCCATCGGCGAAAGTCGCGCGGTTGAAATGTTTGCACTTGCGAAAGTCGATATCGTGGAAGGTGCACATGCGAAAATGCATATCCGCGAGGTCGGTCTGATCGAACATTGTGAAAGAGCTTTTTTCGTCTTCCAGAAAACTGCAATCTTCGAAGAGCGTCTGATAGCCGCGGCTGCGGCGTAAGTTGGTGCCGGTAAACTGACAGCCGCGAAATTCGGTGAAGGCAAAATCACTATCGGACAGGTTACTGGTCGCGAATGGAACGCGGTCGACTTTTGCGGCGATAAGTGCCGTCTGATGCAGATCGAATTCTTTGACGCTTGAGGTGCGATCATGGGTAATATGCGTGCCCATGAAAAGCGGCTCGTAACGTATGAGGGAAGAGCCGCGCCGACTCTCGCAAATCCGTTTGGAGAGCGATTGAATCGTCTGCTCGTGTTCAGGCTTCCATTCCAACGGGAAATCGTCCGGGTTTTGTTTCCGGGATGTCGCGTTGAGATGATACAGTTCGAGCTGATGATCACCCCGCCAATCGGGCAGACGGTAGGGCGTGCGGCCCAGGGCAAAGTCGCGCTGCGGAGTAGCGGATTCGGTGCTGGGGCCGGTGATGTGATAGGTGCGCAAGAGCATCTGTGCAAAGGCTTGCGCGTCGGTTTCGCGCGTGAGCGTTTGCGTTGTTGGATGGCACTCGGGATTCGGAAAAATGCAATCTTTACTGAAGATACAGTTGGACAAGAATGTCGCCTGATCAAAGTTTTTGCATTGCGCGAAATCGATATTGTGGAAGACGCAGCCGGCGAAGGTCGTCTGCGCAAGATCGGTTTGATGGAATTGCGATGGGCCGATAAATTCGCACGTGTCGAATGTGGAATGCGCCAGCGAGTCGGATTCGAAATTATTCTCGATAAAGCGGCATTGCGTGAAGCGGCTATGCTCAAGATTGCCGAGCCAGCAGGTGTGATCAAACTGACGGTTGAACAGGCTGGCATGTAGCCAGTTGCCGGGGATGATGGCGTCTTTTGCCTCGTCAATCGGCGGTTGATTTGAGCGAAGCGGTGACACACGGTCGCGGAAATGTAAGATAGTAGGTGGCGGTTTCTGTTCTGAGAAACGTTGCAGTGTTTTTAACAGAAGCTCGAAATTAATGACGCTATTTACTTTGAGATTTTGCTGAAGCCAAACATCATACACCGATTCAAAACTGTCGGGGTTTTTGGTTAGCCCGTCGTAGGTGATGAGCGTGTCGCGGAAGCTGGGCTCGGTGATATGCAGGTCGGCATAGACGGGCGTTTTGGCATCGCCCGGCTGCGCGAGGAGTTTGTTCTGGCGCTCAATACCGTAGGCTTTTTTCAGATGCGACAGATATAACGCGCGGTCGGAAAGTGGCGGGAATTTGGAAAAGGTCAGGACAGTGGCAGACATGTTAGCGCCCTCTGCCGGGAGAGATTGGCGGGTCTGGATTGAGCAGAACGTTTAGGTGTGGCCTTGGGGCAGGGCGCGGATTTGGGCTGGTATAAATAAAACGAAAAGCACCATTCGTTTCGACAAAGACGCTTGGAGTGCGCGGCGCTTTTGGCGATTCACTAAATGCGACGCCGGCATCAATCAATTGTTGTTTTTGCTCCGGTGTGAAGGTGCAATTGCTGAAATGACAACTGGCATCGAAATGCGCCTGATCGAAATGGTGGCACTCGCGAAAATCGATATTACTAAAGTGGCAGACCAGAAAGTTCATATGCGCAAGATTGGCATCGTGCATGGCAATATCGTGAAACCCGCAACTGCCAAATCGGGTTTCAAACCCGTGCATCAAACTGAAGTCTCCTTTGTTGAAGTGGCAGCCTTCAAACTGCGAGTAATCGAGATTGGTTTCGACCAGATCCAACTCGTCAAATTGCGTATTACGAATAGTGGCGGCAATGAGTTCGGTGTGGCAAAGGGAGATAGGCGGCAGGATAGTCGTCTTGCGTTTGGAGCCGCTCTGATAGCCGATCAGCATGGGGCGTGTGTCGCCATAATTGGCCGCGTGGCGTAACAGGTGCACGCGATGGGCCATCTCGCGAAGCTGCGGCGAAAAGCTGCTCGCTTCGATGGGAAAGCGCTCTTCGTTATCATGGCGCGTTTGCCATTCATTGACATAGTCTTTGAAGAGCGGATCATTGCGAAAATCGCTGCGGGAAAGCGGGGCTTCAAATCCGCGCGCGTCCAGATCGGGTTGCCAGAGCGTGCCGAATGTTTCCTGCAGGCGTGTATGCCACGGCGTAGGATTTGTATTGCGTTCCAGGGTAGCATCCTGATTGCGGAGCCGTTCGACAAAATCACGCGGCATGGTGCAATTGACGAAGTGACAGCCATGGATGAACTGGGCTTGCTTGAGGAGTTTCCAATTGCGGAAATCGACGTTATGGAAGGTGCAGCCCGCAAAGGTGGTGCCTTGCACCATGGGAGAGTTGAAACTGCATTTTTCATCGAACTGGCAGGCGTCGAAAATCGCTGATGACAGGTCGGACGATAGGAAGGAAACACCGCTGAATTTGCAATCGGTAAAACGGGTCAGTTTATAGACGCCGTTTAACGTCGATTTATGAAAATCGCGATGCACGAAATGGCATGCGGTCCAGTGGGCAGGTAGCGTTTTTTCCACCAGCGTGGCGACGCGTGGCATGCTGGGTTCGCGGTTTAGTTTACCATCCTGATAGCCTAGAATAATCGCGGGATTAAAAAGACCATTGGCGTGCGATTCGATAAAGGCGGCGACGGTTTCAAGCGGTGGGGGCATGTGGTCTTGCACTTGCTCGCGAAGCCATAGCCACCATTGATGTTCGACGGGAAAGTCTTTCGCGTTGGTGCGCCGCGCTTCATATCGTTGAATGTCATCTTCCAGCTTTGGATCGTCGCGATAACTGACCGGATATACGATGTTGTGGCTGCCTTTGGATTTCGGTTGCGCAAGATAGGCGCCGCGACCCCGTAAGCCATAGCGATGCTCCAGCCATTGACGCCATTTTTCGCCGTCACTGCATTTAGGAAATTTATGCTGCAAATTGACTATTTCGTTCATCGTCCATCCGTTCCGCGGGCGAGTCTAGCGGTGTTGGCGGAAAGGACAAGAGGCTTCAAAAAACTTCATATAACTGTCACATAGCCCAGGCGGGCGGGAGAAAAAAATGATGCGAGATGATGCGTTGCGATCGATCAGTGCTACCATGCGCGAAACGCGCCAGATGCAGGTGCCATTGGAAATAAAAAGCACCGATGCGCTAGGGCGTTTCGCCGGATATGCGAGTGTGTTTCATGTGGTCGATAGCCAGAAAGATGTCGTGCTGCCGGGGGCGTTTTTGCAAACGATTTCCGGTCGCGCCAGAGAAGTGAAATTACTGTGGCAACATGATACGACGCAGCCGGTTGGCATGATCACGCGACTGTTTGAAGACAAGCGCGGTTTGTATATGGAAGGCGCGCTGTTTATGGAAGTGGCGCGGGCGCGTGAAGCGCTGGCGCTGATGCGTCAAGGTGTGGTGTCGGGCCTAAGTATCGGCTATTCCCCGAAACGTTTTTTTCGGGATGCGAAAAGTGGGCACCGCATGCTGAGCCAAGTGGATTTATGGGAAGTGTCATTGGTGACTTTTCCGAGCAATCATGAGAGCCGTATCAGTGTGATTAAAAGCGATGTTGCGGCGCAGCAATTAGCGCAGCTCGATCATGCGGTAAAGCGTTGGCAGTCTATCGTGCGATAGTCTCTTTTGGAAAAAGTGGCACCACGTTAGAGTTTTGCACACGCGTGGAGGGCAGGGACTTAAATTCCTTGTCGACATCGATTTCAATTTTATCCATGCCGAGCATGTCTGCGGCGCGTTGCAGCACGGGATTAAAGGCATGTTCGCTATTGGCCTGCGGTCGGTCTTTGCGCGCGTCAGTATAGTAATGCTCGGCCCAGTCGAGCAGGCGATCCATCAGTAACCCATCTGCAAAGAGGGTGTGCCAGTCCAGCGAGCGAATGGCCATCGCCTCTAATTCACCTTCGGGAATCTCTTCATCATCGGCCAGGTCGTTGCCGTCGTCATCGACCATTGTCGGAAGCGCGTAGGCACGATGCTGCAGCTCATCGGTCAGCAGTTTGGCGAAGCTGTGTTCTTCATCCCCGATCGGGATATCCCAGATGCTGTCTTCGTCGAGGGCTTGTTCCGTGTCGTCCTCATCGTCTTCCATACGGCTGGTGGTGCGTTGCGACAGGCGACGCAGACGGATGGCGTGACGTAGCTGCATATGCGGCCGGTAGGCTTCTTCTGCTTCTTCGATGGCGTTGGCATTTTCGGTGATTTCCTGATTGCCTTCAAAATAGGTGTCCAATGGCTTGGACGGATCGTCATAGGGTTTCCAGAGCAAAGGACCGCTGAGTCGCTTGGCGAGGGCGTCGGCTTCAACCTCGGATTGGGGGCCATGCGCGGGTAAGGGTTCTTCGTCTGTCAGTGCGATGTGGTATTGGCAGAGCTTGAGTGCGCTGCCGAGCAGTTTGCGGTTGTTAATCAACGGCCATACTTCCATCGGATAGTCGTAATAGCGTGAGCCATAACCGCGTTCGATCATTGCGTCGCGCAATACGTTATAGAAGGTATGGCTTAAGCCTTTGGCATCATCCGGATCATAGGGCATATCCAGAATATTGGCCACTAAGGGCTGCACATCCTCCGGCAGAATCGGCATGGGGGAGGCAAGCGTTTCGGGAAAACGATTGGTAATGATCTGTGCTTCGGGCTTTGGGCTGGCGTCGCTCATGATTAACCTTTCTGAGGAGAGCGCGGAACGAAGGGAATGACTTCGGCGCTTTGAATTTGGTTTTTGGGTAGTCCGCTTAAGTCGATCGTATAGGGAACGAGGCCGAGGAGGTTGCCCGCTTGATGTAGGACGTTTGTAAAGTCTGGGCGGCGGGTGGTTTTGGGCGCGGTGCTCATTTGCGTATATTCGTCTTTCGCCCAAACGATCAACTGATCCATTAAAATGGGGTTGGCATACAGCGCTTTCCAATTACCGGCCATTTCGAGATCTTCGCGTGTTTCAATGTCAGGATCATTGGTAATTTCAGTATCGACAAAATTCAAACGTGCCAGTGTATCGGTGAGCAGTAGTTCGAAAGCTGGGGTTTCATCACCCGGCTTTAGTTTGAAAAAGCGTTTGTGATAATCATTTTTGGTGTCGTAGGGCAATTGAGAGGCGATGCGCAACTGCGCGGCATGATGCGGCGCCAGTTGCGGCGTTTCCAGTTCACGCTGGCGTCCTTCGGCTTGGAGCTCCAGCTGACGCTTGCGCGCGATTTGGTTGAATGGCAAGGGGACTTGCCGCGCGGGATCGTCGACGCGTTGCATATGCAGCGCGGAAGACAAACGGCTTGCCAGTGCTTCGGCTTGTTCCAGCGTCGGCAGGCTAGGGTCTTGGGGATTGCCGCCTTTGGCTTGCATGATATGGTAATGCACCAGCTGGATGGCATCGGACAGATGCGCCGGCTGCGTGGCAATAAGCCCTTCGGCGGGGTTGATATCGGTATACAGATTTTCATAGCCGAGTTCGATCATGGCTTTCTTCAGCGTATCGAAAAAGCGGTTGCTGACCTGCTGGTCACTCAGTTTATCGGGGAGATCGGCAACGTCGCGCACCAGATCGATCGCATGCGCGGGCAATTTCGGGCGGTAGGTGCGCAGACGCTCAGCGAAATTGGGGCGTATTAATTGAGCCGTTTCTGACGGTGGTGCTTCGTTCGTATCGGTCATGCCGCGCAGGCTAGCGGCATTCTATGCGCACGACAAATGACAGTTTGGTGACATTGTCAGCTGCGGTGATGCGCCGGTGGGGTAATGGCACTGCGCTCTATGGAGGCGACGGCGATTTCAGGCTGAGGGATCAGGCGGCGGGCGACATTGGTAATGTCGTTTTCACGAAGGCTCAGCTTGTCGCGAAGATCCTCGATATCTTCGGGGCTGCGGCGGTGCATGACGTGGAATGGTAGCACGATGTAAAACACATCCATCGCAGATTTCAGGGCGAGTGGGTCGTTATACACGGCCTGCCACTGTACATTATCGTGCGGCGGGCGGGCGTGCCCCGTTAACTGCATGGCTTCGCTGACCATAGCCTGAAACAGGGATTCGGTGTCCTTTGGCGAAATGGCAAAGGTTTCGGGCGGCTGCGTGTTGTTTTTATCGACGATTTTGGCTCGCAAATGGGTGAGCTTGTGATGAATAAAATGTGGCAAAGAATTGGTGAGGTTTTCCGCCTGTTCAACCGGGCGAATCGGCGAATGGAAGCCGAGGGCATCTGCCATGGTATCGATTTTGTGTTGCAGGTCGTCTGGCAGGGCTCGGGTGCTATCAATCGGTTGCTTTGCGTGCGACCAGGTCCAATACGCGTCGGCGCTTTGAATGATTTTCTGCATAATCTCAGGGGTCGCGCTCCATATACGAGACGGGCGTAGCGTCTCGTTGGGGCCGAGGTGTCCGCCGTCGCGGAGCATGGTGTCGACGAGCTGGTGAAATTGCGTGCCGAGGGAGGTGGCAAGCTGATCACGCTCTGCCGGAGGTATGTATTCAGGAAAAAAATGTTCGCCATAATAGTCGCAGAGCATGCCCAGCATTTTGTCGGAGATGCCATGCGGAATGGGTGGCTCGGGCTTGTCGAAGCCAGCGCTGGTAATATCGGCCACGGGAGTGAGTGGTTATTTGCTCGGCGTCAGCGCCAGTTGCTGATAGGCCAGTTCCATCATTTCGGCAGAGGTCATGCGCGCCTGATTGGCAGCGGTAAGGCGGCCTTCATCTTTCGCAGTACGCTGTTTGCCGGGCATGATTTCGGTCAATGCCTGATGGTATTTCGCATCTTCCTGCGCTTTATCGAGCGCGGTTTCGCGTAAATAGACCGGATTGGACGCGCGTGCCAAATGTTTGCGGGCGCGTTCGTGATGTTCATCCGAAATGCGGATCATGTCTTCCAGCACGCTTAACAGCTGGCGCGAGGACATGCCACGGGTACGCGGGTCGCGGCACAGCTGATCGGCCGCGTAAGCCAATGTACGGCGGTAGCTGTCGTCTTGCGGCATCGTGGTGCCATAAATATTGTGATAGGCGCGTTCGAGCATATATTCGTTGTGACGCGCGTCGTGACTGGTATCGTTGGTGAAGGTAATCGGCGTAGAAAAACGTGAATCCATCATTGCTTGCCCTTTTTATCCCGTCCGTTTTTTTGTCATTAAGCCTTCATTTTTAGAGGGATTACAAGAAATTCTTGTGTTGCATGTGCACAATCCCTGTGCATGAAGTATTAACGGAAATTAGTAATAACAGGTTGCGAATGAATTGCAAGTAGAAATGTTAAAAAAGTGTTAATAATAGGTGTGGGCCGCACCCACACCTATTATTGTTGTTCTGTCCTTTGCGTATTTTCGCATCGGCTTTGCCGCTGCTAGTGGGCTCCATGATTCCTGCTGGAATCATTCCGCCTGCGCCTACCGGCGGCTCAGGGCTGGCGTGGACGTGCTGTCCACGCTTCTTCGTATTGATAGGCCGTAGCTCCCCCTCACCCGCTTTTCTAGTCGCTCGCAAGCTCGCGAAGAAAAGCTCCCTCTCCCCGGCGGGGAGAGAGTTGGGGTGAGGGGGCTACCCCATGCTAGGCATGGGGTAGGATGTCTTTAGATGATCGCGAAATCGTCTACGGTGAGGGCACCGCTGGCGAGGCCGAAGATGGTGACGCTGTTGCCAGTGCCTAAGTCGAGCACGGCATTGCCGTCGGCATAAGTGAGGGCGGCAACGGCGGCTGTGGTCGTGGTGATACCCGTTGCAGACGCGATCTGGATGATATCGCCACCTGCGACGCCCGCGCCTTCGAAGAAGAGGACGCTATCGATACCGGAATTAGCGCCGAAGATATAGGTATCGTCGCCCGCGCCGCCATGCAGCGTGTCGTTACCTGCGCCGCCGGTGATCACATCATCACCGCCATTGCCCAAGATAAAGTCGTTGCCGTCACCACCGTCGATGGTGTCTGCTGCATCAGCGGGATTCGCGATCACGCCTGCACCGAAGATCACGTCAGTCCCTGCGGTGCCAGTGATGGTGGTTCCAGTGGTGTCGCCAGCAATGGTCACGGTGGGGAAGAGGTTGCCATACACATCGGTATAATCCGTCGAGCCGCCATCCACAGTTTGATCCGTATCGGTGCCACCAGTCAGCAGGAAATCTGCTGCGGTCAGGGCGTTTAACCCGCCAGTACCGGTCAGGATGATGTTCAGGTTCGCCGCGGCGTTGGTAACTTGCGCGAAGGTGCCTGCGACGCCATCGGTGTTGTTGGTAATCGTCAGATCAGAGAAGCTGGTGATTCCGAAATCGGACAGGTTTACTTTATCGACGCCTTGCTCGAAGTCTAAGACTGAGCCGTCAGAAATATCGGCATTGGTGGATTTGTTGAACATGATGAAGGTGTCCGCACCTTCGCCGCCCAGCAATACCGCCGAGCTGCCTTGATTCGAAATCGTGTCATCCCCGTCGAAACCGAACGCGTAAAGCGCATTCGCAGCCGCGGTGAATGAATCGGCGCCGTCTGTGCCATCGGTGATGGTGGTGGGTACGTCAAAACCGTTGAGGTTTAAGGTGGTCGTGTACGTCGTGACCGAAGCCGGTGCAGTGGCGCTTAGGCCCAGTTCTGAACGGGTAGACGTGTGGGTAGCTGTCATGTGTTTTTCTCCAAAAAAAATTACGTGGATCAAGGCGATAGCAGAGTCACGCGCGAGGTCAAACAAAAAGGGCCAAGCTTAGAACGGGTCTAGTTTTTTGTCTTTCGCTTTGCTCCAGACTTTGTTTCCAGTTTGCCTCCTGGCAAACGCTCCGGCTGGTTGCTGGCGCAACGCTCTTGGCAGGCGCGAACGTGCTGTTCGCGCATCTTCGTATTGATGGTGCGTCACCCCGTGCTCGTCACGGGGTCCGGTTCAGTCGGTGCGTGTGGCCCCGGACCCCGTCATGCGACGGGGTGACAGTCTAGCGTGAAGATGGAGGGAGGCCAGTAGGCCGACCCAGCCATGAGCCGCCGAAGGCGCAGCCGGAGCGTTTGCAGGAGGCAAACCGGAGGCCACCAGCCAGCACGAAGCGATGGCGGAAACAACCTCTCGAGGCCAGCAGGCGGAGACAAATCGCGAAAGCGATTTCGTTGCGGAGCGAGCAGGAGGCGAGCGTGCAACCACTAGCCAGCGCGAAGCGATGGCGAACACAATAACCAACAACCAAAGGATAAGTAAGTATGACGATACAAGATATTACCGAACGTGTGCATGCCATTGGCAATGCATGGGAACAGTATAAGCAGGTGAATGATGCCCGCTTGTCGGAGCTGGAAACCAAGGGCCATGCCGACCCGCTGTATATGGAACATCTGACGAAAATTTCGGCGGCGCTGGATAATCAGAAAAGCCGGTTGGATGCGATGGAAACACTGGGCAATCGCCCGGGGCTCTCGATCGGCGGAACGCAAGTTGATGCGGGCACGGCGAATGAATATAAATCGGCATTCCGCAATTATTTGCGCAAAGGCATGGACGCCGGATTGGAAGGCATCCAGACCAAAGCGCTGTCGACCACCAATGCCGATGGCGGGTATTTGATTACGCCGGAAATGTCGGACACGATTGTGCGCATTGTCAACGAAACCTCACCCATGCGTGAGCTGGCGCGGATGGAAACGATTTCCACCGAATCGCTTGATGTGATTGAGGATGACGAATTGCCGGGCGCCGAATGGGTCGCGGAAACGGCGACACGCTCTGACACGGCAACCATGCAGATTAATAAGAATAATATCGCGACGCATGAAATGCACGCGACGCCGAAAGCGACGCAGAAACTGATCGATGACGCGTCGATTGATGTCGAAGCCTGGGTGGCCGAACGCGTGGCGGAGAAATTCGCCAATCTGGAAGCGAGTGCGTTTATTAATGGCGATGGGTCGGGCAAGCCGAAAGGGATTCTCACCTATGCCGCGGGCACGGCGTTTGGGCAGATCGAGCAGATCGATTCGGGCGCGGATGGCGCGGTGACGGCGGATGGCCTGATTCAGCTCTATTATGCGCTGAAAGAGGATTACGCGAAAAATGCCGCCTTCCTGATGCGCCGTAGCGTACTGCAATCGGTGCGTTTGCTGAAAGAAGCGACGACGAACCAATATCTGTGGCAACCCGGATTGGCCGCGGGTCAACCGGATACGCTGCTGGGCGTGCCGGTGAAAACGGCGGCGGATATGCCTGCGGCGGCAGCGGATAGCCTGTCGGTTGCCGTTGGTGACTTTAAACGCGGCTATTTGATTGTGGATCGTACGGGTATTCGTATTCTACGCGATCCGTTTACCGATAAGCCGTATGTGAAGTTCTACACCACGCGTCGTGTCGGCGGTGAAGTGGTGAATTCGGAAGCGATTAAGTTGCTGAAATTAGCTAGCTAATTTTGTTTTTCCCCTTCGCGGTCTACTGACCGCTCAATAGGATCTAAGCTTCGCAGCTCATGGCTGGCGTGGACGTGCTGTCCATGCTTCTTCGGGGCTTCGGCTGTCACCCCGTGCTTGTCAAGGGGTCCGGTTCCGCTGGCGCTTGCGGCTCCAGACCCCGTCATTCGACGGGGTGACAATGTTGCGAAAAAAAACGCGGCGGCCCGGGGTGGGCCGTCGCGTTTTGAAAGTGGATTCTCTGGTCAAATAGTAGGGCGCTTGCCCTCGAGCTCGACGGGAGAATTGAACAGATAATCGAGGAACTTCTGCAAAGAGCGCATATTGTGCGCGGCATGGTATGTGACGCTGCCATGCACCACTTTGCCTTCTTTGAGGAAGGTGAATGTGTAGTGCGGATAGCAATTGCGTATGTCCTTCTGCCGGTTGCGCCCGATAAGGCCCGCTCTGGCCTCCTCGAAGATCGGATGCGGGCTTGTAGCATCATATTTTCTGCGATCCAGAAGCGTAACTTCCTCTTCCGTTTCAATCCAGAGTGCTTTTTCCCCGTCATCGTCGACGAGCACGATGGTCGTCGTTTTGTGCTCGGCATCTTTCCAGCCGTTGACGATGACGAACCCATGGCGGAGAGTCTCATTCCTCGCCATTGCTCCCCATGTGTGATAATCAAAATCCGGAATCCGGAATTCTCTTTCACCGACATACAGGGTGTGGTGCCCGTCGATCGCGCCCAGTGAAAGGCGCAAGCCTTTATTCTCATTTTTAGTCATAAGAGGTCCTTTCAAAAGTCCTCACTTCAGCAGGCGGTTAAGCCTGCGGGATTTAGCTAAAGAGCTAAAAAAGTAGCGATAGCCTATACAATTCGTGTGACAGTTCTATGACGGAAGCGTAGAATTGTTGGATGCCGCTATGGGGATATGGTTTGTTATTTGTGGCCTTCATCGGGGGGCTGGTGACGCTATTCGGGGAAACCGAGGAAGAGCGCGCGCAGGTGCATGTGATCGCGACGGAAGACCAGACGCGGCATGAACGCACGATGCAACAAGGGCTGAATCAGGTGCTGAAAAAGAATCAGCCCTCGGGCAGTTTGCAGGAAATGATGCAAGGCTCTGGCGCGGTGAATATTCGCGCGGAAACCGAGAAGCGGCGGACGGCATTTTGCTCAGACCAAACGCAAGAGAGCGTGACCGCCTGCGAAGCGCGGATGCAGAAAACCGATTTTGCCTGTCAGCAGGTGATGGGTAGCGCTGCGCAAGTGGCGTGCTTAGACCGGATTTATCCGCCAAAACGCTAATAGATTTCAAAAATTGAGTAGCAGGAGGGACGTGACATGGCGCACGGGATTACCCATTCCTGGGATACGGCGATTAAAGCCGGTAGCAGCAACGATGCCAGTGTCTGCGCGGTGTTTGAGCTGTGCGATGGCGTGCATCGACTGGTCGATTTGTGGCATGGCCGGGTGGAATATCCAGAGCTGAAACGGCAGGTCTATGCGCTGGCGCAGCGGGACCGACCGCAGGCGGTGTTGATTGAGGATAAGGCGTCGGGGCAGTCGCTGATTCAGGATATGCGGCGGGAAAGCGCGCTGCCGGTGATCGCGATTTTGCCCAAGGGCGATAAAGTGTCGCGCTTTGCACGGGTGACGCCGATGATCGAAGCGGGGCAGGTGGCACTGCCGCGGGAAGCGCCGTGGCTGGCGCAATTTGAGCGGGAAATCTATCAATTTCCGAATGCAAAACACGATGATTGCGTTGATGCGTTGAGCCAGTATCTGAATTGGGTGCGGGAGCGCGCCACGGGCAATGCTGGGGTCAGGCGTGTATAGGTTTTTATGTCTTTCGCTTTGCTCCAGACTTGCGCTCCGGTTTGCCTGCTGGCAAACGCTTCGCTTTGCAGCTCTCGCTGGCTCTTGGCAGGCGCGGACGTACTGTCCGCGCTTTTTGAGTATATAAATGGTGATAAAACACCACGAATAGAAAAAAAGCATGCCGCGAGAGGTTAATAACGCATTAACTTGACGTGAATCGAGGGCTCGACTAGGCTTTGCGTATGACAGAACTTACGCGTTCGGAAAAAATGATCGCTGAGAAAACCGTGTGTATTTTGCTCGTACGCGGCGAAAATGCGGATGGTGGACCGATTTTTGCGTATGTTGGCGTGCGCGCCGATCGCCTGGAAGAATTTATGGCCGCGCAGGAAGACGGGACCTTTTACCCGGAAGAATATGGCGTGATCATCGAATCTGGCGAAGGTGAGCCTTCCGAAGAAGTGAAAGCCAAAATGCGCGATGAATATGGCTTTAACCACGACGCGATGGTCGATATCGACTCCGCTGAACGCGCAAATAGCCTGAAAAGCGAGATCGTCAAAACCGATCCGCGCCATCCCGACCATAAATCCGAAGATACTACGCATTAGGACGTTCGCGTCGCGAACGGCCAAATGCTGGTTTTTTATGTCTTGCGCCTTCGGCTCCAGACTTGCGCAAAGCAATTCCTACTGGAATTGCTTTGCTTTGCAGCTCTCGCTGGCTCTTGGCAGGCGCGAACGTGCTGTTCGCGCTTTTTCGTGTAGGTAAGGTGAAATGTCACCCCGTGCTTGTCACGGGGTCCGGTTCTGTCGGTGCGTGTGGCTCCGGACCCCGTCATGCGACGGGGTGACAATTGGAGCATCACGAGAGGGAGGCCAGTAGGCCGATCCAGCCATGAGCCGCCGAAGGCGCAAGCAAAGGTTTGCAACAGGCAAACCGGAGCGCAAATCTGCAGCGAAGCGGAAGACTGGATATTTTTGCCAGCGCGAAAACCACCCACTTCGCAATGCAGCATTCTTCATGTAATCGTCATATTTCTGCGTGTGGGGGCATGCTACACTGGGGAGGATGAAAAAGTCTGTACAGGATAGGTGTATCTAGTGGTCAATGTGAAAGACATGCTAGGTGCGGCCCCAAGCGGTGAAGAGGTCGACGCGGCGGAAAACGCGTGGAAACGGCTGAAAACGCATGTGCGTGGTAAACCGAATCTGCAGCGAATTGTCTGGTCGCGCGCATTGGCAGAGATTGGATCGGTCGGAGCGGCGGTGCTGGCCGGGGTGGCGGGCACGACGATTTTGTCGCCCATATGGAGCCCGATTAAACAGAAGGTTAGCAAAAGCTATGTTGAGCCGAATTTAGAGAAAATCGACGGATGGCTCGACGGGGCGGAAAGCATTGATCCGCCAGAAGAACGCGCGGACCGGCATACGTTGCCGGAGCCCGAGCAGGCGCAGAAAATTACCGATTATTTCGCCGATAACTTCGTGCTGAAAGTTGCGGGCGGCGTCGCCGGACAATATGCCGCGCAGGATTTCACGACCAAAGCCTTCAAGGTAAAAGGGATTTCGCCGAAGGTGAATGCGGTGTCGGTCTTTACCGACCGGGCAGTCGGTATCGGGACGATGATCTATCTGAATGGCAAAGGCTCTGACCATGCGATTGAAGCACAGCAGAAGCTGGAATCAGTCTTTATGAAATGTGGCATGAGCGAAGAACAGGCCGAAGGCTGGGCGTCCTACGCGGTGAATATTCAGATTCCCAATGCGGTGGGCCTGTTGACGTCCATCGGTATTCTCACACTCAACGCAAAGAAATAGGGAGTCTCCCGCGTCCGCCTGCGGACGCTTTTGGCTCCGAGATTCCTACTGGAATCACTTTGCCTGCCGCTCTCGCGGGCTTTTTTTTATTTTGTCTTTCGCCTTCGCCTCCAGACTTGCGCTCCGGTTTGCTTGCTGCAAACGCTGCGCTTTGCGCCTTTTGGCGGCTCTTGGCAGGCGCGAACGTGCTGTTCGCGCTTCTTCATGTAGATAATTTGTGATGTCACCCTGTGCTTGTCACGGGGGCTGGGGCATTTTTGCGCCGACGGAACCGGACCCCGTCATTCGACGGGGTGACAGCCGGAGCTAGACGATGGATACGAGGCCAGCAGGCCGAGACGCCGAGCGACTGCGAGGCCGTTGCGGAGCGAGCAGGAGGCGAGCGTGCAACCACTAGCCAGCGCTACGCGCGGCGGAAAGAAATCACTAATGAGGAGAAACCAATGACGAACTACCCGTATATTCGCGGTGTGGCGCGGGTGAGTGCACCTGCGGCTGAACCGTTGACGCTGGCAGAGGTGAAAGCCTGGCTGCGGATTGAACATGATGATGAAGATGATTTGCTGGCGACGTTGATTGCCGCGGCGCGCGAGCAGGCGGAATGCCGCACCGGGCGGTCGCTGATCACGCAGAGTTGGGAAGTGACCTATGCGGATGTCGCGCCGCAGGAAATACCGTTGCCGCATGGGCCGGTGCAAAGCATTAGCTGGCTGAAAACCGTAGCGGAGAGTGGTGATGAGACCGACATTGCGAGCGATGCCTACGCCATTGCAGCGGATGGGCGGCAGTTACTCTGTGAGATCGGGCTGGCGGCGCATCGCATTCTGGTGCGCTATGTGGCGGGCTTTGGCGATGCGGCAGAAGACGTGCCGGCGGATTTGCGGCAGGCGATGCTGCAGCATATCGCGCTGATGTATGGGGAACGTGAAACCGTATTGCCGCCGGTCGCTAGTGTGACGACCTATGCGCAGTATCGCGGGGTGCGGCTATGAGCGGGCTGGCGACACGGTTGAACCGGCGAGTCACGCTGGAACAGCCGGTGCGCAGCAGTGATGGCGCGGGCGGGGCGAGCATTAGCTGGAGCCTGCTGGCGACCGTATGGGCCGAGGTGCGTTCGCGCGGTGGGTCAGGCGCGGAAAGCCTGCTGACCGGGGCGCTGGTGGATGATCACCGCATTGAAGTGACGATTCGCTATCGCAGGGATGTGACCGCGGCGATGCGCGTGGTGATTGCGGGCGAAACCTATCAGATTCAAAGCGTGGAAAATGTGGACGCGGCAGGTGTGACGCTGCGGTTGCTAGTGGAAAGGAGTGCATGATGGCCTATCCATTACCGGTGGCGCAAGGGGCGCTGGTGGCAAAATTAGAGGCAGACGCGGCGCTGATGGCACTGGTGTCGGGCGTGTATGATCAGGTGCCGCAGGGTACGCCGCTGCCGCATTTACGGATGGCGGAAGTAACGGCGGTGCCCCAAGAGACAAGTTCGCATGGCGGGTGGCGGTTGCGGTTTGAATTGCAGGCGACGAGTCGCCATGGTGGCAAGGCAGAGTGTCACGCCATTTTGGCGCGGTTGCACACGCTATTACAGGAAACCGATGCGAGTGTCAGTGGTTATACGTTTATTCAGTCGCGCGTGCTGGGAAGCCGGGTGGCTGAGCTGCGCGATGGGGAACACTGGCGCGGGACATTGGAGGCAGAATGGCTGTTACAGCAATCGCATTAACCGCATTGACGGTGCGGATTCGCGGGACATGGCAACGGGTGGCGGCGGGGAGCCGCATACCTGTATTGGGCAATGAAGTGGCGTATCGCCAGGGGCTGATGCGGCGCGTGAAGGAGAAACATCTATGAGTGCAATTGCAGGGCATAAGGCAGAAGTGAAACTGGGGGATGGGGGCAGCCCGGTCGAGCAGTTTACCGTGATTGCGGGGTTGCAGCTGGCGGAAGTTGAGATTCGCCACCGTGGCATCGAACTGACGGAGGTGACGCAAGGCGCGATGGCGGGTTTGCGTGCCGGACAGGGGCGGGCGCAACTGCGGCTAGTGCTGGAAGGGCTGGCCGATGATGGCGCGGTGCATGCTGCCTTGCAGTCGCATGCGCTGGCAGGCGATACCCCGAATCTGCAGGTAACCACGGATAATGGCGAGGAATATCAAGGCGCGTTCCGACTGGAGCGGTATCAGCGGCGGGCCGAACGTGGCGCGGTACAACGGGTGCAAATGGTTTGGTTGAGTGCGGGGGCGGTGAGTTATTCGTAAGGATAGCTGGCGTAAATACTCGATTTATTCGGTGCGCACAGGCTTTCGCGGCTTTTGGGCTGATGCAGGCAGGTGAGCGATTCGTCCTGCATTTCTAAAATGACGGGCGTACCATCCTGCCGGTTATAGCGCAGGAAGGTGGCGGCGCGATCGGAGACTTTGCGTACGCTTAGCGAAAGCGGTGCCTGACCATAGGCCAGGTCGGCCATGGGCGGCGGCGCGCCCCAGAACACGCGGCCATCGCGCAGATCTTGCTTATTGGCATCGCTGATCAGGAGTTTGTCGATATTGCGACGGCGTTTCGAATCGGAAGTTTCCGGCGCAGGCGTGAGGACGGATTTCGCCTGTTCTAGCGGTACCAGCAATTCCGGATGCTCAGCCTGCACATATAAAAAGCCGACGACCAATAAGGTCACTACCACTAAAAACGACGCGGTTTGCACACTCTCTCCTGTTATTTTTCCTCACTATGCCAGAAAAATGTTAACGAAGCATGAAGAAGAATTACTGTCTTTCGCTTCGCTCCAGACTTGGCCGCCGTGTTTTCTACTGAAAACACTTTGGCTGCGCCTCTCGGCGGCTCATG
>DDZS01000062.1:21466-32176 GCA_002346425.1 Alphaproteobacteria bacterium UBA3002
CCTCTCGGCGGCTCATGGCTGGCGCGCACGTGCTGTGCGCGGTTCTTCGTGTCGATAGTGAATTCTTTGTATCGTTGCGCTAGTTTAGTTTGGCGCGGAAGGTGTTGAATTGTTGTAAGAAGACGGGGATGGCGGGGCTGTCGCAGGGGGTGCGGTGGTAAAACAGTTCGAAGGAACCGTAGGCGGCGGAGAAGATTTGGTTGGCGAGTGCCTCGGTATCGGGTTGGCGGGCGAGGTGGTCGCGTAAGGCGCGTTCCCATTGCTGGACCTCTTCGCGGGAGATATGGCCGCATTGATGTAGCAAAAACACGCCGACCAGGGCGTTTTCATAGCGTATTTTGAGGTTTTCGAGGTCTTCCGGCGGGGGTGTGGGATCGAACACGTCGAGCACGGCATCGGCGGGGGCGCCATCTTCGAAAACATAATCTTCAATGGCTGGTTCGGTGAACTCGGTGGCATCGGGATCGGGCTGGCTGGGGCGCGTTTCCAGCGAGGCGACATGAAAACCGAGCAAGAGCAGGCCGGTGAGCGTGGAAATGACCAATGGTTGCCAGCGCTGGCGGCGGATATAGGTGGCGAGCAGGCTGGCATGGTCTTGCGCGGGGTGAAGCATTAAGTCGCGTTGTAAGCGGTGATCCTGCCGGGTGAGGAGCCAGCCGGTAAGCAGGATGCCGAGGCTGAAAGCGGCGAGCGCCGCAAGCAGCCACAGGCTATCCGGGCTTATTTGCCCCGACAATCCAGCTCCAGCGTGCCGCCCTGCATGGCTTTGGCTTCACGGCGGCGATCAATATCGAAGCAGCGGTAATAGACGACGAGTTCTTTGCTGCATACGCCGATGGACGGGGTTTCGAAGGTGGATTCTTCGATCTCAATGCTACAATGCGAGAGGCCGTTACATTCTTTCGAGACGGCGGATAAGGCGTTATTGGCGGTCGCTTTTTGCGGAATGGTGATGTTACGTCGCGCGAGCTGATCCTGACTTAAATGGCCATAGCCGCGCACCATACGGTCGACATAGCTGTCGCAATTGCGGCCCCAGGTGGCTTCCCAGATGGTGATTTGGTAATTGGCGTCGATACGGCTGCGCATGTCGTCGCTGATGCTTGGTTGGGGCGCGGGGGCGGTTGGCTCGGGCACTGGTTCCGGGTCAAAATCGATCAAACCCAACACGTAAAAGAGCAAGGTCAACGTGACGATGATGATGGCGAGGATGGTCAGGTGAAGTTTGGTATTACGCATGCGAGGGATATACGGGAAGCCGCGCGGAAAGGCAACCGATGCGTGTCGCGATGCTTAGCGGCGGAGTTCTGCCGTTTCGGTCGCGCGGGTCGGGAGGGTCGGAGCTTCCGGGGTTTCTGCCTCGGCGACACGAGAAGGGGCGGGGCCGTTCCAATTGGTGACTAATCCTTCGCGTTGGAACATCGCCATTTTACCCGCATCTGCCTGAATGCCGTTTTCGCCATACATATTGGCGCGGAACGAGCCGCCGTGATAGCGCGCGGTTTCCCAATCTTGCGCGACTTGCGCGGTGCGGACGATGTGATCGCCTTTGGGGATGATGCCGGTAAGCGCAAAGGCGCGTTTGGAGGTTTCGACATGCAATAACGGCAGCAGATCGGCCACGGCGACGCGGTCGGTTTCGTTTTCCAAGCCTTCGCGGGTCATACCCGGGAAGATGCGGTCGCGTTGCGCAGGGCCCAAGGTGCTGACATGATCCCACAATGCGAGAACGGCTTCTTTATCGAGCGTGTGATCGGGCCGGTTTTCACCGACGCGATTGCGGGCGCGATTGGTTGGCGTATCGGCATAGGTGGTGCTCGCGGTATTAAGCGCACGCCATGCTTCCGGCGTTAACAGGTCTTGATTCCACGTGCCATCCGGCCGTCTGGCGAGGGCGGCAGTCAACAGGTCAGACGTGGCGCGCATTTCTTCGACCATGTCTTGCGTTTTGACGATATCTAAATGTTTGTGGAATTCGGCTTTCATGCGGGGGCCAGCGGTTTGCAGCATTTCTTCAACGCCTTCATACGACGCGACACTGCCGGATTTCACATTTTCCCAGATTTTTTTGATCGTGGCATATTCTTCGTCGTTGGATACTTCGCGGGCTTTTGGGCTATTCATGAAAGCATCGAAGCCATCCTGAATTGATGGGAAGATCGTGTTGAACGATCCTTTGGCGATGCCGATAGTGCCGTAGACCACACCACTGGCGACTTGCCTCGGATGGGTGGTGTTAAGCACGTGGATGTTGAGTGCGCCAGCCAGACCGGCTTGGAATTTGGCTTCTTCCGCGCCACCGAAAGCGGCGGCGTCACGCATGAAAAGATTTTCTGCGGTCGAAATTGCATTGTCGCGCGCGAATTGTTTGTTGCCGATCGGCTGATTCATTTTTTCGCGGGCTTTTTTCGCCATTTCGGTCAGCATGTCGTAATCGTCGGTGCTGTCGCCGAGCATGCGGGCTTGCATCTCGCGGTTATGGCGTTCCATTTCGGCCAGATATTCCTGTTCGGCTTTGCTGGATTTTTCCATGACCGTTAGGCCGGTCGCGGGTTCCAATGCTTCGACAAGGGCTGGGATATTGCGGTTTGGATTTTCGTTAAGTGCGCTATCAAACGAGGTGTCGATTCGTTCCACCAATGCGTCAACGCGGCCCATGCGCGCTTCGTAATCGTCGCCACTATTATAGGCGAGTTCGTAATACAACCGCTCGCGCAGTTCGCCGCGAATTTCGTCGCGGTATTCGCCGATGGCGTCGATGTCTTGCCGTACTTGTCCGACGAAGGCGTCGTCTTTTCCAGCCGCTGCGAAATCGGTCGCGCCAAAGGTAAGCTCGGCATTTTTATGATAGGCAATGGTGCTGGCATAAGAGACGAGCATTTCGCGCAAATCGTCGCCCTGGCCAAGGTCGAGCCGGGCCGCGGTGGGCGTAACGGTGCGGATGAATTGATCAGTGCTTAGGGCTGCAACAGTGACATTCGTGACATTGTCGGGATTGGCAATCGGTGACGCTGTTTCCGGGTCACTCACCGACACACCCGCCACCGCAGCAGCTTGCGCCGCACGCATCACACTCTCATGCGAGTAATCGCCTAGATGTTCAGGCCGACTGTCGGGGGTTATCGCCATATGACTTGCTACCGTTAGTTAACCGCTGGCCCGTTTTGCTGCGCTTGATTCTGAGCAACAGGTGTTGCAGTTGGAACTTGGAATTCTGCCGGTAAGACTGAACCAGAGGCCAGTTCAACATCGACTTTGCCTTCCGTGACTTTGCTGAAATCAGCCTTGCGGAAATTCGCGTTGGTCAGGAAAGATTCCAGATCTGTGACGGTATTCGGTGCTTGTTTGCTGTCATCAATTTGACCCAACAATGCTGCGTAGGCTTGCGGATTATTAGTTTTAATTGCATTCAGTGATTGTAGCGATTCTGTGCTTAAACCAGTGCCGGGCACTTGCTTATTGACGTTATACGCCGCGGCAATATTCGCCAACTCATCGGCGCTTAGGGCAGCGTAAAAATCAGCGGGAACCAGACTGCGTACTTCTGCGAACAGTTGTGCTTGTTGCAGGCCATTCCCCATATCGGCATAGGCTGCGGTAAGACGTGCCGCATCAGCAGTGGTGGCGGGCGGAATCGTCAGATCAGCCGCAGCAGATTTGCTGTCGATTGCTTGTTTCGTTGCGTCGGTCAGGCTGTCGATTACGCGTTTGGTTTCGCTTTCGACATAAGCTTTCGCATTCGGGTTGTTTTTAAATTCGGTGAAATGCGCTTCGACTTTATCGCCAAGCATCGCCGGGTCAATACCGTTGCTGTTTAGCATTTGATTGAAGGCGTTACGATAGGCTGAATATTCGGTGCCAGCATAGGTGGCATCGGTACTGGCGAGTAGTTCGGTCAGCTCAGTTTTAACGCCGTTAGAAATCGATTCGCCGTCGCGGAAGCGCGCAAAGCCGTTGCTGCTATCTTTAATAATGTCGGCGATTTTAGTGGTAGTGTCGCCGGTAATACCAACGCTTTCGAGTTTAGCTTGAATGGCTTCATTCGTAGTTAAAGACTCGGCGAGGTCATTGGCGGCGGTGTGTTCCGGTTTGTCAAAAAACGGTAAGCTGGCAATCATATTGCCAAGATAATCCATGCTTGAATTAAAGCCGCTGGCCAGACCATCTCCGGCCCAACCCATATAAGAAGTAAATGCGCGCCATGCTGATCCCAGCATGTCCAGCATACCTTTGCGAACTTCTTCTTTCGCGCCGTCGACATCCAGCTCAACACCGGCGTAATCTAACAATTGTTGAGAACTCGGCATCCAGCCATCGAACAGGCTTTGGTTCTCGGTTTGTGTTGTCTCTGCCATCGTCGTCCTCGCTTTCTGCGGTTTGCGTGCGAATAATTAAAATTGTATCTAATTGTAGGATACCAAAACTAGCGGGGAATTGTGTGACAGTTGTGTGACATTTGGGGGCTAGTCGCTAGTGGTATGAAGGAGCATGGACAGTATGTCCGCGCCAGCCGTGAGCGTCGCGCCAGCGACTAGCCAAAGCATTTTCAGTAGAAAAATGCGGCGGCCAAGTCTGAAGCCGAAGGCGTAAGACATAAAAAACTATACTTCTTTACCCAGCAGCTTTTCTACCATGCCCATGTGGTGAGTTTCGTTGGAGATGAGCAGGTTGGAAATGGCGTGGGTAAGCTCGCGCGGTTTGCTGCCGCTGCGCATGATGAGGGGTTCGATGCTTTCGGCACCTTTGTGTTTGATGCGGTTGCCCGCGTCTTTAAACAGGGCGCGCTCGCTATGCGTGGTGCCAACTTGCTCGAGTTCATGCGCGTCGGTATGGGCGAGGCCATCGAGCAAAGTGCTCATTTGCGCGTAGACATTCTGTTGGTCGGTCAGCACCTGATGATTGGCGGCTTCGATTTCTTTGCGCGGGATGCCGGCGTAAATCAGGAAGCTTTGCGGGGTGGTGAGGGTAAGCAAGGCGCGCTCATCCGCGTCCATCTGCGGCCAGCTTTCGCGAACTTGCTCGACAGTATAAGCGGATTCGGCCTCCCATTGGCGGCGATCGGTCATGTCGACATGGCGCAGTTGCCACATCAGACGGTCGAGTTCGCGGGTGACAGTAGCATCTGGCGCAATATCGCGGCCTTTGCGGCGGACGATATGCCGTTCGCCGACCAGCATGAACAGCGCGCTGGCGTCGAGTTTGCCCTCGCGCAGGGGTTGGGCGATCTGCTTACAAACCTGATAGAGCCGCTCGCGCGAACGCTCAGGGATATCGGCGTCTTTGCCATAGGTGTCTTTTTCGTGCTGGCGGAAAATTTCTAAGATATAATTGGCGAGCGGCAAACGGTTGTCGCCATCGCTTTCTTTAACGCTCATTTTATCGGGCAACTGATAACGTTCCTGATCCGGCTTGTGATCGAGTTGCTTTTTCAGCGTATCGATCATGTCGCGGGCGGTCACGTCGCTGATCTCGGTGGTGCGGCCATCATAGACCCAGCTGGCGGCGGTGTTGATGGCACCGGACCAGGCGGCGGACGTACCGTCGCGCGCGCTTTTCATCAGGTTGGTCAGCGGGCCTTCGCCGAGATGCGCCTGTAATTTGTCGAGCTGGCCGTTGATTTCGGAATGCGCCAGTTTGGTCGCTTGTTCCATGGAAATATTGCCGTCGAATTGCTTATGGATCAGCTTGGCCTGATCAGCGATTTTCGACCATTTGTTTTGTTCAATTTCGAGCGCGGTTTGCGCGGTGTTGAGTGCGGCCTCATTCATCGGCGCGTGTTTCAACCCATCGCGTAGGCCGAACAGGAATTGCGGCGTAAACTGCAGCACGGCGACCGCTTGCGAGGCATATTCGGCGCGTTGCTGCGTTGATAACCGGCGGCGTTCGTTGGCGATCAGCTCGTTGGTGTCGGCGGAGACGCTATAGAGATCGGACACGTGCGAACCACCGCGATAAATATCGAGCACGGGCGCGAGGTCTTGCGCTAAATTCACGCGGTCTTTGTCATGCTGCTGGCGCATCTGCACGACGCTGGTGATGTTGGACCAGTAAGAGGCGAGGGCGGTCAGGCCAACCCCGATACCAAGCGCGACTTTGTGTTTGGCTGCCGCATCCATTGCGGCGTCTTGAATGAACGGTTTGGCGAGCGTATAGCGGTGCGCCATGATATTGGCGTTAATGCCATTCAGCATGAAACCGTATAAAGTGCTGGCACCTTGTGCGACATAGCGCGAAATCGGGTTGTCCGGATCGAGCGGGATGACGCCTAAGAAAGACGCTTTGCCGGATTCGCGGTCGACCAGCACGCCCGGGAAGCGCGAGACTTCGTTGATGTCATAATCGCCGGTGGCTTTTTCGAGCAGGCGCTGTTTTTCGTCATCGAGCCCGAGCATTTTACCGATGGACGAAAAGTCGCCATCTTGCACGGATTTCAATACATTAGCGGATTTTCCGTCATCGCCGGTGATGGCGTTTAGGGTTTCTTTGGAGAAGAGTTTATCGGTATCCAGATTGCCCATATCGAGCGCTTTTTGCGTGATGGCTTGCAGGGTTTTCACGTCATTGAGATCGCCCGTTTCGACAAGCGCGCGCAACGCGTCGACCTGCGCCTGTTTATCGGCGAGGTAACCCGGCTTTTTCGGCTTTTCTGTCGTTTCTTGCGCCATGCGTTAGATACACTGCTCCTTAGAGTTTCTCACGGTTCAGTATAGCAAAGTGAAGGCAGGAAAGTGTGAAGGTTCTGTGACGTTTTGTTGGGGCTTCGGGATTTGGGATTCGGAAATAGGGAATAGAGAATCAATGAAGTTATGATGGAGCGCGGTCAGTAGGCCACGCCAGCCCTGAGCCGCCGGTAGGCGCAGCCGAAGTATTTTCAGTAGAAAATACGGAGGCCAAGTCTGGAGCGTATGCGAAAGACATATAAGCTTTTTTTGGCTTACAGCCAAAAGAAAAAACCCGCGTCGCTCAGGTTAGAAGGAATCATGCGTGAAGGGTGTCGGCGCGGGTATCTGGATTGCTGCTAGTGCAGCGCCTCGCTGCGCGTGGGCGCGGGGCGTAATTTTAAGTGCGATGGGTGGCGCGAGGCCATCAATGCGCGAACTTCTTCCATCTGTTCGTCGGATGGGATATAGCCCGCTTCCAGCGCAGCATCGGTTAATTCCAGTAATTCGTGACCGCTTAAGCTGGCCCAGTCAATTTCGCGATAGCTCGCTGTTTCTGTCGTCATGAGGGGTGCCTCCCTGTTATTGCTCTTATAGTTTGACTATACCCCCGCAAAGTTAACAAAAGGTTAAAAATCTGACGATTTTTTGAGAATTTTTTATGTCTTTCGCTTTGCTCCAGACTTGGTCTCCGCAATTCCTGCTGGAATTGCTTTGGCTGCGCTTTCGCGGCTCTTGGCAGGCGCGAACGTGCTGTTCGCGCTTCTTCGGGTAGATAATCACTCCTGTCATTGCGATGAGCTCTGGATTGCTGCGCTTTGCTCGCAATGACGGTGTGATACGATAGATACGAGGCCAGCAGGCCGAGGCGCTGAGCGGAGCGAAGCCGTTGCGGAGCGAGCAGGAGGCGAGCGTGCAACACTAGCCAGCGCGAAAGCGCTGGCGGAAACAACTCCACGAGGCCAGCAGGCCGAGACGCTGAGCGGAGCGAAGCCGTAGCGGAGCGAGCAGGAGGCGAGCGTGCAACCCTAGCAAGCGCGAAGCGATGGGGTAAAAACCCCTCCTCCTACCTTCACGGAATTGTCACACACTAGCGGCGATTCTGCGCTATAATTAGGGTATGAAATTCTATGCCACAGATTTGGGTATGTTGACATGGTAGCGCCGATTGCTGCGAAATTCGCCGGGGCGTCGGCCTATCAGAATCAGAGCGCGCGCTTTGGTCGCGCGGCGATGGTTAATGGCCGTGACCCGCTGAATGGTATGCCGAAGACGCGGCTACATGCGCGCCAAGGCGGGGTGGAAGATAATACGATTGGCGCGATGGAAGGCGTTGGCAGCATTGGTGACACAGCGTTTAATGCCGAGTTCTTCTTGCCCATGGGCGGCTGGCTTGGGCGCAACACGCTGGGGCGGATTCCCGGACGCGTGGGCAATGCGGTGAAATATAATGTCGGCGGCATTTTCAATGCGCCGGTGGAAGCGCTGAAAAATATCAGTTGGGAAAACCTGTTCAAAGCAGGCGCGCTGAAAGATCAATATCATCTGGCTTGGGCGGATTATAATAAGACGAAAGTTGGCAGCTACGGCAAAGACTGGCTAGAGCGGGCAGCGAGCACCGTGTCCAAAGAAGCGGGCATGGCGAGCAAAATGGTCGGCACGGGGATTGTGCCGTGGATTGCCAAACGCTCGGTGCTTGGGTCATTACTCGTCGGTGGATTTACATTGGCCTCGGGCGCGCTGGCAGCGCGGCTGTTTTCGAATACCAAACACACGCTCGATGATTTTCAGGAAGTGGTGCAGGATCTGGAAGGTCGCCGCGTGTCGGAATTCGATCTGGTGAATCACCCGGAAAAACTCACCCCGATGGTGCAGGAGATCCGCTCGAACCTGATTACGCAACTGACGCCGGATGCGGTGGGTGCGTTGGGTCAAGGCATGCTGAATCAGTCGCTGGCGATGATGGGTGGCGCAGGTGCCAGTGCCGGTGCGGCTGCAGGTGCTGCGGCAGCGACGGTGAAAAATACTGGATTCTTAGGCAAGATTCTCGGCGGGTCTGGTGGCGGACTTGGCATGGGGCTGATGCTTGGCGGGGTGATGCTGCCGATGTCGGCAGAGTCGATTCGTCCGAACGAACATTTCTTACGTAGTTATCTGGAAATCAAAGACGCGCAAAATGCCGGGCAGGAAGTGCCCGCAGAAATTTATGCAGATTTAATCAGCGCGGCGTCGGCTGATGTGCGTGGGCATGGCGGGCCGAATAGCCGCATCGCGCAGCAATTGGCGCAAATGTATGCCGGTGAAGGTGCGAGCGCGCGTGACATTGTTATCGAAGTGGCGGCGAAAGAACCGTTCCTCGCGCGGATGAAACAAGCGGCGGAAGCGCTGAACGCGCAAGACAAGCGCGAGAAGAAAGACAAGCCACAGCAAGAAACGAAAACTGAAGATAAGCCGAGCACAAAAGCCGCGGGCTTCGTGCGTCAGGGTAAAGGCGTGAACGAGCCGGAACGTGTCGGAGGCATTGGTATATGAGCGACGCGTTAGCGCATACCGTTACCGGCAGTCAGGTTGCTGGCGTGGCAGCCCCGAAGCGGATGATCCCAGAGCAGAGCCATGTCGCGGCTGCTGTGGTACAAGATAATGTTTCAAAGAAAGAGGCGAAAAAAGGCCTCTTTGGGATGAATAAAGAAACCGAAGAAATGGCGAGCGACTTCGCGGTCGATTGCGCGATGACCGGCGTGCCGATTCCGGGTGTGCAGGCGGTCACGGCGGTAGCTGCGGCGCCGTTTGGCTTTATGGTCGCGGATTATCGCGCGCGCCGCGAGCTGACCAAGTTGGCGGAAAAAACACAAGACCGGTTGGCGGAATATTTCAATATCACGCCAGAGCAGGTGACGCCGGAACATTTTGTGATGGCGGCGGAAACGCGCAAAGCACAAGGCGATACGACGCTATCGAGCATGTTGGATACGATCGAGATGGATAAGAAAGTCTTTCCATTCGCGAATTTTGCCGGTGTGGGCGGATTGGCAGCTGGCGCATGGGCAGCCCCCGCGCTTGCCGCAGCAACGATTGGGCTAGGCCCGATTGGTTTAGGCTTAGCCGGATTGGTGGGCGGTGCAGCTGGATTTGAAATGGCACGCAGTGGCGTGGCCGGGTTTATGGGCGCGGCGAATAGCAATCGCGATGCGCGGCGGATTATTGAAGATATGGCCGAAGCGCATGAGGCGGGTGAGCCGATTCCGGTGCTTGAAGTATTCAAATTGCGTATGGCGCAAAATGATGTGGCGAGCGCGGTGGTCAAGCAAATGACCGACCGGGATTTTTACCAATTAAATGAGAATGAGCAGCAGGCGCTGATGAACCATCCGCGCTTTGCCATAGTGGCGCAGCAATGTGCGAAAGATTGCGCGCTGGTCAATCAGCCGGATGCGAATGTCAATGACCTGCTCTATGGTGCGATGCCGGAGAAGAAATTCCAAAACATGGTGCGCCCGCAAACCGCAGCGCCTGTGACGCGTATCCAGCGTCCCGCCAATGAAAATTCGTTGGCAGATCGCGTGACCGCAGAACGCGAGACTGCACGCAACGCCCCCCGCGATATTAGCGCGTAATTTTTTCATCGAATTGTCATGATTGGCGCATGTCGAATGCGCTATACTAGCGCTATCTTTTCGTACTTTTACAAAAGACGAATTCGAGTCTGCATTGCAGGCTCTGTTTACTTGGGAGATAAGTGATGGAATGGTTTGTTAATCTGCCAGCATGGCAGCAAATCCTACTTCTCTTTATTGCATTACTGGCAATTCTCGGTTTCGGGCTGCCGACGTCGACTCGGCTGACCGGCGATCCTTCCGTTCCCTTACCTTCGACCGAAGCTCCGGAAGAAACCGCGGAAGTGGTGGCGCCGAGAGCGCGCGGCTATCGTCGCGCCGGTGATCCCGAACGTGCCCAACGGGCATTGCGCGGTGAGAAAGTGCCGGAAGACGAAGAACCCCTCGGCATATGAAATGCCGAATACCTATTCAGCGGCCACTGGCCGCTTTTTTTT
>DDZS01000004.1:0-151 GCA_002346425.1 Alphaproteobacteria bacterium UBA3002
GTGATCGGCACTTTCCGGTTGCACGATCACACGACGCTTGGTCTTGTAATCTTTCCCGAATTGCACGATCCCGGCGATATCAGAAATGATCGCGTGATCTTTCGGTTTGCGTGCTTCGAACAGTTCAGCCACACGCGGCAGACCACCGGTA
>DDZS01000004.1:452-1052 GCA_002346425.1 Alphaproteobacteria bacterium UBA3002
GGCAGACCACCGGTAATGTCACGCGTTTTCGACGATTCACGCGGGATACGCGCCAACACGTCACCGGCATGCACTTCCTGACCGTCATCGACGTTCAGAATCGCATCTGCTGGAAGGAAGTAACGCGCTTCCAAACCATTCGCGAGAGTGATGATTTCATCTTTCTCATCACGCAGCGCAATCCGCGGCTTCAGATCCTGACCACGCGCCTGTTGACGCCAGTCGATAATTACCTTGCTAGCAATACCGGTCGATTCATCCAGCACTTCACGTAAGCTCGTGCCTTCCACCAGATCGCGGTAGCGGGCAATACCCGTCCGCTCGGTAATGATCGGAATCGTATACGGATCCCACTCGACAACTTTGTCGCCGGCTTTCACCGTTGCGCCCGGCTCAACCGTCAGACGTGAACCATACGGAATCTTATGGCGCGCGCGTTCGCGGCCTTCTTCATCACGCAGGGTCAATTCGCATGAACGGCTCATGACGACCGGACGGCCTTTCGAGTCCTTCACGATATTCTTGGTTGAAAGTTCAACCGTACCGTCATGGCTTGCATCGATGTTCGATTGCTCAGCACCACGCTGCGCCGCACCACCA
>DDZS01000004.1:1371-19956 GCA_002346425.1 Alphaproteobacteria bacterium UBA3002
GAAGGTACGCATGGTCAGCTGGGTTCCCGGCTCACCGATGGATTGCGCGGCGATAACGCCTACGGCTTCACCGACATTCACCGGTGTTCCGCGCGCCAGATCACGGCCATAACATTTGCCGCAGATCCCGCCTTCAGATTCACAGGTCAGTGGTGAACGAATCATCAACTGCTCGATCCCGGCTTCGTCGATCGCTTCGACGATTTGCTCATCGATGATCACACCCGCCTTGATAATCACGTCACCCGTATTCGGATGTTTGATATCGCGGATCGAGGTACGGCCCAGAATTTTGTCGGCCAATGGTACGACCACTTCACCGCCTTCGATCAGCGATTTGGCGATCACACCTTTATCGGTGCCGCAATCATCTTCGGCAATAATGCAGTCCTGAGACACATCCACCAGACGACGCGTCAGATACCCGGAGTTTGCAGTCTTCAATGCCGTATCGGCCAGACCTTTCCGCGCCCCGTGTGACGAGTTGAAGTATTCAAGTACCGTCAGACCTTCTTTAAAGTTCGAAATGATCGGCGTTTCGATGATCTCGCCCGATGGTTTGGCCATCAGACCACGCATCCCCGACAGCTGCTTCATCTGCGCGGCAGAACCACGTGCCCCGGAATTCGCCATCATAAAGATGGAGTTCACGGCTTGCGCGTCTTTCTTGCCTTCTTCCATCCCGATCGACGAGATTTCGCGCATCATATCCTGCGCTACACGCTCCGTACAATGCGACCAGGCATCGATGACCTTATTGTATTTCTCACCCGAAGTGATCAAACCGTCGGCATATTGCTTCTCGAACTGCTTCACTTCTTTGAAGGTTTCGTCCAGATGCTTCTGCTTGGTGCGCGGCACAATCATGTCATCTTTACCAAAGGAAATACCAGCCATCGCCGCATGTTTGAAGCCTAACCCCATGATGCGATCGGCGAACAAAACAGTCTCTTTCTGACCACAGTGGCGGTAAACCACATCCAGCACCTTGGAAATTTCTTTCTTGGTGAGCAGTTTGTTAATCAGCGAGAACTGAACATTCGCATGCCGCGGCAGGAACTGACCGATCAACATACGACCTGCTGTGGTTTCCAGCACTTCGGTTTTCGGCAGGCCTTCCGGCGTAATGCCGTGATAGCGTGCTTTGATTTTCGAATGCAGCGTGATGACTTTGTTATCAAGCGCCATCTGGATTTCTTCCATGGTGCCGAACGCCATCCCTTCGCCCACTCCGCCATCAGTTTCCAAAGACAGATAATAAAGCCCTAAGACCATATCCTGCGACGGAACGATAATTGGCTTACCATTCGCCGGTGACAGAATGTTGTTGGTCGACATCATCAGCACGCGCGCTTCGATCTGTGCTTCGATCGACAGCGGCACGTGAACCGCCATTTGGTCACCATCGAAGTCGGCGTTAAACGCAGTACATACTAATGGATGCAGGCGAATCGCCTTCCCTTCAATCAGAACCGGTTCGAACGCTTGGATACCCAAACGGTGCAGTGTTGGCGCACGGTTCAGGAGCACCGGATGCTCGCGGATCACTTCCTCAAGAATATCCCAGACTTCCGGACGCTCGGACTCGACCATTTTCTTCGCGGCTTTAATCGTGGTGGCAATGCCATACAATTCCAGCTTGGCGTAGATAAACGGCTTGAACAATTCCAGCGCCATTTTCTTCGGCAGACCACATTGGTGCAGTTTCAGCTCTGGACCAACCACGATCACTGAACGGCCAGAATAATCCACACGCTTTCCGAGCAGGTTCTGACGGAAGCGCCCTTGCTTACCCTTCAACATGTCAGAGAGGGATTTCAGCGGACGTTTGTTCGTGCCGGTAATCGTACGGCCGCGACGGCCATTATCGAACAAGGCATCGACCGATTCTTGCAGCATGCGCTTTTCGTTACGCACGATAATATCAGGCGCACGCAGTTCCAGCAGACGCTTCAAACGGTTGTTCCTGTTGATCACACGACGATACAGATCGTTCAGATCAGACGTCGCGAAACGGCCACCATCCAGCGGTACCAACGGACGCAGTTCTGGCGGAATTACGGGAATCACATTCATGATCATCCATTCCGGCTTATTACCAGACTCAATGAAATCTTCGACCAGCTTCAGACGTTTCACCAGCTTTTTACGCTTAGCTTCGGATGTGGCGTCTTTCAATTCCAGACGCATTTCTTCCTGCATGGTTTTCAGGTCGAGCGCTTCCAGCATTGTTTTGATCGCTTCCGCGCCAATTTGTGCTTGGAAGGTACCTTCACCATATTCATCCAACGCATCATAAAACTGTTCTTCCGTTAGGAGCTCGCCCAGTTCAAACGGCGATAGGCCCGGATCAGTGATGATATAGCTTTCGAAATAGAGAACTTTTTCCAGATCTTTCAGCGTAATATCGACCAGCGTACCAATGCGTGACGGCAGGCTTTTCAGGAACCAGATATGCGCGACCGGCGCTGCCAGATCGATATGCCCCATCCGCTCACGACGCACTTTGGAAGTGGTCACTTCCACGCCGCATTTTTCGCAGATGATGCCGCGATATTTCATGCGCTTATATTTACCGCATAAACATTCGTAGTCTTTAATCGGACCAAAAATACGCGCGCAGAACAGACCGTCCCGCTCCGGTTTAAACGTCCGGTAGTTGATGGTTTCCGGCTTTTTGACTTCGCCGAATGACCAGCTACGAATTTTCTCCGGGCTTGCGATTGAGATTTGAATCTCATCGAATTGTTTCATCGGCGCAAGCTGGCCGAACAGGTTCATCACTTCATTTTGTGCCATGGTAATTCTCCTAAACCTTCCTGCTTACGCTTCTTTTTCAATGAGTTCGACGTTCAAGCAGAGCGAACGTAGTTCTTTCACCATTACGTGGAACGATTCCGGGATACCGGACTCGAAACTATGATCCCCGCGGACGATGGATTCATAAACTTTCGAACGGCCCGCCACGTCATCCGATTTCACGGTCAGCATCTCTTGCAGAGAGTAGGCAGCACCATAGGCTTGTAGCGCCCAGCACTCCATCTCCCCGAAACGCTGACCACCAAATTGCGACTTACCGCCGAGCGGCTGTTGCGTCACAAGTGAGTATGGTCCAATCGAACGTGCGTGGATTTTGTCATCCACTAAGTGGTGCAGTTTCAACATGTAGATGTAACCGACGGTGGTTTTACGGTCGAAGAATTCGCCCGTACGTCCATCGACTAGCTGGCTTTGGCCTGAACCATCCAGCCCGGCTTTCTCTAACCAATTCGTCACATCTTGTTCCGACGCGCCATCGAAGACCGGGGTCGCAAATGGCACACCTTTGGTGGTATTCGTGCCGAGTTCGACCAGTGCTTCCGCATCCATTTCTTTAATGACAGCCTGGTTGTCCTTTTCCTCATAATAGGTCAGGAGCTCTTTACGCAGTGCTTCGGCATCATGTTTCTCACGATACGCTTCCACCGCCGCGCCGATTTTCTTCCCGATACCCGCTGCGGCCCAGCCGAGGTGGGTTTCCAGAATCTGTCCAACATTCATCCGTGATGGTACGCCCAACGGGTTCAGCACCACGTCAACGGTAGTTCCGTCTTCCAGATGCGGCATGTCTTCAACCGGAGTAATGCGTGAAATCACACCTTTGTTCCCGTGACGGCCGGCCATTTTATCACCCGGCTGCAGCTTACGCTTCACCGCGACGAAGACTTTGACCATCTTCAATACGCCCGGCGGCAAATCGTCACCGCTTTGCACCTTGTCGACTTTCTCTTCGAAACGCTGGTTCAGCGCATCAACCGAATCATCGAGTTGCTTTTTCAGCGATTCGATTTGTTGCATGGCTTTCTCGTTTTTCAACGCAAACTGCCACCACACACCTTTCGGCTGTTCATCAAGGGTCGCTTGGGTAATTTTGCCCGCTTTAAAGCCTTTCGGACCTTTGGTCGCGTCTTTGCCATTTAGCACCTGCGCCAGCTCACCATAGACATAGCGTTCAATAATGCCGCGCTCATCGTCGCGGTCTTTCGCCAGACGGTCGATCTCCAGCTTTTCAATTGCCAGCGCGCGTTCGTCCTTTTCAATCCCGCGACGCGAGAAAATTTTCACGCCAACAATGGTACCAGAGTTGCCCGGCGGCAAACGCAGCGAGCTATCGCGCACGTCAGCGGCTTTTTCACCAAAAATCGCCCGCAGCAGTTTTTCTTCCGGCGTCATTGGTGACTCTGATTTCGGCGTCACTTTACCGACCAGAATGTCGCCTGGATGCACTTCGGCACCCACATGCACTACCCCGATTTCATCGAGCGAGCGCAGGCCTTCTTCCCCGATATTTGGGATATCGCGGGTGATTTCTTCCGGTCCAAGCTTGGTATCACGCGCCATGATTTCGAATTCTTCGATATGGATCGAAGTAAAACGGTCGTCCGACACTAACTTCTCAGAAATCAGGATCGAATCCTCATAGTTATACCCATTCCAAGGCATGAACGCGACGAGCACATTCTGCCCCAGAGCCAGTTCACCTAATTCGGTCGACGGACCATCGGCAATCACATCGCCTTTAGCAATCTTGTCGCCGACTTTGACCAGCGGACGCTGGTTGATACAGGTGTTCTGGTTTGAACGGGTGAATTTCATCAGGTTGTAGATATCCACGCCCGGCGTACCATCTTCTGAGGGCTCATCGGTACGGATTACGATACGCGCGGCATCCACCTGATCGACGGTCCCGTTGCGGCGCGCCGAAATCGCAGAACCCGAGTCTTTCGCCACAATGGCTTCCATCCCGGTGCCCACCAGCGGTGCGTCGGTTTTGATACACGGCACAGCTTGACGTTGCATGTTCGAGCCCATCAAGGCGCGGTTCGCATCATCGTTTTCCAAGAAGGGAATCAGCGCCGCAGCGACTGACACCAACTGTTTCGGCGATACGTCGATATAATCGATCGTTTCCGGCTGCATCAGCGTGAAGTCGCCATTAACCCGGCAGCTGACGAATTCGTTGACGAATTTGCCGTTTTTATCCAGTTCGGCATTGGCCTGTGCGACCACATATTTACCTTCTTCGATCGCCGACAAATAGATCACTTCATCGGTCACTTTGCTGTTTTCAACTTTGCGGTACGGCGTTTCGATAAAGCCATATTTGTTGACGCGCGCATAGGTCGCCATTGAGTTGATCAGACCGATATTCGGGCCCTCCGGAGTCTCAATCGGACAAATCCGGCCATAATGTGTCGGGTGTACGTCGCGGACTTCGAAGCCTGCACGTTCACGCGTCAGACCTCCCGGTCCAAGCGCTGACAGACGACGCTTATGCGTGATCTCTGACAACGGGTTGGTTTGATCCATAAATTGCGACAATTGCGATGAGCCGAAGAATTCACGCACGGCAGCTGCCAGCGGCTTCGCATTCACCAGATCATGCGGCATGACGGTGTCGATATCGACCGAACTCATGCGTTCCATGATCCCACGTTCCATACGCAGCAGACCTACGCGGAATTGGTTTTCCATCAACTCGCCCACCGAACGTACACGACGGTTGCCTAAGTGATCGATATCATCGGTATAGCCGCGGCCATCTTTCAGATCGACCAGCGTTTTTAAAGTACGCAGGATATCGTCATTGGTCAGCGTGCCCTGATCTTCAGGGTGTGTCAGATCGAGGCGTGCGTTGATTTTCACGCGGCCCACATCGGACAGGTCATAGCGTTCTGGTTGGAAGAACAGGCTTTTGAAAAATTCTTCAGCTGATTCCGCGGTTGTCGGCTCGCCGGGGCGCATGACGCGGTACATATCGATCAGCGCTTCTTCTTTGGTCGCATTTTTATCGACAACCAATGTGTCGCGCATATAAGACCCGACATTGTTGCCATCAATCGCCAGAATTGGCAATTCTTTGACACCTGCATCCGTCAGTTGTTTTAGCAGATCAGCACTCAGCGCATCAGTCGCTTCGGCGAAAATTTCACCCGTGCTCGGATTCACAATATCTTTCGCCAGGAATTTGCCCACCATCGCTTCTTCAGTGATGACGATGTCTTTGGTACCCGCTTCATTCAGTTTTTTGATCGCGCGCGGCGTCAGCTTCGTGCCACGCTCAGCGATGACTTTACCGGTTTTTGCATCTAGCAGATCGAAGTCTGGCTTAACGCCTTTCCACGCATCCGCCTCGAATGGCGCAGCCCAACCTTTTTTATGCACTTTGTATTTCTGAACATCGTAAAAATAGGCGAGGATTTCTTCAGTATCCATGCCCAGCGCACGCAGCACCGTCGTCGCCGGTAATTTACGCTTACGGTCAATCCGCGCATTAACGATATCTTTCGGATCGAATTCGAAATCCAACCACGAGCCGCGATAAGGAATGATCCGTGCGGAATAGAGGTATTTACCAGACGAATGCGTTTTGCCTTCATCGTGATCGAAGAAAACGCCCGGTGAACGGTGCATCTGGCTGACGATCACACGCTCGGTACCGTTGATAACAAAGGTCCCGTTTTCCGTCATAAGCGGAATGTCGCCCATATAGACTTCTTGTTCTTTGATGTCTTTGATTTCGCGGGCGCCAGTATCTTCGTCCACGATCCAGACGATGAGACGCATGGTCACGCGTAGGGGAACGGCAAAGTTAATGCCGCGCTGACGACACTCGTCCACATCATATTTGGGCTTATCGAAATCGTAGGAAACAAATTCCAGCGTTGCGGTTTCCGCGAAATCATTGATCGGGAAAACCGATTTCATGACCGAATGCAGACCTGCCTTCGCGCGTTGTTCCGCTGTGCATCCATGGCACAGGAAGTCGTCATAGGATTTTTTCTGCACCTCGATCAAGTTTGGCAGCGTGGTGGCCGATTTGATCGTGCCGAAGCTTTTGCGAATACGTTTACGTGAAGTGAAACTATGCGTCGTTAGTGACGTGGTGGCAGTAGCCTGGGCCATGCGAAATCCCCTAAAATAAGTCAGTCATGAAAAGCAGGTAGCTAAAAAACCCTACCTGCGCGAAAAGAGCGCCGGCACTTAGGCCGGCACTCTCTTAATTAATAGGCGGTGATGAAATTACTTAACTTCAACAGTTGCGCCGGCAGATTCCAGTTTCGCCTTAATGTCGTTGGCTTCGTCTTTGGAAACGCCTTCTTTGATCGGCTTCGGTGCGCCTTCAACCAGATCTTTCGCTTCCTTCAGGCCCAGACCGGTGATGCCGCGTACTTCTTTAATCACGTTGATTTTCTTGTCGCCAGCATTCGCCAGAATGACATCGAATTCTGTTTTTTCTTCAGCTGCTGCTGCGTCACCGCCAGCTGCACCCGGAGCTGCTGCAACAGCGACCGGAGCCGCGGCAGAAACGCCCCATTTTTCTTCGAGCAGTTTAGACAGTTCAGCCGCTTCCAAGACAGACAGCGCCGACAGATCTTCAACCAGTTGTTCTAAGTTTGCCATGGTAAATACCCCTTTGTTTGATCTCTAAAAATTAATATCCTGATACACCCTATTCGCCCGTGGCGGCATACGCCCCAAAGACACGTGCCAGCTGGCCAGCTGGCGCTTGCAGCACGCCCGCAATCCGCGTCGCTGGCGTATTGAGCAGTGCAACAATCTTACCGCGCAGCTCATCCAGCGATGGCAAGGTTGCCAGCTGTTTGATCCCCGCTTCATCCAGTGTATGCTCGCCGAACGCGCCGCCCAGCATCACTAGCTTTTCATTTCCTTTGGCAAATTCAGCGATCACTTTCGCTGCCGTTACCGGGTCTGACGAAAACGCCACGGCCGTTGGGCCAGTGAACATATCGCTCAAACCTTCGTATTGTGTATCTTTCAGTGCCAATTTCGCCAAACGGTTTTTGGTCACCTTGAAGCCCGCACCCGCTGCACGTACTTTGCTACGCAGGTCAGACATTTCTTTCACAGACAGGCCTTTATAATGCGTGACGATCACGATATCGGCACCGCCGAACATATCATTCGCCGACTCAATCCAACCCGGTTTTGCGCTACGTGCCATTGCCATGATTTATGCTCCTGCCGCTTCCAGCTCCGCCACATCCAGCTTGACCGACGGGCCATGCGTAGAACTGATCGAAACCGATTTAATATATTGCCCTTTGGCACCTGACGGCTTGGATTTCTGCACCGCAGAAACCAGCGCCTGAATATTGCCTGCCAGTTTATCGGCTGCAAAGCTGGCTTTGCCAACACCCGCATGGATAATCCCGGCTTTTTCTACACGAAATTCAACCGCACCGCTTTTCGCGTCTTTCACGGCTTTCTCAACGTCCGGCGTGACCGTACCCAATTTCGGGTTCGGCATCAGACCGCGCGGGCCAAGCAATTTACCAACACGCCCCACCAGCCCCATCATATCCGGGGTTGCGATGCAACGGTCAAAATTCATATCACCATTTTGGATTTGCTCCATCAGGTCTTCCGCGCCCACGATATCCGCACCGGCTTTTTTCGCCGCTTCGGCTTTATCGCCTTTGGCAAATACGGCAACACGCACGTCTTTACCCAAACCATTCGGCATATTAACCGAACCGCGCACCATTTGATCGGAGTGCTTCGGATCCACACCCAGGTTCATAGCTACATCGACGGTCTCGTCGAACTTGCCTTTTGCCAGGTCCGATACCAATTTCACGCCATCATTCAGCGAATAATTCTTTTTGCGGTCCACCGCTTTCGCGGCATCCTGCATACGTTTTGAAAGCTTAGCCATGCCTTACTCCGTTACTTCCAGACCCATGGACACTGCAGAACCGCGCACCATCAGGGCCGCTGCTTCTACGTCATGCGCATTCATGTCTTCCATTTTTTCTTTGGCGATTTCACGGATTTGCTCCATCGAAATCTTACCAGCAACCTTTTTACCCGGTTCCTGGCTACCTTTTTTCAGCTTAATCGCCTTCTTAATGTAATAGGAAACCGGCGGTTTCTTCATAATGAAGGTGAAACTTTTATCCTGATAGGCGGTAATGACCACCGGAATCGGCGTGCCCGGCTCTTCATTCTGCGTTGCCGCATTGAATGCCTTACAAAATTCCATAATATTCAGACCTGCCTGACCCAATGCAGGGCCTACGGGCGGCGACGGATTCGCTTTGCCAGCGCCGATTTGCAGTTTAATCTGTCCTGTAGCTTTTTTTGCCATTACTCTTTTACCTTGAAGTTCGGAGGCGCAGTTATAATTGATAAACACTCAATTGCAACCGCTTTTTCCGGCTTTTTGCGTTTTTTTGTTGCAATACAAAAAATCCAATAAAAATCAGCTTTTTGTCATCATTCTGTCATATAGTTTGCTTATGTAACGCCGCTAAATATGTCAAAACTTGCAACAGAGCGTTACTATATGCCTCAGCATTCACGCAAGGATGCAAAAGAGGAGCTACAGCTTTTTTTTGAGGAAGTGAAAGCCCAAGCGCAGAATTCGCTAATTCTGGCGGAGCAATTCACGCGGGCACGCACTATTATCTATCTATATGATCGGCAAACTCCAAGCCTGCCAGCGCTTGAACAAGCCTCGCAAGAATACTTCGTACAATATGTAAGTCTTTCTCAAACCATAGCAAAACATAGAGCTGCTATTGAAACACTAAATAGATTTAGAATCGCACCCCGAGCTGACATGAAACTGCATGAGATTATCACAGAGCTGAATGAAACCTTTGCTTCCACGCAGCCCGATACACCCTATTTTAAATTTGTGGATGCTTGTACGACGTTACAAGCCTACGCGAAAGATTTCCAAGCATCGGCACCCGCAAATTATCAAAATGAACCTTTAAATCATGCACTTGAAGCGTTTCGCGCATGCAGCACAATGGATGTGCTATCGTCAACGAATCGTATGCAGACACACTTAGCCAATGCGTCGAAATTTTTAGCGAACGCGCAGGTGGCCGTTCGCACCTGGTAAGCAGCGCTAAATCTTGTCGACCTGATTGAATTCGAGTTCGACCGGCGTCGGACGTCCGAAAATTGAAACGGAGACTTTCAACTTTTCTTTGTCTTCGTCGATATCTTCCACCGTACCAATGAAAGAATCGAACGGACCGTCGATCACTTTGACCTGTTCGCCGATTTCGAAGTTAATCGCACGCTTCGGAGCGGCGACGCCTGCTTCCACTTGGCTGAAGATTGCCGCTGCTTCGGCATCGGATATCGGCTGCGGACGGCGGCCACTGCCCCCTAAGAAGCCTGCTACCTTATCGGTCGATTTTACCAACTGCCATGTCGCGTCATTCATATCCATTTTCGCCAGTACATAACCGGGGAAGAATTTACGCTCTGCCGCGACTTTTTTCCCGCGGCGCACTTCGACGATTTCTTCCGTCGGCACGACCACATCTTCAAAATGATCGCTCAAGCCTTTACGTAGCGCCTCTTCTTTAATCGCGGCGGCTACCTTCTGCTCGAATCCGGTATAGGCATGAATGATATACCAGCGTTTGCCCTTGCTTTTCACCGTCGCTGGCTTGGCACCCGCGGCATCGCTGCTCTCGGTCATCGCCGCAATGGCAGAATCATCGGCTGCGTCTTCCGTTTCTTGCGGCTCCGCCCCTTCAATAAAATCCTCGATCACTTCATCGATGGTATCATCGTTATCGGTTTGCGCTTCGGGTTGCGTCGTCATGTGATTAAGCTCCTAAACCTAAAATGAATTGCACTGCCCAGCCGATCACATTGTCAACGATTAGGAAAAAGACAGCGGCGATAATCGTTAGCACCAGAACCATGGCGGTCGATACCAGCGTTTCCTTACGCGTGGGCCACGTGACTTTCGCCGTTTCCTGACGCACTTCCCGGATAAATTTTGCTGGATTTGCCATATGCTTTGCTGCTCAAAAATTTTTCTTAATACAAAAACGCACAGCTCCGCGCTGTGCAGGGCATGGATTACAAGCTTTACCATCACATTGCAAGTAAAAAGGTCTTTTGTCTTTCCTCCCCATTGCCTTGGCGCTGGTCTTTATGCGCATCTACGCTAGGCTGGTCTAATGCGTGTTGTTTTAGGGATCTGGATCGTTTCCGTAGCTTACTGTTTGCTATATCTCTATTTGCTGCCTGCCGATAGTATCGCAGGCGATTTTCACGTATTTTATCGCGTGTCTGAGCAATTATGGCACGGGGATATTTCCACGCTTTATACGCAATCTATCACCTATTTGCGCGACGGATTTCCTGATCTGGCGAGCAATCCCTTCCCCTATCCACCCCATGCGATTGTATTTACCACACCGCTCAGTGTCGCACCTTTTCATTGGGCCTACGCGCTGTGGACGCTCATAGGACTTACCCTACTCTCTCTGACGCTCGCCAGCCCGGCCGCCCGCGCGCTATATCAACCCGTATGGCAGCAACGCTGGTTCCGCTATACAATGCCTCTGTGGATCGCCGGTTGCGGCTTAAGCTTTCACGGTTTGGTGGTGGGGCAAAGCGAAAGCATTCTCGCCAGCCTGTTACTTGCCGGGCTACTGTATCGGAAGCATTATCCTCTTTTGAGCGGGATCGCGTTTGGCATACTGACCATTAAACCGCATTTAGGATTGTTAATCCCGCTCTTGCTCATTATTGAAGGAAATCGCCGCTGCTTTCTTTCCGCGGCCCTCACCACATTCGCATTGGTCGGGTTAAGCATCGCCATGTTTGGCGCGCAGCTTTGGTATGATTATGTCCAATTCGGCCAAAGCTTCGCCGAGGCACTCGCCAGCGAAGACAATAATATGAAGCAGACCATGTTCAGTGTGTTGCATGCGTTCTGGCTAGTGTGGCACCTGCCCGAAAGCCTTGCTTACGCGCTGCATCTTGGGCACACCTGTTTGGTTATAGGGGTTTGGTATTATTGTATAAAGCGCAGCGAAGGCGAAGCCACGCGTTTGACACTAACCTTAATTGCGAATCTGCTGCTTTCACCCTATGCGCTGACCTATAACATGTTGCCGTTACTGCTAGTAGCACTGATCTATTTTGCCCATGCCACGCCTGCAACGCAGGTGCGTCACCATGCCATAGCGGGTGCGCTATTGTTTTTACCATTTCTAACCATGGGCATGAACAATGCCGGACTGCCTCTGACGCCGTGGCTACTAATCGGTTTGATGGGCTATAGCGCCGCGCAACGGCAGATGCTTAAATAAAGTTGAAGTCGTCAGCCGATAAATCGGCCAGCGTAATCCCTTCAAGCAGAAGCGTTTTACCGCCACCCAAATCAATGCTAACGCCACCCGAGACGCTAGATGCCTGAGATAATAACGTCTCCGCATTTAACGCGACATCATTCGCCAGCGCCGCCAGCACAATCGTATCCTCGCCGGGCGTGAAATCGGTGATCACGCTTTCGCCGCTACCTACTGGGCCGATGTTAAAGATATCACCGTCCGCTCCGCCGGTCAGGGTGTCCACGCCCTGCCCACTATAGAGCGTGTCAGCACCTGCACCACCAGACAGAAAATCATTTCCGGCATTGCCATAGAGCGCATCGTCCCCATCGCCGCCTTCCAGCGTGTCAGCATCGGCGCCCGCCGCATCAACGAAGCCACGCCCACCAACCAGTTGATCGTTGCCAGCACCGCCGTAAATTTGGTCGGAACCGGGGCCACCATAGACCAGATCGTCGCCATCACCCGCGCCCGCAGCATCGTCACCACCATAGACGGTGTCATCACCAAAGCCGGCATAGATCGTATCGTCCCCGGTTCCACCGCTTGCCAAGTCATTCCCGGTATTGGCGTAAATTTCATCATTGTCTGCACCGGCGCGAATCGTGTCGGCCAAATCTTCACTGTCAACTACCGAACGACCGCCATAGAGGGTATCCGCGCCTTCGCCGCCAAACACCTGATCCGACCCGGGGCCACCATATACCAGGTCCGCGCCATCGCCCACGCCTGCCGCATCGTCGCCACCATAGAGCACGTCATTGCCGAAGCCGCCGTAGATTGTGTCCGCGCCGAGCCCGCCCATCGCAATATCGTCACCGGAATTCGCGAATATCACATCGTTGCCCGCTTCACCGTCGAGCTCATCGGCCGCATCGTTCGAATCTGCGGCGGACACCCCGCCATAGAGCGTATCATTGCCCTCGCCGCCATAAACGCTGTCCGTACCGGCACCGCCAAAACACACATCATCGCCGACTGTGCTGCCGACCACGTCATTGCCATCACCGCCTTCCAGCGTATCGTCACCTAAGCCGCCACTGACATTGTCATTGCCGGAACCGCCGTTTACCGAATCATTGCCGCCGCCGCCGACCAGCACGTCACCGCCCTGCCCGCCTATAACCGAATCGCCTTGCGTACCACCGGTAAACGCCGTTGCGCCAGTCGATGCAGAGGCATCATATTCGATGGCCACCGTCGCATCCGTCGCATCCACCTCGCCACCGGTTTCCGGGACGATTAGTTTGATCGGCGTCGTCACGTCGGCTGGAATAACCAGCTTCGTATCGGTTGAAATCGTCACTTCTTTTTGTCCGCCAGCATTGGTAGATGCTGCAGTAATAAATGCGGTGGCGGCAGCGCCTTCAACGGTAGCCATTCCCTATCTCCCTAAAATACTCTTCTTTATTTTGTCCTGCCATGGCACATCCCAAAATGCAACCCTACGTAGAAATATTTGACTATTCCTCAGCGATGTGTGGATAAATCTCAGGCGTTTGAAGCAATCACATCCACTAAGGCGCGGTGCGTTTGAATATAGGCCGCGCGTAATTTGGCTTCTTGCCGGCTTAGCCGTTTGGCGCCGATGTCGCGTTCATCCGCGTGCATCTCGCGCCATTCCAGAGCTGCCTCTGGCAAGCACCGTCGCAATAGAAACACTATCGCACATCCATGTGGGCGAATGCCGTATACAATCGCGCGATCAAATCTATGGTCGTTTATCCATGCCATCAGGTCGTGGCCCTGTCCATTAGCATAGCGGAGTAATTGCGCATTTTCAGCGCGCGCAGGATCATAAGAACCGCAAACAAAAACCGACCCCTCCTCTGATATCGGCAAGGCTTGAAAGGGCATGCCCGGCCGATCTGGATACTGCGAACTTTCTGCCATGGCCAGCACGACACGCGCGCAGGCATCCACGCCACTCGCATTGACCCGCGCGCTCAACTGCGCATCGAGCGGCGCGACGATAAGGGTTTTAGCTGCGTCCGGCATCTGGCATCTCCTTTAGCAAGGCCTCCAGTTTGACCTTCCAGCGGAATTGGAAGAGGCAGGCATTGTAATACCAGGTGGCATGATGATCATGCGGCTGTTTGCCTAAAGACTGCCGCTGAAAATGATAGAGCTGCGCTTCCGGCGTGTAATGAACGCGATAGCCCGCTTCTCGCAGTCGCAGGCATAAATCGATATCCTCAAAATCCCCCGTTACGAATTGGGTATCAAAGCCCTGAACGCCAAGAAAGCACTCACGGCGCATCGCCATACAGGCACCTGTGACTGCAAGTTTGTCACCAGCTTTATTGGCGCGTGCATCTGTATTGGCACGCCCCTCACGCTGATGCGCACCGAGCAGCATCTGATCGCGGCCATAGGTGAAATAAATACCCGCATGCTGAATCGTATCATCTTCATACCGTAACTGGCAGCCTACGACACCGATATCTGAGTCCTCTAAGGCTCGGAGTAATGGCAATGTCCATCCCTCTGCTACCGGAAACGCATCCGAGTTCAGGAGGATCACTTGCTCCGCTCGGCTAAGCGCCACGGCATGGTTGCAAGCAAACCCATATCCCTGATTTTCGGTATGGATCGCCAATCGGATACTCAACCCATATACCTGTGCGATACCCTGTAGCAGATGTTTCACATATTCTGCATCCTCGGGCGCATCGAGTAGATAGAGAATCTCCCTGCCAGTCAGATCGGGATCCACCGCAAAGCGTGCGCATTGCAACGGGATAAAATCATAATTGCGATAAAGCGGGATAATGATCGCGACATCGCGTTGCGTAGCGGCAGGCCCGTAAGTTTGCTGATCGCGGATGCCATGGTGTTTAGACATTTGCTGCGTTAGTGCACGTAATGCTGGCTGTAATTCGTCGCGCACCAAGGGCATTTGCATGGCTGCATAGGGCACCGAGTTGACGATATGCTTCCGCAGGCGGGCTGGGCTGGCAGTAGTCACCTTCGGGCGAAATTCCAATAGCCCTCCCCCATGCAATGCAAATTGGATCCGCCATGGAAACCCGTGCTCTGCTAACCCGTCTAAGCGCGGCCCTTCTGGATGGGGAACAAATACGCTCACTTGCTCATAGGTATCGCCTTGCGCATCGTTCGCTAATGTATGCCGATGGAAACTGCGTAAGCGGCGTGGCGCACACGCGCCATACGGACCCAATACCGTAATCTGTTGCAGCAAATCCTGAGGGTCATACACCTGAAACGTCAGCCACACACCGGCACCGGCCACGGGTATAATCTGCTGCAAGGCCGCGCGTATAGGATAGGAAGCACGCGTATGCGCCATCAAGGACGGCAGCGCAGGATAATGCGCCTGCAGCAACACAATAAACGCTTTGATCGCTTTACCCATTTTTGCTTGCGTTTGTTGGCTGGCAAATGCGGCTATAAGCGACGCAATAAATGCTGTTCCATCGCGTGGATCGGCGTGCGATTGCACTTCGGAAAATAGCGTGACTGCCGTTGCGGTTGGAATGCCTGCTACCGCTTCAGGCAGCAGGAACCAGTAGCGCAGCGCGCCACTTTCTTTGCGTCGATACGAACAGCATGTTCTCGCTCGTGACGCAAATGGCGGATTAGGCATATCGCAGGCAATAAGCGTGCATTGCGCATTCAGGGAAACCTGAATCCACGATGATTGATCCTCTGCCCGATATAAAGGGGTTACCGTTTCTTTTCCCATGCTTGCCGTTTTTCTTTGGCCATACCCAAAACGTGTTTTCGCGTCAATATCATAACTTGTTTTGGCGCTTCATTCTGTTACACAGCAAGAAAAAGTGACAGGCATGGGAAGCAAGCAAACGGCAACATTACTCATCGCGGGCAGCGCGCCTTCATTGGCCGAAGCGGTGCCAGTAATGGAATCCGCCACGAACATATGGGCACTCAATGATGCGGCTTTCTTTTTAAAAGATCGTGCGATTTCATTTGATCGCCTGTTCATTAGCGATCGCCGGTTTATCCGTGATCGGATGGAACGCTTGCTGCAGCTGGACACATGCGACATCGCAACTTTCACCCAATTACAGCCTGAATTTCCGGAGGCATTGCGCCCGCAGCTGAGACTATGGGAATCGCTAGGCCGACGTGGCGTCTCTCTGATGCCGGGGCGCGTGTATCATGGTTGTTCGGTGTTTAATTTCGCGTTTCAGGTGGCGCTGCAGGAAGGGTGGCAACGCATTCAGATCGCTGGCGTCGATCTGCCACCGCCCCCGGGGTATACCCGGATAGACGGCTCGCAGCATCTGCCGGAATATGTCTACCCTTACCAGCTCGAAACCACGGCAAAATTATTGCGCTTGGCGAGTGATGCTAAGGTCGAGATCGACATTCTTTCACCCTGCTCTAACCTGCACGGATTGATGGAACTGTTATGAGCATTCGCTTTCACATTGACCATGCGTCCGAAAGCCAGATCGTCGGCTGGGCGGTGAATATTGACACCGGGGCGTTTCCAGAAGGGTTGGCCCTGCGTTTACCTGGCGATACGCATGTCGAAACGATCCAAGCGGATGTGCAGCGCCCCGACGTTCAAGCTGCCACCCAGGCAACTACTACCGTACTGGGTTTTTCGCTTAACCTGTTCGATCTAGCCAACCGGTTTTGTGCAACCTATAGCATCACCCAACACGGTGCTGAAATGTTCGCGTTCGATAACACGCATTTTGCCCATGGCACCATGACCCCCGGGCTTCATGCATATCCAGAACATGCCGCAACCGCCCATCAAATTCTTCTTTTTTATGCCGGAGTGGAAAGTCGTTTAGGAAAAGAAATTCAGGATATTCTCGTTCAGAATCCGCATTATTTGGATCCGCATTATTTAAGCGGCATCGGGGTCGTAGCCGTCAATTTACATGCGAATCAAACCGATTGGACATCACTGATTCAACAGTCCCGCGAGCGTATTCTTATTTACGAAAGCCAGGATACCGCAAAAGTACATATGTTCGCCAATGAAGCGTTATGCGAGCGGAACCGTCTGGCACTTTATGCGCATGACGCCGAGCCGGGCACAGGCATCGAAACATCGCTGCGCTGGCTGCATGGTATGCCATCCACCCTATCCCTCCGCCAATATATTACGACGATCGCAGCCTATCAGGATTTGTTTTTTACCAAAAATCGCGCCCCTATTTTCATCCGTCAATCCGGTAACTATTCACCCACTATGGCTGCTATTCTCACAGAGCAACGGCATCGCGCCAATGTCGATCTTATTGTGATGTCTTCCACGACCTCACGGCTCAGCGATATGGAGCCTGTCACGGTTTGGTGCGATGAGCGCGCGCTACGTTTTGTTTTGGATTGCTACACACTATCTTCGAGAGAATTTATTTACGAAGCCTCACGCCGTGGGTTACGCATCCGCTATGAGGTCTGCACATGAAACTGTTACTGATTGCAGAGACTCCCGTAGCAGGCACGGTAGCACGTATGGCGCAGCATCTGAATGCCATCGACGGGATGACTTGCCGCCATCTGATCTTACGTAACTATGCGCATAATGCGTTTGCTCCTCAGACACCCGTCATGCTCGCGCAGCGTGATTGGCGCGCGCAGCTCGCGACCGCGATTGCCGAAGCGGAAGTAGTCATTGCACATAATGTTGTCGATAGCGGGCTGCTTGCGTTTATCCATAGTTTAAAGCGTCCCTATCATCGCTACGCCTATCATCTGCATTCCGCGCCTGGCGAGCCGCCGCAATTCACCTTTCACCATTGGGCGCAATACCGATGGGACGCGTTATTTGCTGTTGCTCAAGGACAGCAGCGATTTATCAAAGACGCGGTTCCCATCGCCAATATCATCGCCGATTCCGTTTCGACAAGCATCACGCGGCAAGCCGATTTACTTTTGCCCATGTTGCGCAGCACCAGCTTCCGCTGGTCGCACAAAATCCATCAGGATGACATTACATTGTTGCGCCGGATGACCCCTGCTACCGGTATCGATATTCGTGATATTGCCTCCGTCTTCGGGCGGGAAACCGTTACCCATGATGAACTCACCTATTGCCTGCCCAGCATGCGCTATGTGATTGACGATTTGCATAGCGGATTAATCCATCAAACCGCCTTTGAAGCTTTGAAAGTAGGAACGCTCGTTTTCTCTGCCGCCGATCCAATCACCATAGACGCCTTTTGCGAAGCGGCAGACTGCCCACCACCCCCAGTGTTACCCGTCACCTGCGCCGCCACCACCGCAGAAACCCTCTGCCGACTAAAAGGCGACGCATGGCGACCCCTCTCGGAAAAAGCACAGGCATACGGGGAAAACTATCTCGGCGCGGCACGTTTAGCCAACTGCATGCTCACACGCATCCGTCAGGCGCTATTATAATCCGGAAAATCTGGCAGGGGCGACAGGGTTCGAACCTGCGACCTGCGGTTTTGGAGACCGC
>DDZS01000040.1 GCA_002346425.1 Alphaproteobacteria bacterium UBA3002
TGGTTAGCAAGAAGCGGCGCTCTTGCCAAGCATCAAAGTGAATTCTAGCTCCGCGCAATTTGCTGCGTTGCAGCACGATTGTCATTGGCTAGCTTAAACCACGGACTTTGTTCCATCACCTGCAAGCGGGTGCGAATTTCATTGATGACCTTATCGGTATCAATGCCTGCATCTTTCAGTTCTTCTTGCTCTGCCAAGAAATCGGCCATGTGTAACAAGGTCGGCTCGCGGTCCTCTTTTGGAATATGAATTAGCATTTTAGTAGCAGCTGCGAACATGGGGTCGAACATGTTCTCGTCCAGATAGGCGCTGTCACGGTTTTTAGAAGAAATGGTCGAAAGGAAAGTAGCCGCTGCGAAACTGATCGCAGTGACCATCGAAAGATAAGGTGTAACCATTTTCAGCTTACCAGGCAGTGTATCGGCGTTTAACACCGGATGTTTGCGTTGCATCTCAAACTGTCCCATGGCGTTGACGAACCAGAGGATATTATCGCTCATATTCAGTAATCCATTGAACCGCAGCGGTGAATCTTTAATGAATTCGCCGATATTCCCGGTGGCCTGAACGGGATGGCGCAACGCAAACGCCGCGCCCTGCGGCGCATGGGTAAATCCATATGACACTTGTTCACCAAGCGACATTTCGTCTTCCTGCGCTTTTTTATTTTCAGGAATGAAGATGATCGCGCCATTGCCAGCCAGGCTGGTCGCCCCTGCCAAGGCGCGGGTGATGGCTTTGCGATTGCCAGAATTATATTCGCGCATCCCGGAGATAATCAAATTATAAGCACCAATACTACCCAGCGCATGACCGATCTGAACGGGATAGGTCGATAACAGCTTGTTTACTCCCGCCAACAGACCGCGTTGGCGATCATGATCCATTGCACTATTAGGAATATCGATGCCTTGCGCCCGGAAATAGGTGCACATCTTATCCATCATGCTGTTAAAATCGATTTCGGCTTTCCCGTTACCATAAACGGCAAGAATAATCGGGTTCAGCGCGCCGAGCGCTCCCCATGCCATATTGGCATCCCCCTTGATCAACCCATCGGCCAGAATGGCGGCATGACCGGCAAGGCCAATGCGGCCCGACCATTTCAGCGTATCGCCGCGGATTGTGGAAAGCGCCTGACCCAACGTCCCCGGCTGATGCGCCAGCTGCGTATCATAATTTTTCACCACTGGCAGGCCCGTGGTCAGGTCATGCTCGTGCAAATAATTCAGTAGCGGACGAAAATCGTCCAGCCGGTTGACCACCAGCACATTTTCCCCGGCATGCGCATCGGCATAGACATGGTCGAAACCACCAATCTTCAGTTTCTCTGGGATACCGGCTAAGGATTCAGGCGGAAAATCGTCGCGCGCAAACAAGGTGCAGCGGTAGCGCCCATCGGGCGTGCGTTCCAGCATCATACGCGTAATAACAGACGTGTCCTTCCAGCGGTAATGCGCCATTACCTGCTGGGGGCCCTCGTCTTTATTCTGTTCTTGCGTTTCAGCCATAATTTTTCATCTTTCAGTGTAGAACGAAATGATGACGGTTTTATGACGATTGGAAAAACATTGAATATTGACCGCTTTTTCGCATAGGCTCGCGTGGATAACACGATAAACAGTAGAAAGGCACAGCGCCGATGGCCGGTAAAAGAGAGTTAAGCGCTTCGGATATCATCATTTTTGGGGGAACGGGCGATTTGTCTTTGCGCAAAATTCTGCCTGCCTTGTATCATCGTTTGCGCGAAGATCAGCTGCCGCCGGAGACGCGGGTCTGGGTTTTGGGGCGCGATGCGATGGAGCAGGATGCTTTTCAGGCCAAAACGCGCGAGAAATGCGAAGGCTTTATTACTGCCAAAGAATTTGTAGCGAGTGACTGGGATCAACTCGCCAAACGCATGCAATATGTGCAGCTGGATGCCAAGAAAACGGAAGACTTTCAGCAGTTGAAAGCCCGTATTGAAGAAGATCCGCGTCCGGTGCGTGTCTTTTACTTATCAACGCCTGCGGGTATTTTCGGGGCCATCAGTCAGCAGCTGGCCGATGTGGGTTTGATTACGCCGGAAAGCCGGGTGGTCATGGAAAAGCCCATTGGATATGATTTAAAGAGCTTCCGCGAAATCAATGGCGCCGTGTTGACGCATTTCGATGAAACGCAGATTTACCGCATCGACCATTATCTGGGGAAAGAAACCGTGCAGAATCTATTGGTTTTGCGCTTCGCCAATAACGTGTTTGAGCGTATCTGGAACGGCAACACAATTGATCATGTGCAAATCACAGTGGCCGAGCAAACGGGACTTGAGAGCCGTCACGCCTATTACGACGATGCCGGGGCGACGCGTGACATGGTGCAAAATCACCTGCTGCAATTATTGTGTCTGGTAGCGATGGAACCACCGAATCAGGTGACGCCGGATGCCGTGCGGGATGAGAAACTGAAAGTATTGCGCGCGTTGCGTCCAATGACGCCGGACATGGTGCTGAACGACACCGTGCGCGGGCAATATGGCAAGGGTAGCGTCAAAGGCCAGTCGGTTGAATCCTATCTGGAAGAGATTGAGAAAAAATCGAGCAATACGGAGACCTATGTGGCGGTGAAAGCCTGGATCGATAACTGGCGCTGGTCCGGGATTCCGTTCTATTTGCGTACCGGGAAACGCATGCATGAACGGTATTCCGAAATCGTCATTTATTTCTCGCAAGTGCCGCATGCGATTTTTCCCGATCAGCAATCACATCCGGTTAGTAATAAACTGGTGATCCGGTTGCAGCCGGATGAATATATCAATTTCCAAATGGTGACCAAGGTGCCGGGGCCGGGCGGCTACCGTTTGAAACCGGTCAATCTGAAACTGTCTCTTGGCGATGAATTTGGCGAGCGGTTCCCCGATGCCTATGAACGTTTGTTGATGGATGTCGTACGCGGTAACCCAACCTTATTCATGCGCAGCGACGAAGTGGAAGCAGCATGGCAATGGATTGAACCGATCCTGACCGGTTGGGGTCAAAGCAATGCGCCCCTGCATAAATATGAAGCAGGCAGCCGCGGGCCGCAACAGGCGGATGCCCTGATCATGGGCGACAAACGTGCGTGGTATAGTGATGAATAACTGGCACCGGTTTACGGATCGCGAGATGCTGGCGGAGGCGTTGGCCGACGAAGTGGCGAGCAATCTGCGCGATGCCATTGCCGCGCGTGGCGAAGCATGGCTGGTGGTTTCCGGCGGCTCAACCCCTAAGCCGTTTTTCACGGCCCTGCGCAAAGCGGATTTACCGTGGTCACTGGTAACCGTCAGCGTGGCCGATGAGCGCTGGGTGCCGATCGACCATGATGAAAGCACAGAAAAACTGGTGCGGGAGTGTTTGCAACCTGATCGGATGTTTTCAATGACACCACTAGAAAATGAATCGGTCGCAGAGGGTGCGGCGCGGATTGATGCCACCCTGCGTGCCAGTAAGCAATCCCCGGATGTGGTGATTTTAGGCATGGGGCCAGATGGCCATACGGCATCCTTATTTCCTGATCATCCTTCGCACGCTGGAGTAGATATGTCGGGCTCTCACTTCTGCATCGCCGTGACCAATTCGCCAAAACCGCCTGCCGAACGTGTGTCGCTTACTGCGCCATTGCTCTGCCGTGCCCAGCATCTCTATCTGCATATGACCGGCGAAGATAAACGCGAGGTGCTAGAGCGCGAAGATGCGACGTTACCCATCACACAGGTGTTGAATACCTCTGCCACATCACCACATATTTACTGGGCTGCATGATATGACTCATTCCGTTTTAACGCGCGTTACTAACCGCATCATCGAACGTAGCAAAACGTCGCGCACGGCATATCTTGAAGCGATGAAGCGCCTTGGTGAAGACGCGCCCTATCGTCAAGCACTTGGGTGCGGCAATCTGGCACATGGCTTTGCCGCTTGCCCGCAAGCAGAGAAAGATGCGCTCGCCGGGCCGACGCCGAATATCGGCATCATCACCGCCTATAATGATATGCTATCGGCACATCATCCCTATTACGATTATCCCGAAAAACTAAAAGCCTATGCCAAGAAACGCGGCGCGGTGGCACAGGTCGCAGGTGGCGTGCCTGCCATGTGCGATGGCGTAACGCAAGGCCAGCCGGGAATGGAATTATCCCTATTTAGCCGCGATGCCATTGCCATGGGCACAGCGATCGCGTTGTCGCATAACATGTTCGACGCGGCGCTATGCCTTGGCATTTGTGATAAAATCGTGCCCGGACTGCTGATGGGCGTCATGCATTTCGGTTATTTGCCGGTGGCGTTTGTGCCTGCCGGTCCTATGCCTTCGGGCTTGCCGAACAATGAAAAAGCGCGCATCCGCGAACTCTATGCCAAAGGCGAAGTTGACGAAAAACGTCTGCTACAAGCCGAGTCTGAGTCGTATCATTCACCGGGCACCTGTACTTTTTACGGTACTGCCAATTCCAATCAGATGATGATGGAAATGATGGGTCTGCAATTGCCGGGCTCCTCTTTCGTCAATCCCGGGACGCCGCTGCGTGATGCGTTAAACGAACGGGTGGTCGAGACCGTGTTACAACATGTTAAACTGGGGCAGGATTATGTGCCGCTTTACGACGTGTTCACCGAAAAATCGCTCATCAATGCAATGATCGGATTGCTCGCCACGGGCGGTTCCACCAATCACACGATTCACCTGATTGCGATGGGCAAAATGGCGGGTATCGAGATCGATTGGGATGACTTCTCGGAGCTTTCCGACATCATTCCGCTGATGTGCCGCATCTATCCGAATGGTTCGGCGGATGTGAACCATTTCCACGAGGCGGGCGGCGTGCCTTTCATCATCCGTGAGCTGCTGGAGCAAGGGTTGCTTCACCAAGATGTGCAGACGATTCTCAACAAAGACCTGTCCGCCTTCACCGACTTGCCGGTGCTGGATGCAAAGGATCTGACATTCCAGCCAGCGCCGGAAGAATCGCGGTTGCCAGATGTGGTTAGTACCGTTGAGGCGCCGTTTAAAGCAGATGGCGGGCTATGTCTGGTGCAGGGGAATCTAGGACGAGCTATTGTTAAAACTTCGGCGCTGTCCGATGATCAGATGTCTATTAAAGCCCCGGCGAAAGTCTTCACTTCGCAGCAACAATTGCAGGACGCGTTTAAAGCGGGCGAGTTGAATGGCGACTATGTCTCGGTCGTCATCGGGCAGGGGCCGAAATCGAATGGTATGCCAGAACTGCATCGCCTAACGCCACCACTCGGCGTGCTACAGAAACTGGGCTATAAGACGGCCCTAGTGACCGATGGCCGCATGTCGGGTGCTTCGGGCAAAGTCTTAGCCGCGATTCACGTGTCGCCAGAATGTCTGGCAGGGGGTGATCTCGCCAAAATTCGCGATGGCGATATTATTGAGCTGGATGCAAAACAGGGGATTTTAACCGCGCATGTCGATCCCGCTGAGTGGGCTGCGCGCGACGCGGTGGCGATCACGGTCGATCCGGAGCCGCTGGCGATGGGGCGGTATCTGTTTGCCGGCGCACGCAGCATCGTCACCACAGCGGAAGAGGGCGGCAGCTTCGTGACCGCGCCCATCGCATGACCTATTTAGTGGCGGATATCGGCGGCACGCATGCGCGTTTCGCACTCGCCGAGGGCCGGGCGCTGCGTGATGTGCGGCGCTATGAAAATGACCATTTCGAAACGCTGGAAGCGGCGATTGCCCACTATTTAACTGACACAGCGGCGACGTGCGAAGCGGCCTGCATCGCCATTGCCGGACCGGTCACGCAGAATCGCGGTAAACTGACCAATCGCGAAAGCTGGGTGATGGATGGTGCAGCCCTCGCGGCACAGTTCAGCTGGCGCTTTGCGCAACTCGTGAATGACTTTGTGGCACTCGCAGCGATTGTGCCGGATGTGGAAGCATCGCGTTTAACGGTCTTGCAAAATGGGGAGGAAAGTTTGGCCCCGAAAGTCGTCATCGGCCCCGGGACGGGGCTTGGGGTCGCGGCCGTTTTGCATGCCGAGTCGCGCTGGCATGTGGTGGCGAGTGAAGCAGGCAATACAGCATTTGCTCCGGCGACGGCAGAAAGTGCGGAATGGCTGGAGATTGCCTGGCGACGTCAGCCCTATATTCGCAGCGAAGATTTCATCAGCGGCCGCGGATTAGGCTTTTTGCATGATTGCCGCATCATCGCCCAGGGTGGCGAACCAACCGGTATGCAGGCGGAAGCCATCTATGCCGGAAGCGTCGCTGGCGAGGTGGATTGCCAACAAACCTTGCGGTGTTTCAGCGCGCTTTTGGGAAGTTTTGCCAGTGATATTGCGCTGAGTTTCAATGCGCAAGGCGGCGTCTATTTATGTGGCAATATTCTGGAAAAGCTGGGTTCGCATTTTGATCAAACCGCTTTCATGAATGCCTTTACCGCCAAAGGCGATTTTACCACCTTCATTGAAGCGGTGCCGGTTTACCGCATCAGTTCGCGCGATGAAGATGCTTTGGCCGGTGCGGCAAGTTTAATGTAACGGAGATACTTAATGAGCGCTTTTGATACCCTATACCCGAAACCCACCCTGATTCCTGTAGTGGTCGTCGATGCCGCGGAAGATGCCGTGCCTCTGGCGGAAGCGTTGGTAGAAGGTGGCATTACCTCCATCGAAATTACCCTGCGCACGGCGGCAGGATTGCGCGCGATCGAACAGGTCGCCAAACAGGTGCCCGGCATTATCGCTGGTGCGGGTACGGTGATCAATCCGCAGCAAATGCAGCAAGCGTGCGATGCAGGGGCACAGTTTCAAGTCAGCCCCGGCATGACAAAGGAACTCGCAGAATATGCGCAAAAAGAAAAGATCGCATGGCTACCTGGTACAGCGAATGCTTCCGACATCATGATGGCGCTGCAGTATGGGTTTAATCGCGTGAAATTATTTCCGGCTTCGCTTGCTGGTGGCGCCGCGGCCATCAAGCAATATGGAGCGGTTTTCGGGGATGTTAAATTCTGTCCGACAGGGGGAATCAGTCTGGATAATATGGCGGATTATGCCGCGCAGTCCAACGTGTTCGCGATTGGTGGTTCCTGGCTAACGCCGAAAGCAATGATTGCTGAGAAAAACTTTGCCGGAATCACCACGATTGCGCGCGATAGTTTAGCCGCGCTGGCTTAAGCCTTGCTGTTATTGGCCTGCTGAGCGGGCAGATCCCCGGCCCGGACTAACACTTCATCGATATCAAATGCCAGCATATCCGGGTAAATAATATCCGCTTGCGTTAAAACATCGGCGCTACCGATGCCCACCGCAAACATCTCTGCGGATTTGATGGCTTGCACGCCCGAGACCGCATCTTCAATCCCGATACATGACGCAGGCGACGCACTGAAATGCTGCGCGACATCGAGAAAAATATCGGGTGCCGGTTTGCCTTGCGGGATCGCCGCTGCATCAGCGACATAATCGAATGCGTCACGGATGCCTAAACGCGTTAAAATGAATTCCGCATTTTTGCTGGCTGACGCCAAACCGATATTGTAGCCACGTTCACGTAACACAGCCAAAGTACCCGTCACGCCGGGGAAAATATCGCTGGATTGCATATCGCCGATCATCTCGCGATAATCGGCATTTTTCTCCGCCATCAGCGCTTCGATGTTGTCTTCGGCGAGGGTTATGCCCCCTTTTTTCAAAATCCAATCAAGCGAGCCGCGGCGGCTGACGCCTTTCAATGCCTCGTTATCGACTTCTGTAAACGACACGCCCAATTGTTGCGCCGTTTTTTGCCAAGCGAGAAAATGGTAATGCGCGGTATCGGTAATCACACCGTCGAGATCGAAAATAAACGTCGTAATCATGCCGCCGCCTGTGCTTTTTGTTGATAGTCAATGTGTAAGGGTTTCGTCATATCCAAACGGCACGTATCGCCGTAGATCACCACATCCATCGGCTCACCCTCTAGCAGGGTAAATGAAATCGTGTCCATGGCAATATCCAATTGGAAGCGCCGCTTGCGATAATGCAGCGTACAGCAATAGCCTTCCCATTTTTTGGGGATTTGCGGGAAGAAATGTAACACGCCCTCATGAATCTGCATGCCAGCAAAACCGAGCACGATGCTCATCCACGAGCCCGCCATACAGGCGGTATGCAACCCGTATTCCGTATTGTGGTGGATGTTATCCAAATCCATCCGCGCGGTCTCTTCGAACAGCGAATAAGCATCACCCATATGGCCGATACGTGCCGATTCTATGCTGTAAATACAGGTCGATAGTGTAGAATCATGTGTGGTAATGGGCGTGTAATATAACAGGTTATTGCGGCGCAATTCGTCCGGGAATTCGCCGCCTAACAAGGCCATAGCCAACACCACATCGGCCTGTTTCAATACCTGATAACGATAGATAACCAGCGGGTGGAAATGCAGCAATAACGGATATTTGTCTTCTGGCACATTGGCGAAATCCCAGCGCGGTTTATGCATGAAGCCATCATCCTGCGGATTGATATTCAACTCCGAATCATAAGGTAGATACATTAACTCCGCGGCTTTTGCCCAACGCGCGATTTCCTCATCGCGTAAATCAATACGCTTGGCGAGCTGCGCATAAATCCCAGAGAATTCTTTCTTCAGATGGTCCGCCACCGCTACGGCAAAACGTAAATGCATGCGCGCCATGGCATTGGTGTAAAAATTATTATCCGCCATCGCCGAATATTCGTCCGGGCCGGTGACTTCATTGATGCAATACATGCCATCTTTAGTTTTCGAGAAATGCCCGATATCTGCCCAGATACGCGCCGTTTCAAAGAGCATTTCCGCGCCATATTCGCACATGAATTGCCAATCACCCGTCGCATCGAGATATTGGTAGGTGGCGTAAGCGATGGCGGCATTGATGTGATATTGCGCTGTACTTGCTGGGAAGAAGGCTGAGCATTCTTCACCCCCGATGGTGCGCCACGCGTAAAGCGCGCCATGCGGATGCGACATAATGCGCGCACGTTCCCGCGAGACATCCAATAGTTGATAGCGGAATTTGAGCAAGCTCCGCGCCACTTCGGGGTTGGTATAGACGAAAAATGGAATGATATAAATTTCCATATCCCAGAAATAATGCCCATCATATCCCGGACCGCTTAGGCCCTTGGCACCAACCGCGCGACGACCATCCTGACCGGTGGATTGCAGTACTTGATACAGGTTAAAGCGAATGCCTTGCTGCAAGGCATCGTCGCCTTTGATCTGGACATCCGAATGCTTCCAGAAGTTTTCCAGATAGGTTGCTTGTTCTTCCACCAGCGCCGCAAAATCCGGTGCATCGCCTAACGTGTGATTTAGTTGCAGCGTGATCGCTTCTTCCTCACCCAGCAATCCGTCATGATAGGCGACCATTTTTTCAATATGCAGCGATTCGCCAGCGGCGACTTTTTGGCTGATCGTGTGATAAAGCAACGATTCACTGCGCGCGGGGTTAACCGAGATAGTGGTGCGATGGCGACAGGCGCTGGCAATCAAGCGGTCGCTATCATTGATCTGATGCAGCATGCTGATTTGTTCTTCACGCTCTTCATACGCGATTTCGGTCAGGCTTTCCGAAATGGATAGATGCCCGGCGCGGGGATCGTAATCCTGTGTGTCGGGGACGGCATTATACGCGGCGTCGAAACCTGAACATAAACAGATGTTACAATCAAAATCAGGCGTAACGGTATAATCAATCGCCATTAAATGCTGGCGAATCAGAGACACCAGCCGCGTGACTTTAACTGTGATGGTGCCTTTTTCGCCGACCCGATAGGTCGTTGTCCGATTCGTAATGCCGCTATGAAAGTCGCTATCTCTGCGATGCGAAATGACATCGCTGGGAGAAGGGGTAAAAAAGCTGCCATCGATCAGAATACGGATATATTTACCATCCGGCACCTGAATCATTTTATGATTATGCGTGGCAAACCCGTAAGCGGCTTCTTCGTAATAAATTGGTTTACGCAGATAAAGCCCATTAATATAGGTGCCTTCGCATACGCCATAGCCGCTCAAACCCTCTTCGAACGTGCCGCGCGTGCCGATATAGCCATTGGCCTGACTAAACAAGGTTTCCGATAATTTGAGCTTATCCGCTTGCAGCGTTTTCTCGCATAGCTGCCATGGATCCACCGGATAATACATTGATTGTGTCATAAAAATCCTTGCCGTTTTCCCGGCATTATAGAGAGGGGTTTGAAAAGATCAAAAATCTTCGCCACTCCTTTACACATTTTTTATGCTTTTAATGGCTTAATCTTATTGTGCAATGCGGGATAAATCCGCTTACTTTGCATAACATCGAAGCGGAGTATCCATGGAATATGTGCAATCCTTTATGACCGAGATCGGCAGTAGCAATGTGCTGACGGTATTAATCATGACGTTTGTGGCCAGTTTGGCGGCGTTTTTGATTATGCATAAATTGCACCGCGTTGAACGCAAATCGCTTGGTATGCGTATCTTGAAGCGCTGTATCCGGCCTGCGACGGTGTTGATATTCTTCGGCGGCTTGCTTATCGCGACACAAATCTATGATGCTGAACATGAGCAGCAATATGAAGCGATCACCGACGGATTGGCGCATGCCTGTCAGCTGGCCTTAATCGCCTCATTATTCTGGCTTATTATAGGGGCAGCGGACGGGCTACGGCACCACCTACTACGACGCTATGATATGACAGTGGCGGATAACCTGGTTGCGCGTAAAATGCATACGCAGGTAAATGTCTTTTATCGCCTTATCTCGGTTTTCCTAATTATTATTGCCGCAGCCACTATGCTCCTTACGTTTGATGGGATGGAAAATATAGGTACCAGCCTGTTGGCGTCTGCCGGGTTGACCGGTATCGTCATCGGTTTCGCCGCGCAAAAAACCTTAGGGTCTATTTTTGCGGGCATTCAGATTGCGATCACCCAGCCGATACGCTTAGAAGATGCGGTCGTAGTGGAAGGCGAATGGGGATGGATTGAGGAAATTACCCTGACCTATGTTGTGATTCGCATTTGGGACCTTCGGCGTCTGGTCGTGCCGATTACCTATTTCGTGGAAAAACCTTTCCAAAACTGGACTCGCAGTTCCGCAGAAATCATCGGTTCGGTAGAGCTCTATCTGGATTATGATGTGCCGCTAGATGCGTTGCGGGCCGAATTCGAACGGTTACTAGATGAAACGCCGTTATGGAATAAGCGTGTTCAAGTACTGCAAGTTACGGATACCACAGAGAAAACGCAGAAAATCAGACTGTTGATGACCGCTAAAGACTCGCCGACTACTTGGGATTTGCGCTGTTATATTCGCGAGCATCTTATTATCTGGCTGCAACAGCATTATCCGCAAAGCCTTCCCCGTTTTCGGGTCGATACATCGTCATGCAATCTTCACACAGTCAGTGCGGAAAGCGTGCTAGATTCGGAAGATTAAACCGAAAGACGCTATGAAAATAACCCGAATCGAGACCAGCACCGCCTTCGCAATTAGTCGGCGCGCGGTGATTTATGCTCCGGCCGACGCAACGCCGGGAAGTCTCGCTTTGCTGACCGATTTTTTGCGTGACAAAGGCATTGAAGCTTATCCGGGATGGGAAAATGGGCATGTGCTGCGTTTAGCCAATTATGGCAGCGATCATGATTTGCTCGAGCTGCTCACTACAAGTTTCAAAGAATGGCAAAAAGACCACCCCACAGCAGAGAATGAATTAGTCGAATTTGATGAGCAATTGGCGCTTCGTGAAATTTCCGACAAGGGCCTTGCCCAGACCTTTAATTTAAAAGAGTTTTTGAAAAACAATTCCACGTCTCTAACCGGATTGCTTTCACTGGCATCCGGTATGGCCGTAATGATGTCGACGCGCGCAAAGCCGGGGGCGCTATTAACTGCAGCCGATACCCGGCGTGCTGCGTTTAAAAAATTTGCTTCCGCTAATTTTCTGATGGCCGGTGCCGCCTTGGCGGTGTTAGGCCAAAATCAAAGTAATACCCGCTCTATGGCAGAAATCGTCAATGAGCTGGACGGCCCATTATCGCGCGATGACCGGATGCGATATCTGCAAGATAACCGCGGCATTATGGATAATATGATCGCCTATGCGAAGCGGCATCCTTGGCATGTCGCGACCACGTTGAACGCTGTAGGGACGATTTCTCAATTGTCAGCACTCAGCCCGCGTCAGGATATCATGGAGACGGCAGGAGCATTGGCCGCACTAACCTCTCTAGCCCTTATTGTTGGGGTGTTTCCTGATCGGTCGATCAGTTTTCCGGGCATCAATTCTTATATCGATGCGCAGAGCGATGCCGAACTGGATGCCAAAATGCAAGAGTTGGAACCCTTCCGTACCCCATTGGAAGGCACCGCACGCACAATTAATCGTGTGCAAGGACACTTAACACGACGCCATATGCAATATGCCGGTGGGGTATCCGCAGTGGCCAATGCGGGAATGACGCTGGCCGGATTGCTGGACAACAAATCCAAATTTAACAAACGCACGCTGATGATGATGGCACCGCTGAATTTTAGTGCCGATTATTTAACATCTGTGTCCCATACGACCTTCAGCCATGGCTTCGATAATGTCGTCTCGCATGCGGCGGATTATATCGATCAAAAATATGGCGATGCCGATATGAAAACCATCATGCAAGAAGCCAAAATTGTGGCAAAAGCTCTGTCGATGCAGACCGAGATTGGTTTTGACGAATTCAAAATCGAAGAAGGCATTCTCGTGCGACTGAAACAATATTACGGACATATTGATTTGCCGACCTATCCAGATATGGAAATCGACTATGCGAAGCTGATCGCTTCCAGCCCGTTCACCCATGGTAAATACACCGCCTATGTGCATCAGCAGGATTTTCAGCCAGGCCAGCAAACCGGTGCCGCGGTCGGAAGCTAGCTATCTGTTTCTATCCGCAGTATGTTTGAGAGATGGGGCACGGACATGACCACGCAGCAGACCATCTGAACGACCGCAAGCTGATTGCGGCGATTGCGCTAAACGGCGCGCTGACGCTGGCTCAGATCATTGGAGGCGTGCTATCGGGAAGTTTGGCCCTGATTGCTGACGCCTTGCATAATATCAGCGATGCGGCATCACTCGTCATTGCGTTATTTGCCCGCAAAATAGGCCGCAAGCCGCCGGATGCGCTCAAGACCTTTGGTTATAAACGGGCGGAGATTGTCGCTGCCCTTATCAATGTGACTACCCTGATTTTAATCGGTACCTATTTGCTGTATGAGGCGGTCTGGCGTTTCATTCAGCCCGAACCGGTGACCGGCTGGCTGATGATCGCCGTGGCAGGGGTGGCGCTAGCGATCGACGTGGTTACCGCACTGCTCACTTACGCGATGAGCAAAGAAAGCGTGAATATGCGCGCGGCCTTCATTCATAACCTGTCGGATGCGCTCGCCTCTGTCGGCGTCATCATCGCCGGGGTCGGTATTTTACTTTTTGACTGGCTATGGATTGACGCGCTGATGACCATTCTCATTGCAGGATATGTGTTATGGCATGGCATAACCCTGTTACCCTCGATCATTCATGTGCTAATGGAAGGCGCGCCACCACATCTGGAAATGGAGCAGGTAATCTGCGCGATGGAAGAGGTCGAAGGCGTTGTAAATGTCCATCATGTGCATTTGTGGCAATTGGATGAACACCGCAACGCATTAGAAGCGCATGTGGTAAGTAACGCCAAGCAACTCAGCGAGATCGAATCCATCAAAGCGGATTTGAAAACGCTTCTAACTGACCGATTCGCGATCGCCCACACTACGCTGGAATTCGAAGCGGCGGGCGTGAGCGTTTGCACGATATAGCCGCAAAACGGCGTTCGATCCACGCGTCAATCGACACACGCCCCGCCCC
>DDZS01000034.1:0-7728 GCA_002346425.1 Alphaproteobacteria bacterium UBA3002
CATTCGGATATCTGCCTTTTTAGCCGGGGTATCCATCGCCGTCGTGACCGGACTGACCTGTAGCCCAAAAATGGTGCTACGCTCTAGCTGCACACCCACGCCGCAATAGCGTTTCAGCTTATGATCGTCCATCGCGGTATCCTTTCAGAAACGCCTCGCGCATTTCATTTAGCAACGCGTTAGGCAGATTATGGGTAGGTATATCTAAGGCAGCGACATCGCTGCATTGTGATTTATCTGAGGGATGCCGCCAAGGTAACGAGCCGATATCAATCTTCTTTAATTCTTCCGGCGTGATGTAATTCACAATGGTGGCGCGCGTCAGGGTGAATTGCAACGGCTGCAATTGATCCGGCGTTGGCATCTCGACCGGCGCCTTGTTGCGAAACGACTGGGTCGAGGGCAACGGCGCACCGCGCAGGATTTTCAACGGAAGCTCCGTTCCCGCGAAGCCTGTTAAATTATTGAAGTCGGATTGTGAGGTTATCGGGTTCCAGAAGGCGCTATAACCGAAAGGCCCAAGACGCGATGCATAGGTATGCGTTAGAATATCCCCGTCTTGCAACATGCGCGATGCCGGTGTTTCCAATGCACTGGGGGAAAGTCGAATCTGAATGCCGTAAGTAATCGGCTTGCCATCCGCGCCTGTGTAAAACATCGGCCGCACATATAAAACACCAATCCCACAATATCGCGTCAGGCCCGAATCTTCCATCCCACTCTCCTTTGCTGCACCGCAAAAGAGCATATTTTGAAATCTTTGTGCGTGACAATTCTATGACAATTACGATTGGCTGGCATGCGCTAGTCGCATACCTAGATCCGATCGACGTCGAAGAATCCTCGCAGATAGCGGAAGGCGGAATAGCCCATGAGGAGGCTGATGAATGCGCCGGCCACCGATGGGCCAAAGAGGGGTAAGGTATAGGTGGACCAATCAGGCGCGGGGTTGGCGGACCAGTGTGAGACGACGGTGCCGTAATGGCTCCACACGGTTGAGAAATCCCATAGGGCATTTTCAAACGGGTTGGTCGCGCCGGGCTGACCGGGGTCGTACAAAAAATACAGCGCCATCCACATCGAGACATAAAAAGGCGCGAAAATAACAAGGGCCGCGCCGAGAGGAAGAATGATCAGGCCAAGGAAAACCAGTAAATATAAGCGTGGGCGCATCGGGGGAGTATAGCGGGCTAATCCCGCGGTTTCCACCGTTTATGCACCCAGAACCATTGCGCAGGATTCTGGCGGACCCACGCCTCGACCTGATCATTGATGGCTTGCGTAATCTCGGCATCGCTTTGTTCCGGGCTTAGTGGCATCGGCGGGTCAATGACGATACGAAAGCGCGCACCCTCTTCGCGGATGCAGCGCGCAGGCAGAATAATCGCGTCATATTTGTGCACGAAATGCGCAATCGCATCGAGCGACATCGCCGGGCGATCGAAAAAGCGTGCATGCAGGCCGTTATTGGTCTTCTGGTCGACCAAGACACCAATCGGCTCGCCCGCGGTGACGGCTTTGAGTAAACCGCGCGCACTGGCAAAGCCTTTGGCATGCATGCCAAGTGTATAGGGTTTGCGAATATCGCTGAGCATTGCCTCCACCGCGTCGTTATTCGGCGCGCGGTAAAGCAAGTGGAGCGGCTGGCCGACTTTCGCGGCGGCGATGGGCAGCAATTCCCAATTACCCAGATGCCCAGAAATTAAAATAACGGGGCGCTTGCTGGCCAGCGCTTCATGGTAATGTTCCACGCCGTCAATCTGTTTGATCGCCGCGCGCATGGCGTTGCTGTTCAATTGCGCATATTCGCAAAAAACGCGACCCAGATTATCCCACATATCGGATAAGACGCGGCGTTGCTCGCGCTCGGAGAGTTCCGGCATCGCGCGCTTCAGATTGTCGACCGCGGTTTCATGGACTTTGGCAATCGGCCCCAACACGCGGGCGACCGCGCCGCCTATCGCCGAACCGGTCGCAAGCGGCATCGCCCGAAACAGGTGATAGGCCGCGAGGCAGAAGGTCGCCTCCAGCCGGTAACGCCAATGCTTATTCACCCCGCCCGTCCAGCGTCGCGGTGATCCATTCCATGAATCCATCCGGAATGCAGAGTTGTAGCGGCGCGACGGTTACCGGAAACTCTTTCGGCAAACGCGCTGCATCTTTTTCCGTGGTGATGAGCGTCGCTTTCGCCTCGGTCGCCCAACGCGACAGGAAGTCGAGATGTTTCTTCTTATAAAACTGATGGTCATCAAACCGCCAGCGGCCAATCAGCTTCACGCCTGCCGCCTCTAACATGGAGAAGAAAATATCGGGATAGGCAATCCCGGCAAAAGCGAGATATGGCCCCGGATTCTCAGGCAATTGCAACCGGCGTTCAAACACAAAAACCGGCGCAGCGCCCCATTCCCGGTGCAAGGAATCATGGTGATTTTCCCCACTGACCAAAAGCGCATCGGCCCGGCCCACGGCCGAATCCGGGTTTTCGCGGCAGGGGCCTGCGGGTATGGTAAAACCGTTGCCGAAGCCCAATGTGCCATTCGCCACCAGAAGCGACATGTCTTTGTACAAATGCGGATGGTGAAAACCATCATCCATCAGGATTAATTTCGCGCCATCGGCCACGGCTTGCCGCGCCGCCGCCAACCGATCAAAGGAAACATAGGTCGGAGCCACGCGTGCCAGTAACAATGCCTCATCGCCGACATCGCGCGCGGTGTGCCGTTCGAGATCGACGCGGATCGGCTTGCGAATGGGCACACCGTAACCGCGGCACAAAATAGCGGGCGTACGATCGGCTAACGCTTCGGCCAAAGCCATGACGATGGGGGTTTTCCCTGCCCCGCCTGCGGTGATATTGCCAACGCAAATGACGGGCGCATCGACCTTTTGCGGGCGCATAAACAAGGCGCGCGCTTTGGTGCCGAGTTTCCAGATCATGCTCAACGGCCATAACAAAAATGGCAGTGCTCCGCCGCCGGTTTGCCAGAATTTAGGTGCGCGCATCGCTATCCTCCATTATTTCCGGCGCCGGGAGCGCCAGTTGCAAACGCTCGGCTAATGCGCGATGCAGCGCTTCCGCCGCGCCACGTTTGGCATCGACAAAGGCATGCGCTTTGCGGGCGCAGGCATCTTGCGCATCGTGATCGCGCAGGAAATGTTCCACCGCGGTGGCCAGGGTTTGGGCATCCGTCACGCGTTTCAAGGCATCTGCCGCCTGCATCTCGCGGCAGATGACGGCGAAGTTTTGCATATGCGGCCCGGCGATCACCGCGCAATCGAGCTGGGCGGGTTCAATCGGGTTGTGTCCCCCGCGCTCTACTAACGTGCCGCCCATAAAGACGACGCCGGTCAGCCGGTAGAACATGCCCAATTCGCCTAAGGTGTCAGCAACATAGACATCCGATTCGGGAATCAGAATCTGCTGTTTACTGCGCTGCGCGACGGTGAGTTTTTTTCCGCGCAGCATGTCGCAGATTGCATCACCGCGATGCGGGTGGCGCGGCACAATTATCGTGAGCAGTTCGGGATAGGTTTCGCGAATCAGGCGATGCGCGTCAGCGATGATTTCCTCTTCTCCCGGATGCGTCGATGAGGCGAGAAAGATGCGCCGATCGCCGATTTTTTCCATCAGCGCGCTCATATCTTTGGCATCATATGGCAGCGGTTTCGCATCATATTTCAGGTTGCCGACATGTTCAACGCGCGGCACTTCCAGCGCGTGCAATCGCTGCAGATCAAGCGCGGAGCCGGCATAAATCGCTTCGAACACATCGAGCAGATAGCGCAGGAAAGCCGCGGTTTTTTTCCAGCGGTCGTAACTGCGTTGCGACATGCGCGCATTAATCAGCACCATCGGGATTTTTTTCGCATGAGTCTGCCGCAGCAGATTCGGCCAGAATTCCGACTCGACCCAGATCGCCATATCCGGCTTTACCCGCCGCAGAAAGCGGCGAACAGCCAGCAAAGAATCGACCGGGGCATAGAGATGCACCGCGCGTTCGGGCAGGCGTTTCATCATCAGTTTTGCGGAAGATACTGTGCCCGTCGTCACCACTAATTGCAGCTCGGGATGGGTTTCGCACAGGCGTTCGATCAGCGGACGAATCGAATTGGCTTCGCCAACACTCGCCGCATGCAGCCAGACCAGTTTGCCCTTTACCGGGTTCATCGTCACTTTGCCGAAGCGCTCGCTTAAACGCGCCACATCTTCCTTGCCCTGCCGCACGCGATAATGCAGCCACAGAATGAGAAATGGATGCAGCAACAGCGACGTAAACGCATAGACATAATAAGTCAGTTTAGGCATAAGTGTTCTCCGTCGGTATGCCGCAACGGCGGTCCACCTCTTGCGTGATATGATTGAGGGCGGTTTCCAATTCCTGCCGCGCCGCTTCGGTATCCTCGCCAGCGAGAATTGGTGCTGCTGCATGCACTTCGACATGGCTGAACGGATACGGAATAATAAAGCGATCCCAGCTACGCAGGCGTTTTGCGTTTGCCGCACCGAAGGTAACGGGAATCAACGGCAGGCCCGTACGCTGTGATAGATGCACCGCCCCGCGTGAGGCGATGTGCATCGGCCCGCGCGGACCATCCGGCGTGATCGACACATTGTGTCCGGCTTCCAGTTGCGCTTCCATCTGCGCCACAGCCGAACGGACGCCTTTGCTGCCCGACCCACGCACCGCAGCAATACCCAGCCAGTCAATCACCCGCGCGATTAACTCACCATCGCGATGATGGGAAATCATCACATGCATATCGCGGCCCTTTGGTTTGAAAAACGGCAATAAAATCATTCGGCCATGCCAGAAGCAAAAAATCCCGGCACTTTCGCCGCGCAAGTAGGGCTTCGTTTCCTCCGGCGTGTGGCGTTTAATCCGGTAGGTCAGCATGAGGCCGCGCAGCAATTGCGCCACAACCCAGGTGATGCCGGATTGAAACCACGGCTGTTTCAGCAAGCGTTTATGCCATGGCAAACGGAAGGGTTTGGTCATTGCGCGGCCCCTCCGGCGAATTGCATCGCATGCAGTCCGGCATAGGCGCCATTCCAATGCACAAGTTCATCATGCGTGCCATGTTCGACCACCTTGCCTTGGTCGAGCACGTAGATCACATCGGCATGCTGAATCGTCGACAAGCGATGCGCGATGACGAGCGTCGTGCGCCCTTGCATCAACTGGTTTAACGCTTGCTGCACGCTGCGCTCAGATTGCGTATCCAGCGCGCTGGTTGCTTCGTCGAGTAGTAGAATTGGCGCATCACGTAAGATCGCGCGGGCGATCGACAGGCGCTGGCGTTGCCCACCCGACAAGCGCACCCCATGCGGGCCGATCATCGTGTCATAGCCTTGCGCCATACCCATAATAAAATCATGCGCGTCGGCCTGTTTCGCGGCTTCCATCACCGCCTCGCGCGACAGGTCGGGGCGGCCATATGCAATATTGGCCGCGACCGTATCGTCAAACAGCACGACATCCTGACTGACCAGCGCGATATGTTCACGCAAGCTCGCCTGCGTTACCTCGCGGATGTCTTGTCCGTCGATGCGTATCGTGCCACCGGTGACATCGTAAAAGCGCAGAATCAGATTGATCAATGTCGATTTTCCGCCACCCGATGGGCCAACCAATGCCGCGACCTGCCCCGGCTCTAGCGTCAGGGAGATGCCATGCACCCCAGCGCCGGATTCGCCGTAAGCAAAGGAGATGTTATCGAGTTCGACGCGCGCTTCGCTAAGTTGCAGCGCCGTCGCATGTGGCGCATCCTGCACGCGCGATTCGGTGTCGAGCATGCTGAAGAAGCGCCGCGCCGCAGCCAGCCCTTCCTGCAGATGCGTGTTGAGCGAGGCGATGCTTTTCACCGGTTTATACGCCATCAACATCGCGGTGATGAATGAGAAAAACGCGCCCGGCGTTGTGCGTCCATCGACCACCTGATAGCCGCCATACCACACGACGATGGCAATCGCGATGCCGCCGATCATTTCCATCATCGGGCTGGCGGCGGCTTGAATGCGCGCGGCTTTGAAATAGAGGCCGAACAAACGCTCCACGCGCGTGCGGGCGCGTTCTTCTTCAAAGGCTTCGGTGCCGTAGGCTTTCACGATGCGCACGCCCTGAAAACTTTCGTCGAGCTGTGCAGTCAACTCGCCCAACTCATGCTGCGTACCATCAGAAAGTTTGCGCATGCGCCGACCCAAACGCGCAATCGGAAAAATCGCCAGCGGAAAGCCAATCAGTGCCATGAGCGTCAGTTCCCAGCTTTGATAGAACATCACGCCAATCAGGAAAATCATGCTCAGGCATTCTTTAGCGACGCCGGTCAACACGTTGGAAATTGAATGACGCAGCATTTGAATATCGTTGGTAAAGCGCGAGATCAGCCGCCCCGCCGAATGGCTATGCAACATGTCGAGATCGGCGCGGATGACATGACCAAACAGGTCGAGCTGCATATCGGCAATGACGCGCTGGCCGACATAGCGCATCAGGATGGTTTCGCCGAAACTGGCGAGACCGTTGAGCACCGCAATCGCGATAATCGCGAGTGGAATCAGTTGTAACGCAGTGATGTTTTTCTCAACGAAGACTTCATCGAGCATCGGCTGCATCAGCCAGGCATTGGCCGCCGTCATCGCCGCGGCGACCACCATGCACACCACCGCCAACGATATCCGCCGTTTATACGGCCCGACATAAGACCGGATCAGCCGTTTTAACAAGGCCGATGTCCGCGCATCGCTCAGCGGCATGCTTTCCCCCTGCGCCGATGCGTTCATTTAGCCCCCTGCGACCGTCATGCCATCGATGCGCAGCGTCGGCACACAGGTCGCGCTATCGAACATCAAATCATTCGCGGCATGTAACTGTTGATACATGCTCAGCAATTCGCCAGCGATAGTCACTTCGCTGACCGGATGCGTCAATTCGCCGTTTTCAATCCAGATGCCCGAGACACCGAGCGAGAAATCACCGGTAACGATATTAGCACCGCCGCCGAAAGCATCGGTCACATACAGGCCCGACGCGATGTCGGCCATAAGCGCTTGCGGCGTGAGTTCGCCTGCGGGAATATAGGCATTCGTACTCCCCGGCGATGGCGAGGAGCTTAGCCCCCTGCCCGCGCGGGCATTGCTTTTTAAGCCCAGCTGATTGGCTGAACGTATGTCCAGCAACCAATGTTGCAACACGCCGTCTTTCACCAGCTCCAACCGGGCGGTAGGAAGGCCTTCGCCATCAAACGGCTTGCTGCCCAGCCCGCGAATGCGCAAGGGGTCATCAATGATGCTGATTGCGGCGTTAAAAATCTGCTCGCCCAGTTTGTCTTTCAAGAAAGACGTACCGCGCGCGATGGATGCGCCGGAAATTGCGCCGCACAAACTCGACACCATGCGCTTGCCGATGCGTGGATCGAACACGACTGGCACCGAGGCGGTTTTGACTTTTTGCGGGTTCAGGCGGCGCAAGGTGCGTTCCGCCGCTTCGCGGCCCAATTCACCCGCATCGCGTAGGTTTTCCAGATAGCGGACGGATGAATAGGCATAATCGCGCTGCATTTTATCGCCTTTGCCACCGAGCACGCAAACCGACAATCCGGCATGGCTGCCTGCATAATGCTGCATCAGGCCGTTGCTGGCGGCGAGCGTGACGCGGCTATGCCCATAGCCCGCATCCGCACCTTCCGAATTGGTGATACCTTCGGCGGCCAGCGCCGCCTCTTCGGCTT
>DDZS01000034.1:8018-14472 GCA_002346425.1 Alphaproteobacteria bacterium UBA3002
TGGCCAGCGCCGCCTCTTCGGCTTGTGCGCATAACTCGCGCAGATGTTCGATGGTTGGTTCCCCTGCCGGGTCGACCAATTGTAAGTCCGGCACCTCGCGGATCAATCGCTCAGAGGGGGCGAGGTCGGCATATTCATCGTCAATACCCTCTTTCGCCATCGCCACCGCGCGCTCGGCCATCGTATTTAGCGCGTCTTCGGAAAAATCGCTGGTCACCGCACTGGCGATTTTTTTGCCGACAAATACCCGCAAGCCCAGCGCTTCTTCTTCCGAACGCTGCATCTCCTCCGGTTTGCCCAGCCGTTGCGACACATTAATATCGGCCGATTCGACCAGTAACAGGTCCGCGGCATCGGCCCCGGCCCGCTTCGCCGCATTAAGCGCGCGCGCTGCAATCTCTTCTGTCATGCGCTTAGATATAGGCGTTTCGGTGGCCAATGTCATCCTCTTAGCCTCTGCGCCAGCCCGCAGCGTGTATTGCTATCTGCGACTGTGGCAAGCATAAGAAAAAAAGGCAAAAAAAGCGCAAACTGTCATCAAACTGACATATTGCGTTGCTATAACTAGGGGTAGCAAAGAAACCATAGGAGGGTTTTGATATGGGTATTTTAAAAGAAACCGGCACGATTCTCGGCCTCGCAGGCGGTGCCGCCGCGGGTGTTGCCGCAGGTGCAGCTGGCTTAGATTTAGATGTGAGTGACGTCTTTGATTCAATTGGCGACGCAGCAACCACCGGCGCAAATGAAGTGGCCGATGCTGCGGAACGTGGTTACGAAGCCGTCGTCGGAGCTGATGCAGACATCCCCACCGTATTAACGCAGGAACAAATGGCCGAACAGGCACAAGCCGCAGCGGCGCAAGCCAGTGATGCGGTCACTGCTCCGGAATATAGCGCGGGCGAGATTGCTACCATGGCGGGCGTAGGCACAGCAGGCGGCATTGCCGGTGCAGCAGTTGGACGCGGCGCAGGCGGTTGGGCAGAATATGTCACCGGCACCGGCCAATATTCGCAAGGCCGCGGCGCCTAACCGATTGTACGAAATAAGAGCCCTAAAAGCCCTGCCATCCGGCGGGGCTTTTTTTTAAAATTAACAACCTTGTCATAAAACTGTCATGTTGGCGGGCTATATTACTCATAACACATAATATTACGGAGCAAAGACAATGAGTTTTACATCATTCATGGGCACCATCACCGGCGCGGGGTTTTGGGGTGCGGTAGGGTTGGCAGGCGGCGCAGTTGTCGGCGCGTTAACCGATATAGACTTTGATGCATTGGCCGAAGACCTAGATTCGTTTAAATTAGGGGCGAACTTAATGCTTTCCGAAGAAGCATTAAATGCCCCGGGGGCAGTAATGTCAGAAGCCCTAGAAAAGATTCAAGCGGCCGACCCTGACTTTTTTCCGTCTAAGGAACATGTAGCTTCATTCAATGAAGCGGGCGAGTATGTCGCGAATTTGCCGCCTTTAACGCCAGAAGTTTTGGTAAATCTGAGTAAGGACGAAGCAGCGATCTATACATTGATTCAAACGCACCCTGAATTGGTGAAAGAAGTTATGAGCGGCTTAGACAGCATTGCGGTCGGTAGCGCGGTCGGCGGGATTGCCGGCGCAATAGGCGGCGGCTATGCTGGCAACAAAATGGGTAAATGGGTCGATTCGATAGGTCAACCCAATACACAGCCTTCGCAAGGCCGCGGCTAACCCTTTCTACGTAACACCAAAGCCCTGCCATCCGGCGGGGCATTTTTATGTTAATGCGTCACATCATCCTGAACCGTAGGTGAAGGACCTGCCTCCGGCGCGCACCGCCCCGAGATCCTTCACCTTCTGGTTCAGGATGACGAAGCATAAAAAAACGGCGCGCCCCGCTTGGGACACGCCGCTTTTACGATAAATCGTGAGTGGCCTAGAAGTGGTAAGACAGACCTAAGCGCAGTTCGTCTGAATCCGGATCAACGCCGTTTTGCTCTTCATACCATACGTGAGTATAGTCAAGACGCACACCGTAGTCGCCCATAGCCATCAGCTGCGTACCAATACCCAGCTCAAAGCCATCGAAATCTTCGTCAGCACCATTGGCTTCGAATTCGGTGTTGCGGTAACCGATGATACCGTAAGGCGTCACGCCCAGCTCTTCGCTGTTCAGGAATGACAGACCCGGACGGAAGCTGATACCGAACTCGTCGTTTTTCTCTAAAGAAACGCCAGAAGCAGTTTCGTCAGCATCTGACCAACCATAATGCACTTCGATCGCACCGTTCAGGCCCAGACCGATGCGGTTAATGGTTTGATCCAGCAGGTAATCCGCTTGGTAACCAACCATCACACCGTAATCCCAACCGTCAACATCCGGCTCAAAGCCAGCTGTATCCAGCGTGTTCCAGCCGTAACCGCCGTAAGCGCCCAGGTAGAAACCGCTCAGGTTTGACAGTTCGTTGTAATCGTAATCAGAGTCCGCCGCAAAAGTGGGCAGTGCAAACAGTGCCGCAGCAGCTGTGGTCGCGAGTAAATTCAGTTTCATTGCATGTCCTTTTGTTTGAATGATGAATGTGCTCTAGCATAGGTTTTTTATATAAGAAAGATATTAGTCCGATTTTGTTTATTGTAAGCAGCACATAAAGATAGAACGATTCCAACTATGGCTTAAAAGCCTCATAAAAGGCGATGGCCGCCGCGTTGGAGACATTGAGGCTTTCCATTGTCTCTTGCATGGGGATTTTAACCAGAATATCGCAATTTTCTGCCGTTAACCTGCGCATGCCGCTACCTTCCGCGCCGAGAACCAACACGCATTTCTCATAGTCACGGGCGGCGCTAATGGGCGCTTTGGCTGCACCGTCCATCCCTAAAATCCAGTGGCCGGACTCTTTTAATTCTTTCATGCATTTGGCTAAATTGGTCACGCGTACCAGCGGCACCATTTCCAGTCCACCGCAAGCGGTTTTGGCCATCGCCCCGGTTTCCGGCGGGGCATTATCTTTGGGCAGAATTAGCGCGGCAATGCCAAATGCCGCGGCGCTGCGCAGGATCGCGCCGATATTCTGCGGGTCGGTGACCTGATCAAGAATCGCTAAGCGCGGGGCGTCCATCACCTCATCCAAATGCACGTCATCCAGCGCGGTGACGCTTAGCGCCACACCCTGATGCACCGGATCGCCGCCAATTTTTTTGGCGATATCGTCCGTCGTGGTCAATTCCGGCCGCTGTTTACCCCAACGGATTTTATCCGCCGCTTTGCTGGTTGCCAGCGCCCGCTGCACCTGCCGCGCCGGATTGTCGAGCGCGGCCTGCACCGCATGTTGCCCATAAAGCCAATAAGTCGCATTTTTTGCCATGGATTGAGGGTATAGGCATATTTCGTGCCTTTGTCACCCGACTAGATGGTTACCCCTGCCCCAGATAAGCCTTCACTTGCGTTTTGGTGGTGCCGGTCAGGGCGGAGGAAAAGACCATTAAGTCTTTCTTCTGATACTCGGTTGCGACATTGGCGAAAATCTTGTCCTTGTTTTCGACATTGGCGACCAGTTGCGCATAGCCGACATCTTTCGGCTGACCAGCAGAAGACGTATAGAAAAACCGGGTGCTGAAACTATTATCCACGGCTTTTAGGGCTGTATCATTCGGAAAATGGAACACGGTTTCGCAGCCATTATGCCAATCCCCCGCCGGACGGGTGATGGTATTGAGCGCGCCCGTCGCACCGCCGGGAATGATCAGGCCGAGATTGGGCTCAACCAAACTGGGGGTATAGGTCGACGGTGCACTCCCCGCTTCGAATTGCGCGCCCCATAGAGAAATCGAGCCGCTGCCATTGCCGGAATAATTTGGCGAACCGGTGTAGGTGGCGCTATCATACAGATATATCCGCGTGTCGGCAGTGCTACGCCCGGCATTCATGATCGCGCGGACCCAGCAGCGATACCAGCCGTTGCCGACCGCTTCCATACCATAATTACCGGAACCGGCATTCACATCCGAGGCAACGCCCGTCGCCAGATTGAAATGGCCAAATTTTAAGCCAGAGCCGCTATTATTCGTCGATAGCGCCAGCATCACATAGTCACGCGTCCCGGATTTGGCGTAGCAACTGAAAGTATAGGTCGTCAATTCGCTGATGCCGGAATGGTTCTGGCGCAGGAAATGCGAGGTAGTCGCGCTATCTTCGATCAGGCTATCGGCCACAGGGCCACCTGAAGGTGCGCTGCCGGTATTGGCTGTCACGCTACATGCGTTTTTCAGGCTGGTCCAGTTCGCGTGATTAAAAGCTTCGCTGCGGCTGATGCGGTTATTGCCGATGCTATAGCCTGCATTGATATTGTGATGATAGCTATTTTGTCGATTGGCCCAAAACCCGCTACCCGCAGTCGCGGTAGAGGCGTTGGTGATTTCGGCATGGTTGCCGTTGCCGGAGGTATCATAGGCCGCGGCGCCCTGTCCTTCGCTTAACGGCAAGAAGGTGCCGTCGGATAATAGCAATTTGCATAATGTGCCCGAGGTGGCGGTGATTTCCCCGGCACCAGTGTTGATGCTTGGGTTCGCGGTGCCGACATAGCTGACGATGGTCGTACCGCTGGCAAGGCCGTTGAGAAAAACCAGCTTATCGTTACTACCATCGAAGGTGCCGCAATGCGACTTGGCGAGCGTCGCGCTGATCGGCGTCGCATCTGCCTGATCGACGAATCCGTTGGCGGACACTTCGCGATACCATGCGACCAGTGAAGCGACATCGGTCGGCGCCCAAGCGGTCGCGCCCCCCATGCCAATGGCCAGTCCGGCCCCAATCTCCGCCATTAATAAAGCCCCACCAGATTGGTGGCGGTGGTGCCGGTCGCTTTGATTTGACGAATACGATAAGGCAAACGTGCGCCTGAGGGTACGGAGGCGAGCGTCACTTCATCACCATTTTTTAAGACGGCGACAATCGTGCCGCCGCTTCCGGCATAGAGCTCGCGGGTAACATATTCTAACTCATTGGTGTCATGCGGCGTGATCGCAAACGCATGTTCTGCCGGGGTGGTCAGCGCGGCGCGCCCCGCGGCAAAGGTATCGGTCGCTGGCATTGGTTTCTCCTTCATGTCTTGTTCAGGCACCCACCCTAGGCGGGGCCTGCCCAATACAGGAAGGGAGAAACGTTAGGCGCGTGGCCGTGCGGCCGCTTGCTCGCGCGCGGCGGCTTCTTTCGGCGTGCCCGATGCGCCGACCTCGGAATTGATGGTCGGATCATTCTCTGGCGTCACTTCTTCTGCTTGTGCTTTAAAGGTGAGGCCACCCAGCGTTATCTCAGCCGCCTTCTTGGTCGGATTTTCAGTGGGTGCCGGTTCCTCGCTCAGGGCGATGCCGGGATGCAGCACCCCGGCGCGCGCGGCAAGTTCCGTCATGTCGACATCCGGCGTTGCAGCGGCCACCGCAATGGCTGGTGCTGGCGGTTCGACCACGATTTGGCCGCGCTGTTCGGGCGAGAGTTCGGCATCGGTCACGATGCGCATTTCGCTGGCATGCGGCACCACCATCAGGTTTTGCGGATAGGCGCCTTGGGCGCGCAATTCCGCCAACCGTCCGAAAAAGGCCTGGCTCTGCTCATGATCGAAGGAAATACAGCCACGGTTACCATCACCCGTGGTGCGTTCACCGCTTTTAATCTCTTTCATGATCTCATCGCGTTTGCTGCGGTAATTGATGCCGTCGGGATGGAAGGCTTTGGCACCTTTCTCGCCGACATTCTCCCACGACACGCCGCGAGAGGTCTGTTTCGGATCACTCACCACACGGGCGAAACTGAAACTGCCGTCTACGGGTGAGCGGTAGCCTTGGCCGACACCGGCTTTGTTTGCTGTTTCGTTGCTCATGTTGAAGACAAACGCATTCTGCTGCACATCATACGTGCCAGCCAGTTCGCTATTCGGCAGCATGTCTTCGCCCGGTTGCGTACCATCCATGGCGCCTTCATAATAACCGCCCGTACGGCCTTCGTATCGATCGACTTTGCCATCCGGCGAAACCAGATAGACGGCCACGCGTTCGGGCGTGTTATCCTGATGGCCGGGGATGAAGGTGTCCGGCCCCAGCCCCTGCACATACATCGTCGCATCTTCCTTGGACGGGCGCTGACGAATACCGCCAACATCCAACGTGTCCTGCATCGCACGGCGCGTCGCCTCCGACAGATTGAACTGCGGCAACGTCTCTTTCACCTCGGCGGCAGCAGCAGCGGCAAAGGCTTCATTGCCTAGCGATGCAACGCGCAATTCTTCCTGAGTGGCTTGCGGCATCGGCGTCAACTCCTGCGCCAGCATTTGCCCGGGTGTTGGGATATCGCCGAGCGCTATCAGTTGATCCGGCTGCTTGGCTGCTTCGCCAAATTGCAGGTCATAGGCTCCCTCGCCATAGCGTTGATCATACGCTAAACGGTAATTGGTTTCCGCTTCCTTCGCCTGCCGTTGTTGTAGCGCG
>DDZS01000034.1:14769-17695 GCA_002346425.1 Alphaproteobacteria bacterium UBA3002
CCTGCCGTTGTTGTAGCGCGATGAATTCCGGATGTTCAGCGGGATTGCCGACGCCTTCATTGCGCAAACGGTTGCGCAGGTCGATCAGCGCGTCATTACCGGCAAAAGTATGTTGTTCAATTTTAATGATTGGCCCATTATTCGCGTGTTCGCGTTTGTTGCGCGCACTATCGGTCGCTTTCGGATTGATAAAGAAGGTGCCGCCATTGGTAATCGGCGGGATGGTTCCAGCCTCTAACCCATCAATAATGCGGTCCGTTTCCGCGCGGCGCGCTTCCGGAATATCGTTATAATCGGGAACGGTCCCATAATACATCGGCGAATAAGCATAGGTTTTGCCGGTTTTTTGTTCCATCACGCCCGGAATATCATCCGGATAATGCGAGCTGTTCACGCGGCTGACAAAATTCTCAATCGTACCTTGCAGACCAAGTGCCGTTTGATACCCAGCTTCGGCATGGCCCATCCGCGCGATATATTCGCGTTCGGACGCGTTCAGTTTACGCATCTCCCCGGTATCTTTATCGCGAATGCGCATCGGCTCGCCTTTGTACTCAGCCGTAGCGGTCGGCAAGGTGATTGGCGCATCGGCAACGATCTGCTCGCCAAGCGGTTTGGCGAGGTCTTCCATAATGGCTTTGCGGCCATTGGTGCCGATCACACCATCGATGATTTCAACTCCCATCGCACTTTGTAGCCGCAGGGTAGCGACATGCATCGCGGGGGTGAAATCATTGGGATTTTCGGGTTTCGCTTCCGGCGCGAGCAGGTTTTTCTGAATCAGGTAATCGGCCAGCACCGCGTTGTTGGGATTCTCCACACCTTCGCGCAGGGCTTTCACCTTCCCCGGTTTATATTCTACGAAATTGAAGCTTTCCGGCGTCACCTGCGGTAACGCATTGAAAGCCTTACTCAGCTCAAAGGTCGTGGCATTATCTAAGGTGCCGGTGGCTTCTAAGCCAGCATTTTCCTGAAATTTACGTAAGGCATCTGTGGCCTGCGGCGTGTCGCCCGCGCTGAGTGCGCCAGGCGCGTAGCCAAGGCGGCTTAACGCATATTGTTGCTGTTCACGGCTAAGCTGGGGTAGCGCCGGGTTTTCGTTCGGAACTGCCCATTGATAGGTTGGAACAGCAATCTCTGTATCAATTGGCTTGCCCGGGCGTTGGCGCATAATCGGTGACGCATTGGCCAATGCGTCCACGGCGGCAGCAGCCCCGATTTTTGGCGGCACGTTAGAGGGTTCGACCGCTGCGTAACTATTGGTCATCGGCGGTGTGGGCGATGCGGGGGTCGGTTGCTCCGCGGCGCGTAATTCCGCGGGCTGTTCTTCCGGCGCACGCATTTGCAGGTCCGCCTGATCGAATGTGCGCGGCGTGGGACTAATTGGCCGTTGCGGCGGGTTTTGAGCAACGCGTAATTCTGATGGCAACTCATCCGGCAGGCGCATACTCGGTTCCGGCATTTGAATCGGCTGCGACGGTTTTTGAGCGACACGTAATTCTGGTGGTAACTCGTCCGGCAGGCGCATGCTTGGCTCTGGCATTTGAATCGGCTGCGGCGGCGTTTGTGCGACACGTAATTCCGGCGGCAACTCGTCCGGCAAGCGCATGCTCGGCTCTGGCACCTCGATGTTGCGCGGAGTCCGACTGATGGGTCGTTGCGGCGGATTCTGGGCGACGGTTTGTTCGGCGGCATAGGCCGTTTCCGGCGTATGGCTGATGGGTCGTTGCGGCGGCGTTACCGCCACGCTTTCTTCTTGTGCGGGAGCCTCAGCTATCTCTGCTGCTGGCGCTTGAGGGGCGATCTTAGCCGCATAGGCCTTCGCCAGCGCTTCCATTTCGGCATAATTAAACTGGCCAGTGGCGGGTACTCCCATATCTTCCTGAAACGCGCGGCGAGCGGCCTGCGTGTTAGGGCCATCTTTATTGTCGGCTATGCCTGGCTCATACCCCAGTGTTTGCAAATATTCCTGCTGCTCACTAACGGTCAGCTTAACCTCGGCGATTTTACCCTGAAATGTGTCGAGAAACGCCTGATCGACCTTGCCGTCCGCCGGCAAACCTAACGCGGCTTCTACTTCTTTCACGCCACCCCGGGTGATATCGCCTATCGACCCGTCTACCGGCATTTCATAGCCGGCTTTATTCAATTTCGTTTGTAAATCGCGGATTTCCGGTACGGAAAGCGCCACTTCCGGCCCGCCCACGGCTTCTGCCGGACTTGCTGGCGTCGCCACATCTGCCGCGGCAGCCGGTGGATTTTTCAGCGCATCTATGAGTTTTTCGTCAATGATGCCATCCGCTTGCAAGCCATAGGCTTCTTCTGCCCGGCGGACCGCGCCGCGGGTCAGTTCACCAATATCGCCATCAACCTCACCGGCGTTAAAGCCAGCCTTGTTCAGCATTTCTTGCGCCTGACGGATATCGGGGACGCTCATGCTATGTTCCACCGAGTCATGCATCAGCGCATTCAGGCTGGCGCTATCCAGCTTGCCTGTGACCGGAAGGCCGCTGGCGCGTTGGAATTCGCGTACTGCACCGCGCGTTTTCGGCCCGATAATCCCGTCTGGCTCTCCTAAATTATACCCTAATTTAGTCAGTGCTTCCTGATACTGTTCGATTTCTGCCCGTGTGGCCATGCCAACCTCGCTGTCTCGTTTTCATACGACTGTCCATACTTTAACAGATAAAATCCTAACTAATTGTTAAGAAATGATGACAGTTTTGCGCTGCAGCAGAATCAAAGCGGTTGCTTTTGCCAAACTAATCGTTGCGTTACGGGTTTCGCTTTGCTACCTAAGCCCCTTCAGCGCTAGGCATGCGTGACCACGCATTCTGGCAGCACCCTTGGAGGGGTGGCTGAGCGGTCAAAAGCAGCGGACTGTAAATCCGCCGGGTTATCCCTACGCAGGTTCGAATCCTGCCCC
>DDZS01000034.1:17998-22204 GCA_002346425.1 Alphaproteobacteria bacterium UBA3002
CGCAGGTTCGAATCCTGCCCCCTCCACCATTCAAATGCCCCGCTACAGCGGGGTTTTTTAATGGTGCGTGCGGTAGCAGATAAGATGCCTTACCGAAGGCGGGTTCGACCGGACGCTTAGCGAGCATCAGCGCGCTTAGCAACGGCAGCGCAGACGCAACGCGTCGAGCACATCCTGCCACCTCCACCATAAAAAAAGCCCACACACCGAAGTATGCAGGCTTCTCTCAGGAGAAAAGGGGTCTTATCTATAGCCACCTGCGACATCAATGACCTCGCCGGTGATCCAGCCTGCCGCGTCAGAAGCTATGAACGCGACCACTTTGGCAATATCCTCCGGCTGGCCAATGCGCGCGAGCGGGGTGGCGGCAATCACCTGCCCGGCCATCTCCGTTTCACCAATGCCAGCGGTTTGGAACCCTTCCGTATCGGTCATGCCCGGGCTAATAGCATTCACCCGAATCTGTTTCGGCCCCAATTCTGCCGCCAATGCTAAGGTCAGCGTATTCACCGCGCCTTTAGTCGCACTATAAACTGAAGCGCCGGGTGTCGCGGAAGTTGCCGCCACGGAACTGATATTAATAATGCTGCCGCCGCGATTTCCCATGGCAAGGACGGCTTCCTTCGTCGCAGAGAGCAAACCCTGTATATTCAAATCGAAATGCACGCGGTAATGTTCTGGCGTAAATTCTTCGATGGGCAGAAACTGATATAGGCCCGCATTATTGACCAGAATATCGACTTCGCCAAAAGCTTGCCTGGTTTAGCGAACAGCCGCGTCACCTCTTTTGGGTCGGTTAGATTTGCTTTGATTGCAATCGCGCGCCCACCGGCACTTTCGATGGCGTTGACCACGCGTTCTGCGCCGGATTGATCAGACGCATAGTTTACGGCTACCGCCGCGCCTTCTGCGGCCAGATGTTTTGCGATTGCCGCGCCAATACCTTTGGAGGCCCCGGTAACAATGGCGATTTTGTTCGTTAATGATTGGATCATCGTTCGTTCTTTCTACGTTGCGTTATTTAGTAACGATCGTTATAATATGGACGAACGCTCATGGCAAGCGCTTTTTATAACGATCGTTACTAAATAAGGAGGACCATGCCCAGACCCCGTGAATTTGACTGTGAGAAAGCGCTGGAAGCCGCAATGTATGTCTTTTGGGAAAAGGGATATGAAGGGACATCATACAGTGATTTATCTGCGGCGACCGGGGTGGCGCGTCCGGGGCTTTATGCCGCCTTTGGCGATAAACACGCATTATTCCTAAAAGTGCTCGACCATTATGCGAAGCAGGAAACGGGATTCTGGCAGGCAGCACTGGACGAATCAACGGCTGCGGCAGTGGTCACTGCGGCCCTGCGCCATTCGGCCAATGCCAATCTTCAGGCGAGTAAGCCGCGGGGCTGTCTTGGATTGAATGGTGCGCTCGCCTGCTCGGACGATGCGAAGGCGGTTCAGCAACGCTTGAATCAAATGCGCGAGCGTGCCGTTGAGACGTTACGTGACCGTTTTCAACAAGCGCAAAAAGCGGGGGACATGCCAGCCGATACAAATGCCGACACGGTGGCACGGCTGTCGGTGACGTTTATGCAAGGGATTGCCGTCCAAGCCAAAGCAGGCACCGATAAGGCCGAGATTGATCGCATGATCACGATGATGATCGCAGCGCTTAATCCCTTGGTTCAGGCCTAATCGCTAATGCAATACTGGATCGGCTTATAGTTGAAATTATTCGATTGCCCGGCCGAACAGGCGGTGAGGGCTACAATCAAATCCATCTCGGCGCGTAAAATGAGTTGATCGCCGGGTTTGCTAAGGGGTGGCAAAACCGAGATTGCGCCGGTCACGCTGTTGAAGGCGACATGCATGAAAACATTAAACGCCGTGGGAATGTCATCCGCCGTGATGCCATAAGGCGCGAGCGCCTGCTCAAAATTACCGAAACAGCCGTGATGCGGGTCGTCATCGCCATACATAATGCGGAAGGTGTCTTTGCTGCAGGGGGTGAGCGTGAAGTCATGCCGCCCGACATCGTCTTCGAGAATCGTCAGCATGACATTGCTGCGGTTAGAATAAAGCGGATGGCCTTTGGTCAGGAACAGGGTTTCGGCATAATCCAGAGAGCGGCCAGAGGAAATGACTTCACGCGTATCCTGCGCGTTATACGCCAGCAAATCGGAGACTTGTTCGCCTTCCGGGTCGATCACGGTTAGCGTTTGCCCTTGTTTGATCTCAAAGGCCACGCCACTGCGCGGCGGAATGGTGACTATGCCGTCTGTTTGTGAAACGGACATTTCCATTCGCCCCCTACCCGGCGCCCGCTATATTGCATGGCTTCGGAATGTTCGCCAAAGTCTTCTAACATCGGGTTGATACTGCCATGAGTGGCGACTTCTTTGCTACGAATTTTATCCTTCAGGCGATAATAGGTGCCGCGTTCTTTCAGCGCTTCGAATTGCGTGTGCGAATTCAGCACCAGCGTCACACATGGCGCCTGCCGTGCCGGGCGCGAGGCATGCGGGTGCATGCCGACCACGTAAAAGCCCTGCCCCGCCAGGCTCATACTAAAGGAGGGTGAATCCGCTTTCGCATCACAATCGCTCGCCCAATCGATGCCTTGGGCCACGTCGATCTGGTGGATTGCTTGCAGCGTTTCCCATAAAAAGGTTTCAAATGCTTTTTCGTCCGCCACGCTGATGTGCGGAAAGAGCAGTGCAAGCGATTGCAACTGGCGCGATTCCGGCTGCAATATTTGCGTGTTGTAATGCTGGATCGCCGCATGCACCTCTTCCATTGAGAGAGTGCCGCAATCGACCACTTCGATCGTATTCTGCGCCATTGCGGTTTTTGCGCCAACGCAGGTAAAGGCGTCGCTGCGTAAAAAGGCGTTAAACGCGTCGGCGGCGTGTGTTGGGTGTGTGTTCGTGTTTTTCATATCGTCGTTATCTGCTTATTCAGATCAAACCGATATGCGCACTCACACAGGCTTTGCTAAAGATGTAATAAAAGCGCGGGCCTTTTATTAAACTGGTTATGGGTTTGCATAACCCATAAAAAACGGGGCACGATGGCCCCGTTTTTCTTCTAAAAGTGCCGTGTGACTTACACACCACCGACAAAGTCGGAAGCGCTATAGACATAGGTGCCACCCGAGCCATTCCCAAAGTAATTCTCGATGGTGAGCACTAATTCGGCCACGCCGACACCGGCCTGTCCATCCGCATCATACCATAATTGGCCATCGGTACGATCATAAAGGAACGTGGCCGTAGCACTCGCGCCCGAAGGTAGCACGAAGTTACCGCCAGCGAAGTTAACGCCAGTATCAAAGATATCATCCTGATCGGATAACGGGGCATTCAATTTGCTGCCTTCATCCGTGCCAAACGTAAAGAACGCATCGGACAATTCGATGAGATCAACATCACCACCGATTTTGAAATCGACAATATTGTCCGCATTCGCGATGCCCGCTTCGGCGAAGCGGAAGACGTCAAAACCAACGTCACCGGTCAAGAAATCGTTGCCGATGCCTCCGACCAGCGAATCATTATCAGCTCCGCCATTCAGGATATCATTCGCACCATTACCGTACAGTACATCGTTGCCCGCAAGCCCGGTAACGCGATCAGTACCCGTACCACCGATGACCGTATCCGCCGTTGCAGACCCGGTGATCGTAGAATTATCCCCATCAGCGATCTGGACGCGAGAGCCGTTCAGTAACGTCACCACCACATTTGAATCGTTGGAATCCGCCAGAATAATGGTCCGGTCAGCGTCCAGCAAATCGGTATCGATGTTCATGCCGCTTGATTCCTGACCATTGATGTCCACCGTCCAGCTATTGCCCGCACCAATCGCCACATCGGCGGCATTCCCGAAGACCAAACTAGACGTTTGGAGCGCGGTGACGGTGCCTAATTGAATGGTTTCCAGATTGCTAAGACCAGCCCAGTCACCATCAATAAGGGAAATGCCGTTGGCATCGTTTTCGGTAATCACCAGCGTATCACTGCCAAAACCGCCATTGATCGTGTCGGTGCCTTCCAATGCATTTTCATTCAATGTGATGGTATCCGCACCGCCGGTCGCACTATCCGCTCCAAAAGCGAGATTGTATTGCTGTGCGCCATCCAGTGTTACATTGCCAGCCCCTTCGATGGTGGTCGCCGTGCCATTATCCGCCGAAGCAATCGACAGA
>DDZS01000019.1:0-1184 GCA_002346425.1 Alphaproteobacteria bacterium UBA3002
CTGGTCTATCTGATCTCAATCCCACTCGGCATCCGCAAAGCCGTTCGCGATGGTACCGCCTTTGATGTCTGGACCTCAACGGCGGTCATTGTTGGCCAGGCCATCCCCGGCTTTTTGTTTGCGATTCTGCTGATCATTCTGTTTGCCGGCGGTAGTTATGTGCAATGGTTCCCCTTGCGCGGTCTGGTTTCACCGAATTGGGACGAGCTACCGTGGTATGAGCAGATTGCCGATTATCTATGGCATATGGTGCTGCCGATCACCGCGCTGGTCATCAGTGGATTCGCCGGACTGACCTTGCTCACTAAAAACTCGTTTATTGAAGAATTGGGCAAGCAATATGCGATTACGGCGCGCGCCAAGGGTTTAAGCGAACGCGCCGTCCTCTATAAGCACATCTTCCGCAATGCCATGCTGATTATCGTCGCTGGGGTACCCAGTGCCCTGATCGGCATCCTGTTTACCAGTTCGCTCTTGATCGAAGTTATCTTCTCGCTCGACGGGCTGGGATTGCTTGGATTTGAAGCTGCCATCAATCGCGATTATCCGGTTATGTTCGGCACTTTGTTTGTCTTTACGCTAATCGGGCTGGTATTCAAACTCATCGGCGATCTGATGTATGTATTGATCGACCCACGCATCGATTTCGAGCGGAGGGACGCATGAGCCTTTCCCTCAATCAACGCCGCTGGCGGCAATTCAAAGCCAATCGGCGGGGGTGGTGGTCACTGTGGATTTTCCTAGTGCTTTTTGGCATCAGCCTGATTGCCGAACTCTTGGCGAATGATAAGCCGATTGTGATGGAATATCGCGATAATTTCTATTTCCCATTCCTGCATGCCTATGCCGAAAAAGACGTGCTAGAAGGCGGCGCCTTTGAAAGCGAGATCGATTATACCGACCCTTGGGTGGTGAAAGAAATCAACGCGCATGGGTGGATGGTAAAGCCGCTGATCCCCTTCTCGCATAACAGTATCAATTTCGATATTGCCGTGGCCCCCTCTTCGCCGGATGCGACCAATTGGCTGGGCACAGATGACCGCGGGCGCGATGTGCTGGCGCGCGTGATTTACGGCTTCCGCATCTCGGTCCTCTTCGCGCTGGTACTAACCTTTTTCTCCGCCATTATCGGCATTGCGGCGGGGGCGGTGCAGGGTTATTTCGGCGGGTGGACCGATCTTCTG
>DDZS01000019.1:1507-70035 GCA_002346425.1 Alphaproteobacteria bacterium UBA3002
CGTTTTATGGAAATCTGGCAGGGCATGCCGGTGCTCTATCTGTTGATCATCCTGGCCAGTATTGTGGAGCCGAATTTCTGGTGGCTACTCGGATTAATGTTATTATTCAGCTGGATGAGCTTGGTTGATGTGGTGCGCGCCGAATTTCTGCGCGCGCGGAATTTCGATTATGTCAAAGCCGCAAAGGCCATGGGCGTGGGTGAATTTACCATTATCCATCGCCACGTCTTGCCCAACGCGATGGTTTCTGCGCTCACGTTTATCCCGTTTATTCTCAGCGGATCGATCACGACCCTCACCTCGCTCGATTTTCTGGGCTTTGGCCTTCCCGCCGATGCGCCATCGCTTGGCGAAATGCTTAAACAGGGCAAAGACAACCCGCAATCGGTCTGGCTGGGCATTACGGCGTTTACCGTTCTTGCGGTCATGTTGTCGCTGCTGATCTTTATCGGCGAAGCGGTGCGGGATGCGTTTAATCCACGCAAATTATTGAAGGAGACGGCATGAGCTTGCTCGCGATTCAGAATCTCTCCGTCACCTTCCGCCAGGGCCAGACACAAGCCGTGCGCGATGTGTCATTTGAGGTGAAAGAAGGGGAAATGGTGGCGCTGGTCGGCGAAAGCGGCTCGGGCNNAACCCAACTTCTGGTGGCTGCTGGGCATCATGCTGCTGTTCTCCTGGATGGCACTGGTGGACGTGGTCCGCGCCGAATTTCTGCGCGGGCGCAACCTCGAGTACGTGCGCGCCGCCCGCGCTCTGGGCGCCAGCAACCAGGTGATCATGTTCAGGCATATCCTGCCCAACGCCATGGTCGCCACCCTGACCTTCTTCCCGTTCATTCTGACCGGTGGCGTCATCACCCTGACCTCTCTCGACTTCCTCGGCTTCGGCCTGCCGCCGGGTGCGCCGTCGCTGGGCGAGCTGATCGCCCAGGGCAAAGCCAACCTGCAGGCACCCTGGCTCGGCATTACCGCCTTTGTCGTGCTGTCACTGATGCTCAGCTTGCTGGTGTTTATCGGCGAGGCCCTGCGCGATGCCTTCGACCCAAGGAAATGAGATGAGCGAACAACCGTTGATCAGCATCCGCAATCTCAGCGTCGCCTTCCGTCAGGGCAACGATCAGACCATGGCGGTCAAGGACGTCAGCTTTAACATCCGCCCCGGCCAGACCCTGGCACTGGTCGGCGAAAGCGGCTCGGGCAAATCGGTCACGGCGCAAAGCATTCTCCGTTTGCATCAGGGCGTCGCCAAGGTGGAAGGACAGATACTGTTTCAGGGCGAAGATTTGCGGCAATACAACCAAACCCAGATGCAGCAATTGCGCGGCAAACGCATCGCGATGATTTTTCAGGAGCCGATGACGGCGCTAAACCCGCTGCATCAGATCGGTCGGCAGATCGACGAAATGCTGGTGCTGCATCAGCGCATGAGCAAGGCCGAGCGGCTGACGCGTATTCACGAATTACTCGATCAGGTGGGCCTGCCGCATTTTAAAACCCGGTTGAATGCCTATCCACATCAACTCTCTGGCGGTGAACGTCAGCGGGTCATGATTGCCATGGCGATGGCGAATGAACCGGATTTGCTGATTGCCGATGAACCAACCACCGCTCTGGACGTCACGTTACAAGAACAGATTCTTGACCTGCTGAAAGAGCTTCAGCAAACGCATCACATGGCCATTTTGCTGATCACGCATGACCTGCATCTGGTACGGCGATTGGCGGAACGCGTCGTCATCATGCAATATGGCAAGATTGTCGAGCAAGGCGAAACGCAGGCGGTGTTCGATGCGCCGCAAGATGACTATACGCAACATCTGCTTGCGGCTATTCCCTCGGCTGCTGCTCCTGCCCCGTTAGCGCCTAAAGAGCCGCTAATCGCGTGCGACGACCTTCAGGTAATCTACCAAACCCGGGCGTCGCTCTTGGGCTTTAAAACAGTCGATAAACACGCGCTGAAACCCTTATCCCTAACAATCCAACCGGGAGAGACGCTCGGACTGGTCGGTGAGAGCGGCTCGGGAAAATCGACATTGGCCCAAGCGCTCTTACGTTTGATTAAAAGCGATGGCGCGATTTACCTGTCGGGTGAACGCATCGATAGCAAAAAAGGCCGCGCCCTACTCCCCGCGCGCCGCCAAATGCAGCCGGTTTTCCAAGACCCGTATGGCAGCCTGAATCCACGCATGAGTGTGGAGCAGATTATTACGGAAGGCCTGCGCGTGCATTATCCGGAAATCAAAACCGCCGAACGGCAGGAGCGCGCCGCTGCGATGCTGGACTCGGTGGGCTTGTCACCGGACATGCTGGCCCGCTTCCCCCATGAATTCAGTGGTGGCCAACGTCAGCGTATCGCGATTGCGCGCGCCATGATGACGGAACCGAAATTGGTGATTTTGGACGAACCGACCTCAGCGCTTGATGTGTCGGTGCAGGCCCAGATTTTAAGCATGCTGCGCAAATTTCAGCAGGAAAAAGACATTGCCTATTTGTTTATCAGTCACGATTTACGCGTGATCCGCGCCATTTCGCATCGGGTGATGGTTCTTAAACAAGGCGAAGTGGTGGAAACCAATAGCACGCAGGCCCTGTTCGCCGACCCGCAGGCGGAGTATACGAAACGATTGCTGAAAGCGGCGTATTTGTAACCTAGGCCTCGGTGAACAAAATCGTCGAACCCGTGGTGCGCCGCTGCTCTAAGTCTTTATGGGCCATCGCGACATTGCGTAAATTGTAGCTTTGCATAATGTTGGCCTTCAGATTTCCGTCGACCACCTCGCTAAATAACGCCGCGCAGGCGACGACATATTCCGAGTGATCGCGAATATAATGCTCCAGACTAGGCCGCGTCAAAAAGAGCGAGCCGCGCTTCTGTAGACTATTCAGGTCCACCGCCGGTACCGAGCCCGAAGCTTCGCCATAACTGACCATCATGCCAAATGGGCCAAGACATTCGAGCGATTGGCGGAAGGTGGCGACACCGACCGAGTCATACACCACGTTGCACCCTGCCCCTTTGGTGATTTCCTGGACCGCTTCGACGATATTATCCTGTTTGTAATTCAGCACATGCGCGCACCCATTGGCTTTCGCTAGCTCCGCCTTCTCGGCGCTGCCGACCGTGCCAATCACCTTCGCACCGACCGAAGCCGCCCACTGCGCAACAAGCAGTCCGACGCCGCCCGCCGCCGCATGCAGCAATACTGTCGCGCGTTCATCGACTATGAAAGTTCGACGCACCAGAAAATGCGCCGTTAATCCTTTAACCATCAGCCCTGCCGCGACCTCGGGCGTCACTGGCTCAGGAATTTTGATAATATGCCGTTCATGAATGGTGCGGTATTGCGCATACCCACCCAGCGGTCCGGCATAAGCCACTTTATCACCGACGGAGAACCCAAACTCGCACCCCTCACCGACTGCGACGACCTCACCTGCACCTTCCACGCCAAGGGTCGCGGGAAAGTCACCAATACCCATCAGTCCTTGCCGGTGATAGATGTCGATATAGTTTAAGCCCACCGCGCGCTGCTTGATCAGGACTTCACGCGTCCCCGGTTCAGGGACATCAACGTCTACCCAATGCAAGGCCTCCGCGGGCCCGGGCTGATCTAGCCGGATGGCTTTTGCTTTCATTGCGGTCGCTTTCTGTTATAGCTCGGCCGCATGATACACGATGGCGCAGAGAATTCAGTAAGCAATTCGCCGGAGGCGGATATTCCCGACCATGCCCGCGCCATTTTCGCCTGGGCAACCCCGCCGGGGCGTTCTGGCGTTGCGGTGTTGCGAATTTCTGGCGCCTATGTCCCAGCTTGCGCAGCAGCGTTAGGGCTGGGTGCATTAACACCGCGTCATGCACATCTACGCCAGATCATCGATCCTGATAATGTCGCGCCACTCGATCAGGCGCTTGTGCTCTATTTTAAAGCGCCCCATAGTTTTACAGGCGAAGACGTGTTGGAACTGCATACCCATGGCAGCCTTGCTGTACGGCATCAGCTAACGTCGGTTTTAAGTGCCCTTCCCATGTGCCGTGCGGCAGAACCCGGTGAATTCACGCGGCAAGCCTTTACCAATGGCAAGCTCGATTTAGCGCAAGTCGAAGGCTTGGCTGATGTGATCGACGCACAATCCGCACGACAGTTAGCACAGGCACAAGAACAGCTGCACGGTTCGCTTAGCGCATTTTATGAGGGGTTGCGCCATGATATCGTGCGCACCCTGGCATTTATTGAAGCCTATATTGATTTTCCAGACGAAGAAATTCCCGACGACGTCATGCACACGGTGCGCACTTCCGTTACAGAAGCCCAAGATCGCATACAGCGCGTTCTGCAAGCACCAAACACCGGTGAAAAAATTCGTGAAGGCTTTACTGTTGCGATCATTGGCTCCCCAAATGTAGGGAAATCGAGTTTGCTTAATGCGATTGCGAAACGTGATGTAGCAATCGTATCCGACATCCCGGGCACTACGCGGGATACCATAGAGGTAAGCATAGAGTTACACGGCTATTTGGTGACATTAATCGATACTGCGGGGCTGCGAGAGACCACCGACCAGGTAGAACAATTGGGGATCGAACGTAGTCGGCATTATGAGAAAAATGCTGATGTGATCCTACGCGTAACTGATCACGTTCCAGATCCGAAACAACCCAAGAGCGCTCTGGAGAAAAATGAGATTATGATCATTAATAAATGTGATCAGTTTCCATATGAGCCATCTCCCGAAATGTGCTACATATCCGCTAAAACGGGTGAGAATATCGACCAGCTTTTAGCGTTGATAGCGGCTAAATTGGCACTGACGGTATCTCGTCAACAAGACATTGTGATTACACGCGCGCGTCATCGCCAAGCACTGATTGCAGCGGCGGAAGCGCTAAAAGGATTTAATCAAGAAAAAGTCTATGAGTTAATGGCAGAAGAGCTGCGCCATGCTGCCTTTCATATCGGTAAAATCACTGGTAAAGTTGAAGTAGATCAGTTATTAGAGGTGATCTTTTCAGAATTTTGTATCGGTAAATAGGAGTGTTTCACGTGAAACATTTTGATGTAATTGTAATAGGCGGTGGGCATGCAGGCACAGAGGCTGCAGCCGCATCTGCGCGGATGGGCATCAATACGGCTTTAATTACGCACCGATATGATACGATCGGTGAAATGTCATGCAATCCGGCTATTGGTGGTATCGGTAAAGGAACATTAGTCCGCGAAGTGGATGCGCTAGACGGCGTTATGGGTCGCGCAATCGATCAAGCGGGTATCCATTTTCGCATTCTTAACCAAAGTCGGGGACCAGCTGTCCATGGGCCGCGCGCCCAAGCGGATCGTGCGTTATATAAAGCGGCAGTGCAATCCATATTAAATGAATATAGCTGCCTCACGATTATTGAAGACGCTATAGACGATATCATTTGGGAGGATGGGTGCGTCAAATCTGTAGTAGGTAAAAAAGAGAGTTACGGTTGCGATGCGGTGGTTCTAACCACGGGTACCTTTCTCAACGGATTAATTCATATCGGGGATAAGACAACGCCCGCCGGGCGAGTTGGCGAAGCCCCTTCCTATGGACTTTCTGAACGCTTGCGCGATGCTGGATTGCAATTAGGACGTTTAAAAACGGGCACCCCTGCCAGATTAAACGGGAAAACTATAGATTGGTCTGTGTTGCAAGAGCAACCTGGGGATCTGATCCCTACCCCATTTTCCTATATCACGGATAGCATTACCACTCCGCAAATACGGTGCTTTATAACGCATACTAATGAAGAAACCCACCGCATCATTCAAGAGAACATACATCGTTCTGCTATGTATTCTGGTCAAATCGAAGGGGTTGGTCCACGGTATTGTCCATCCATCGAAGATAAAGTCACTCGTTTTGCTGATAAGTCACAGCATCAGATTTTCCTGGAGCCGGAAGGGTTAGACGATGATACCATTTATCCTAATGGTATATCGACTTCCTTGCCTGAAGAAGTCCAGCATGCGTTCATCCGTAGTATGAAAGGACTTGAGTCCGTTGAGATCCTTCGCCCAGGTTATGCAATCGAATATGATTATATTGATCCTAGGGAGTTGTGTCCTGCCCTAGAAACTAAAAAAGTCTCTGGGTTATTTCTGGCGGGACAAATTAATGGCACGACGGGATATGAAGAGGCGGCTGGTCAAGGTATCATTGCGGGTATTAATGCAGCCTCCAAAGTGAGTAATCGTCCTGCTTTCACTGTATCGCGTGCCGATGCGTATTTAGGTGTGATGATCGATGATCTGATTACTCTAGGCACTAAAGAGCCGTACCGTATGTTTACCTCGCGCTCCGAATTCCGGTTAAGTTTGAGGGCTGATAATGCTGACCGTCGCCTCACACCATTAGGCATTCAGCAAGGATGTGTGGATCAAACTAGAGTGGATATTTTTAATAGTAAAATGTTAGCTATTCATAAAGCCGAAAAGACATTACAGTCACTGCGAATCACACCGAGCGCGGCGCAGAAGCATGGAATCAAAATCAATCAAGATGGTGTACAGCGTTCAGCAATGGAATTATTGGCGCTTTCGGATGTTTCACGTGAAACGCTGATTAGCATTTGGCCAGATATTTCCAATATACGTCCGGCGGTATTTGATCAATGCGCCATCGACGCCATGTATGCACGTTATTTAAAACGGCAGGAATCGGAGCGGAATGCTTTAGTACAAGAGGAAGCCGTTACCATACCCGCAAATTTAAATTACAAAGATATACCATCGCTTTCTAACGAGATTAAAGAAAAGCTTCAACAAGCTAAGCCGAATAATATTCGTATGGCAAGCCAGATACCGGGCATGACGCCTGCAGCTGTTATTGCATTATTATCATATATCAATCGACAACGTGCCTAAACCGATTTCTTTACTTGACGTTCCACGTGGAACAATGGAGCGGCTCGAACACTATGTTGCGCTATTGCTGAAATGGCAACGATCTATTAATTTAATTTCTAATGCTGATGCGACACTGATCTGGGAACGGCATATTGTCGATGCGCATCAATTATTGCCTATAGTGTTGGGCCATCGACCATCACATATAATAGATATTGGTAGTGGTGGTGGCATTCCAGGTATAGTATTGGCGATACTGCATGATACCCCGATCACATTGGTTGAATCAGATCGCCGCAAAATTGCATTTTTAGAAACCGTCTGTGCTGAGCTGAATTTGTTCCACGTGAAACTATTATGCCAACGTATCGAAGATGTAGAGATACAAAAACCTGACATAATTACCGCGCGAGGATGCGCGTCAATTGATCAAATGCTACAGTGGATTGAGACTATTATGTGTCCAACCACCATTTGCGTATTTCCAAAAGGGAAAACTTACGCTATGGAATTAGAAGAGGCGCAACATCATTGGCAATTTGATTATGTCGCGCATGTAAGTGAAACCGATACAAACGCACGGATCCTTGAATTATGCAACATCCATCGCCGCGCATCTTAGCTATAGTCAATCAAAAGGGCGGGGTGGGCAAAACAACGACTGCCGTGAATATGGCTACCGCGTTAGCGGCTATTGGTAAAAAAGTGCTTTTAATTGATTTGGATCCCCAAGGAAACGCGAGTACTGGATTAGGTGTCGATTCGCGGCGTAGAACGATCAATAGTTATCACGTGCTGATAGACCAACGCCCCTTATCTGAAGCGGTTATTGCTACGGATATACCGCGCTTAGACATTGTGCCAGCGAATATCGATTTATCCGCAGCGGAAATTGAGCTTGTAGCTGTCAGCCGCCGTGAATACCAATTAGCAAATATCGTGCAGCAATCACACACAGAGCATGACTATATTTTGATTGATTGTCCGCCCTCGCTCGGCTTAATCACACTGAACGCACTTACTTGTTCCGACTCCGTAATAATCCCCCTTCAGTGTGAGTTTTACGCTTTGGAGGGCCTAAGTCATCTGCTTAAAACGATTAAGCTCATACAGCATAAATTAAACCCCGCACTGACGATCCATGGTGTCGTTTTAACCATGTATGATCGTCGAAATAAATTAACGGAACATATCGAGCATGATGTGCGCAGTTTTATGGGCGAGGATGTGTATCAAACCGTCATTCCGCGTAATGTGCGGATATCAGAAGCGCCGTCGCATGGAAAGCCGGCCATTGTGTATGATTTGAATTGTGCCGGTTCTAAAGCTTATCTGAATTTAGCCAAAGAATTGATCCAGCGTGAAAAGCGTTGGGTAAAAGCGCAGCAAGTAGCCTAGGGAGTTTGTATGAATAAAGCAGCCACAAGCAAGGGATTGGGTAAAGGCCTTTCCGCGTTGATGGGAGAAGAATATAGTAGCTCGATGCAGGCGTCGAATGATGCCTCTGGCGAAGTGAAAGAAGGATTAACCCAATTGCTGGTCGCAAATGTGCATAGCGGCACCTTCCAACCGCGGACACATTTTGATGATACCTACTTACATGAATTAGCGGATTCGATTGAGAAAAATGGGGTCATGCAGCCGATTATCGTGCGCCCCTCCCCAAAATATGAAGGGCAATATGAGATTATTGCCGGTGAACGCCGCTGGCGGGCGTCTAAATTAGCTGAAATCGGTACTATTCCCGCGATTATACGCGATATTGACGACAAATTAGCGCTTGAACTCGCGCTGGTTGAAAATATTCAACGGCAAGATTTGAACGCGATCGAAGAAGCGGCCGGGTATCAGCGTTTGATCGATGAATTTAATTACACACAAGAGGCCCTGGCGCACACGGTCGGGAAAAGCCGTAGCCATATTGCCAATTTGCTTCGCCTCTTGAGTCTGCCGGAGCCAGTGCAGCAATCCGTACGCGAAGGTAAACTTAGTATGGGGCATGCGCGCGCCCTGCTCGGTGCGAAAGACATCGAAGCACTGGCAAAACGCGTCATGGATGAAGCCTTAAATGTCCGCCAAACCGAAACACTGGCAAAAGGTGGCAGCCTGGAACCGGTGGCAGCGCCGAGTTTTGGGGGGACGCCGACGCGTGATCGTAGCAATCAAGGCGGCTCTGGTAAGAGCAGGGGCAGTGCGAAAGATCCGGATATAATAGCTCTGGAAGAAACCTTGTCCGAAAATCTTGGTTTATCCGTCAGCATCGAAGATAAAGGCGATCAGTCGGGCACCATTTTGTTGCATTATAAGAATTTGAGGCAATTAGACGAGATTTTACAGCGGCTTGGCGATTCAATCTAACGGCCCGCGGCCTGACACCGTTTTAACGTAAACAATAATTGCTGCGGTAGGTAAACCGGCAAACCGCTGGCACTGCTTTTTAGCGCTATCTCCCATTCGAATAACTGATGCAGCATGTGATCGAGCATTTTACCAGACCATTGCCCGACCTGTCGCGCTAAAGTATCCTGCTGTTTGAAAAAAATAGGAGGGCGGAAGGACTTGACGGCCTGAGCGGGTGATTCCCCAGCATCCACTTGCTGGCGTAGATGCTGCAGGCGGCTAAAATAGGTCAGTAAAATGCGCAGCATCGCAATATCCTGCACGTCTTCAGCGCGCAGGCGATCGTAATAATTCATGGCTTGGGCATAGTGGTGCGAAGCGACGGCCTCACAAAATTCATTAAGCTGGCGCTCACGCGATGCATCGGTCACGGCCATCACATCCGAAAGCTCAACAGTGGTCTGTTCGCCCATATAAAGCGAAAGTTTTTCCAGCTCACTGAGGATAATCATCCGATCGCCGCCCAATTGTTGCGCCATCCAGCGTAAGGCATCGGGTTTGACCTGCAACCCGTAGCCTTGCAAGGTTTGTGTGATCAATTTTTCGAGCGACCACCCATCGTCCTGATAACAGGGTAGGGCGGCCATCGCTTTATCGGCTTCAGCCCATTTGCGTAATGGTGAGCGGGCGCTTAAATCATCCGACAAAATGATTAGATACGCGTTTTGCGCATTCAAATATTCCGCGGCATCCTGAAAAATCTTGGCCTGTTTGTCGCCAGCATCACGGATGACGACCACACGGCGGCCCCCGGTAAAGCTCATCGCGGTCAATTCATCGGCGAGCCGCGCCGGATCATCTTGGAGTTGATCGCCCCCTAAATCGGCGCGGTTAAAAGGGTCTTGCAGGTCTTGCAAAAAATGTCCGGCAATCTGGTCAAGCCGCTGGCGGATTAACCCACGATCTGGGCCATACAACAAGACACCGCAGCTTTGTGCAGGTTGCGCGACAAAACCGTCGACCTGTTTGGTCGTAAGTTTCATTGCGTGCGGCGAATCGCGGCATTCAACACGGCGGGAATGCGCACGCCATAGAGTTCTGCAATCGCCTGAATACCGCGCTGCATCGCATCTTCTTGCGCAACAAAAGTAGAATAATCGGCGTCTTCGGACACATTATAGCTGACATCGCGGCGCAAAATGCCACGTTTCAGCACCACATCATCCGTGGTGCGGATCAACGTCCAGGGCGAGCTCATGCGTAAGGTATAGCGCGAGGCGAGTCCGTCTGGCTCAATAATGAACGCTTCCGAAGCCACGCTCAAGCCAGCTTCGAGCCGGTAACGCGCGTTTGGGTTATCGAGTATATGCAATTCATCTTCAATAGCCGCTTTTAAGCGATTTCCTTCCCATCCATCGGCGGTGACGACCTGCACCTGCTGAATGACGTCGGCGGTGTCTAAACGGCCTTCATTGACTTCGTAGACCGGTTTAAAACCGCAGGCTGAGATCCAACATAGCGCGAGGATACCAAACCAGCGCATCAGGCGGCCACCACATTGACGATTTTGCCCGGAACCACAATCACTTTGCGAATCGCTTTGCCGTCGAGGGCTTTTTGCACATTGGATAGCGCAAGCGCTGCTTCTTCGGTCGCTTCTTTTGAGATGTTTTTCGCAAGCTCTAATGTGCCGCGAAGTTTGCCATTGACCTGTACGGCCAGCTTGACGGTGTCTTCCTGCAATAGCGAGGTATCGGCAGTCGGCCAGGATTGTTCGCAGACTAAGCCCTGATCCGGGCATAAGGTGCCCCACATTTCTTCGGCCAAATGCGGCATCAGCGGTGCGCAGAGAATGGTCGCAGTGCGCATCGCTTCGACGAAAGCGGCCGCTTGCATGGCATCCGTCAGATCGGCTTGGGATGCTTTATTGGTCAACTCGCGGATCAGGGCGACGACTTTGTTGTAATGCAGAAGCTCAATTTCATCGCTGACTTGGGCGATGGTCGCATGGGTCGTTTTGCGTAATTCTAACGCGAATCCCTCCGCGGCAGTCAGATCGGTGGTGGGGTCGCACGCAACCGCGTCTTGCGTCAGACGCCATAAACGGCTGACATAGCGCCATGCGCCATCGACGCCGGCTTCGGTCCATTCCAAATCACGCTCGGGCGGGGAATCAGAAAGCATGAACAGGCGTGCTGTATCCGCGCCATACGCTTCAAGAATACGCTGCGGATCGACTGTATTGCGTTTCGATTTACTCATTTTCTCAGAGCGACCGACCGTAACCGCCTCGCGATCGATAACTTCTTCGGGGTACAGCCATTGGCCTTCGGCATTTTTGTATGTTTCATGACAGACCATGCCTTGCGTCATGAGATTCTTGAACGGCTCCTTACAATCCAGAATGTCGCAGCGGGTGAGGGCCTTCATAAAAAAGCGCGAATAAAGCAAATGCAACACGGCATGCTCAATCCCGCCGATATAATAATCGACCGGCAACCATTCTTTCGCCGAGGCCGCGTCGATGCCCTGCGCATTATCGGGCGAAGTGAAGCGCGCGAAATACCAGCTTGATTCGAAGAAGGTATCAAAGGTGTCAGTTTCACGGCGGGCTGCTTTGCCGCATTCTGGGCAATCGACCTGCTTCCATGTCGGATGATGATCAAGCGGGTTGCCCGGTTGGTCAAAGCTGACATCTTCCGGCAGGGTAACGGGTAGCTCCGATTCCGGCACCGGGACGACGCCACACTCCTCGCAGTGAATGAAGGGGATCGGGCAGCCCCAATAGCGCTGACGCGAAATGCCCCAATCACGCAGACGGTAATTGGTATGCGCTTCGCCGCAGCCTTTTTCTTGCAGGATTTCCAGCGCTTTTAGCTTGGCCTCGGCCGTGTCCAATCCGTTCAGAAAGTCTGAATTGATCAGCAGACCGGGCCCGGTATAGGCATCACGGTCGATGGTGATAGGTTCTCCGTCTGGCTGAACGACCGGTGTCACGCTCAGATCATATTTGCGGGCGAAATCAAGATCTCGCTGATCATGTGCCGGACAGCCGAAGACCGCGCCTGTACCATAATCCATCAACACAAAATTGGCCACATAGACGGGTTTCGTTTCTCCGGTGAAGGGATGAATCACCTTCAGGCCAGTATCATAGCCGCGTTTTTCCGCTTTTTCGATGGCCTCTTCGCTCGTGCCCAGAGCATCGCATTCTTTAATGAAGTCGGCCAGTTCACGGTCATCCGTTGCCAGTTGTTTAGCTAGCGGATGATTTGCAGCAATCGCTAAAAATGACATGCCAAACAAGGTGTCGGGGCGGGTGGTGTAGACCTCAATCTCAGTGGAAGCGGAAGACTGGCGACTGACGACATCAAATCGAACCCGCGCACCCAATGATTTACCGATCCAGTTTTCCTGCATGATGCGGACCTTTTCGGGCCAGCCATCCAGCTCGTTCAGATCGGCGAGCAGGTCATCCGCGAAGTCTGAAATTTTTAAAAACCATTGCGCCAATTCGCGGCGTTCGACCGGGGCGCCGGAACGCCAACCCTTACCGTCGACCACCTGCTCGTTGGCGAGCACCGTGTTATCGACCGGGTCCCAGTTGACGAAAGAGGTCTTGCGATAAGCGAGGCCAGCTTTATACAGCTCGATGAAAAAGCGCTGCTCATGCTGATAATAGTCCGGATCGCAGGTGGCGAATTCGCGACTCCAATCATAACTGAGGCCGATACCTTTTAACTGCTCGCGCATGGCGGCGATATTGTCATAGGTCCAGCTACCGGGATGCACCTTGCGCTCAATCGCGGCATTTTCGGCGGGTAAGCCAAACGCGTCCCACCCCATAGGGTGCAAGACATTAAATCCTTTCGCCCGCTTATAGCGCGCCAATACATCGCCAAGCGTATAATTGCGCACATGGCCCATATGGATTTTACCTGACGGGTAGGGGAACATTTCCAGTACATAATAGGGTGGTTTGTCGCTGCTTTGGGGCGTATTGAAGGTGCCGCGTTCGGCCCAGACGGATTGCCATTTCGGCTCCACCGTCCGGTGATTATAACGTTCGCTCATGATTAACTCGCGTTGCGGACCCGGAGTTCACGCGCGCGCGTCAGGATCGTATCTTCCAATTTGCGCTCCAGCCCTTCTTCCGTATCAGCATCTTGCCAGCCATCGTCGCGTTTGACTTGTTTAAAGACCGAAACGTTGATGCCATCGGAGCGCAAGGTGCGGTCCAGAATCAGCGCGTTGATTTTAAAGCGCTCGCCGCGGGCTTTCGGGTCTTCGTACCAGTCGGTAATGATCACCCCACCAAACGGATCGGCGGAAGCAAGAGGCATGAATGCCAGCGTATCCAGCGTGGCGCGCCAGAGGAAACTGTTGACTCCGAGCGGATTATTGCCGCCGGAGGCCGCTTCTTCGTCGCCGCCTCCAATGGTTAAGCCATCGCCGGTTAGTTTGCCGCGCTCATCAACGCGTTCGAGTTCCTGACGTTTAGGGAATACGGCTTCCGTATCCAGATCGTCACAGGCAGTAAGGATTAAGAGGGGGGCTAAAAGTAATAAGAGATATCGCATGGCGACTAGTCATAAAACTCCTGCAGTCTTTTCTCAAGTGAAATGGTGTGAGGGGTGGAGTGGTGAAATAGTGAAATGATAAAGGGGGAAATAGAAAAAAGTTTAAGTCACAGAGAATGACCGTTGGATTGCCAGGTCTAGCCCGGAAATGACTGTGCTTTATTATGTAATGCCGCCAGTAGGCGGAATCTGCCAAGAGCCGCCGAGAGGCGCAAAGCGGAGCGTTTGCAGTAGGCAAATCGGAGCGCAAGTCTGCAGCGAAGCGAAAGACATAAAAAAGGGCGGCACCGAAGTACCGCCCTTTCTATTTTGACTAAGCGTCAGCTGATTAGAATGCCAGCTGAGTACCCAGGATGAACAGGGTGCCGTCGTTGTCGGCAGCCGCACCTGCAGCATCATACTCGTAGAAGCTCAGTTCTGCGTACGGAGTCAGGCCAGGAGCCAGTTTGTAATCCGCACCGATTACGAGGTTTTCGAAATCGTTGTCGCCAGCAGCTTGTTCCAGAGTAGAATCAATCCACGTAGCAGACAGGCCGAACGGGCCATTTTCATAACCAGCACCCAGGGTGTAGTAATCACCTTCAGCACCGATACCAGCGCCTTGAACGCCTTCCAGATCAGCATACGAACCAGCTACTGAGAAGCCAGCAAAGCCCAGCATCGCACCAACTTGGTAAGCATCGATATCTTCGCTCAGAGTGTCGCCATCGCCAGTTTGGTAGTTACCAGACAGACCCAGCAGGAATGCATCGAACTGACGCTCATAGCTCAGAGCCAGGTCAAATACGTCACCAGCTGAAGTGCCGATGTCAGAGCGAGATACAAACTGACCACGGTCGTTCAGGTCCGGAGTGTAAGACACGCCCAGTTGGAACCCAGAAAAACGCGGAGAGTAGTAGTTGATTTTGTTAGAATTGTCAGTTGACTCATTACCAGAAGCGAAAGCAGAACCCAGTTCGCTTACGTTTTCAGGAGTCGCGATGAATGCAACGCCAGCCGGATGGTTAGCGAAGTAGTTCCAAGAACCGTTGATACCACCGGTAGCAACAGCCAGGTTATCCGCATCGATGTTCATGGTAGCGCCAACGCCTTGGTTTGAGCCCAGCTCAAAACGGCCCCAGCCGCCATCCATGTAAACATACGTACGAGACGCATTCAGGCCTTCGTTATCTGCATCAGCAGTTACGTCAGCTTCCAGATCGATCACAGCACCGTAGCCCAGGCCATTATCAGACTTACCGTCTACAGAAATCGAAACTTCTGTATCGTTACGGAAGCCGTAATCGCGCTGACCTGCGTCTAGATCGTCGTCGATGTAACCGGCTTGGAAGTCAGCAAAACCGCCAACGGTTACTTTCGGAGTCTGTGCAGAAGCAGACGCTGCGAGCAGCGCTGCACCAACCAGACCAGTTGTACCAAGAATAATATTTTTCATAACTAGTGTCCTTTACTTTACAAGCACTTAAGTCGTTAGTTTACACATAGGTGCGAGGGACTTCCCCGCGCTCCATAGGCCCCTTATCGACGGAAACGTTCCCAGATGCAAGCGCTGCCAAAATGTTTTTTCAGGAATCGTGATGCTTTGTCGAAGGGGTTGTGGCATATTGGCCACAAGCGTTGCAGGCTGGACGAAGCACGGGCTTTGTGGCTTTATGCCTTTATGTTACAGTTGGCAAACACTTCTATTCAGGCGCGCCTGGAAGGCATTCAGGCAGCAATGGCGATGGCATGTCAGCGGGCAGATCGACCCACAATGCCAACACTGATTGCCGTTAGTAAACGTCAGCCGTTAGATAGAATTGAGGCTTTGTTAGCACTCGGACATCGGCATTTTGGTGAAAATCAGGTGCAGGAAGCGCAGGAGAAATGGCCGGAGCTGAAACAGCGTTACCCCGACATTGTTCTACATCTGATCGGACCCTTACAATCCAATAAGGTAAAGCAGGCTGTCGCACTCTTCGATGTCATCCATACCATTGATCGCGAAAAAATCGTCGATGCGCTCGTTCAGGAAACTAAGCAGCAGCCCCTACATTATCTCATGCAGGTAAATATCGGGGAAGAAGAGCAAAAAGCCGGTATCGCCCCTCAACAGGCGGAGACACTTTGGCAATATGCCGCTAGCAAAGGCCTCCTCTTAAGTGGGTTGATGGCCATCCCACCGGCGGGCGAAGCGCCCGGACCCTATTTTGCGTTGCTCGCGCAGTCTGCTCAGCGTCTAGCTACGCATGAATTAAGTATGGGGATGAGTGATGATTTTGAAAGCGCCATTCGGTTTGGTGCAACCTATATACGGGTCGGCACCGCGCTATTTGGGGAGCGCAATGCCTAAGCGACTAAATCCTGCTGCACCTCTTGCACTTTATCCAGCCATTGTGACGTCTGATACTCTTTCATCACCGCTTCAACATTCTGGCCGAATAAATAGCGGATCGTTTCGTTTACATCGGCATTGTCAGCCGGAGAAGTGATGGCGTCGGCCGGCTTGGGCTTGGGCGCAACCGCTTTCGCGCCATAGGGCATATCGGCTTTTACAGGTAGCTGCTTTTGCAGATTCACGTCGGATGCCTTGGGCGCGGCTTGCAACATTTGCGCTTGGATTAATACGTCATCTAAAGAGGTCGGGGCGGTGGCAACCTTTTCCTGTAGCCAGGGCAGGGTGACCGGCGCTGCCGAGGCCACCGTGGTGCTTACTTTATCTTTGATCCACGGCAATTCCACCGGAGCCGCAGAAGCGACCTGTTGCGGTTTCGCCGATTGCGCGGTTTCGATAACGGGCGCTTTAACCGGAGTTTCGCCAGTCACCATGGCAACGGCATGTTCGGCAACGGTGGCGCCGGATTCGGTTTCAATAATCGCATCAGCCCCGGCCACAGCCAGCCCGATGACGCCACCAAAGGCTGCGCCGCCCACAATCCGCGCTTCCGTAGCAATTTCATCGCCAGTGATGGCCCGGTAAATATGTCCTACCACCGGAATATGTTGCAGCGGGTTGATGATATCGAGAAAATCGTCAAAGCCAAAACCATCGCCACCCCAGCTGGTGTCGCGTTGCGCCGCTTGCGCCTTCTGCCCCTGCGGTAGCGGGTGGACGGTAATTTTCGTCGGTTGGCCAACGGTTTCTATACTCATAACATCCTGCTTTTAATTTTTGTTAGAAAGACCTAAGCAAGCTTCGGGCCAAGATTTTTTTCACATCCGCGTTGCGTATGCTAGTGGCCGCCGCATTTTCTGCTGAAAATGCTTTGGCTGGTCGCTGGCGCGACGCTCTCGGCAGGCGCGAACGTCCTGTTCGCGCATCTTCATGTAAATAGTTTAGACGTGTCCTGCCGGCGAGGGGTGACAGTCTGAGCATTACGATGGAGCGGGGACAGTACGTCCCCGCCAGCCATGAGCCGCCAAAGGCGCAGCCGGAGTGTTTGCAGCAGGCAAACCGCAGGCCAAGTCTGGAGCGAAGCGGAAGACAGAAACGTCTCTTAAAATTCTTCTACTAAAAGCCTTGCCTTTACAGCGCCTTTTGCCTAAGTTGCGGCGAAATTAATGCAGGACAACAGGGCAGCATGTCTTTAAGCTATTCGGAAGCAAAGAAAATATCTGATCGCTACGCAAAAGCGGCCTATGCGCATGCGGCGGAGCAAAATGCGGTCGAGCCAGTGCTGACCGATTTCCAATCGCTCGCCCAAGCGGTACGTGATTCAAAAGATCTCTCACGCTTGGTGAAAGACCAAACCGTTTCGGAAGCAGAGAAGCTGGCCTTCTTTGATGCGCTGCTGGCGAAAGCCAATCCGGTTAGCAAAGCCATTGTGGCAATGTTGATTCGCAAAAAACGCATCGACCAGATTGGGCTGATTACCGAATCCTATCAGCAACAGGCCGATGCCGCGCAAGGCGTGACCCCGGTTGAGGTGCTGTCTGCTAAAGAATTGAGCGACAAGCAGTTAAAAGAAATTGAGCAAGCGCTCGCTAAGGAAACCAAACGCGCGATTCGCTTAAGCACGCGTGTGAAGCCGGAACTCATCGGCGGACTGGTCATTCGGATGGCTGGACGTCAGCTGGACGGGTCGGTTGCCGGCCAATTGAAACGTTTACAACAACGCCTTGCGGCGTCTTAAGATAAAGAGGTTAAGGAGAACACCATGGATATTCGCCCTTCTGAAATTTCCGATCTGCTGAAGCAGCACATCACCGATTTCGCCGACAAGGCGGAACTGGCTGAGACTGGTCAGGTGATCGCCATCAGCGACGGCGTGGCGACCGTATACGGTTTGGAAAATGTGCAGGCCGGTGAAATGGTGGAATTCGAAGGCGGTGTGCGCGGCATGGCGCTGAACCTGGAAGCAGACAGCGTCGGGATCGTGGTGTTCGGTGAAGACCGTGCGGTGAAAGAAGGCGATACCGTCAAGCGGACCGGTGACATCGTGGACGTGCCAGTGGGCGAAGGCCTGCTTGGTCGCGTGGTCGATGCCTTGGGGAATCCGATCGATGGCAAAGGCCCGATCAAATCAGACAAACGCGCCCGCGTAGAAACGAAGGCGCCGGGCATTATCGCGCGTAAATCGGTCCATGAGCCGGTGCAAACCGGGATCAAGTCGATCGATGCGCTGATTCCAATCGGTCGTGGCCAGCGTGAGCTGATCATCGGGGACCGTCAAACCGGGAAAACCGCGATCGCCATCGATGCGATCCTGAACCAAAAAGCCGCGCATGAAGCGGGCAATGACGACGACAAAATTTTCTGTATTTATGTGTGTATCGGTCAAAAACGTTCGACCGTGGCGCAAGTGGTAAAGACGCTGGAAGAGCGCGGCGCAATGCAATATTCGATCGTTGTGGCAGCGACCGCTTCGGAAGCGGCACCGCTGCAATTCTTGGCGCCATATACCGGTACCGCGATGGGCGAATATTTCCGCGATAACGGCAAGCACGCGTTGATCATTTATGATGATTTGTCCAAACAAGCCGTGGCCTATCGTCAGATGTCATTGCTACTGCGCCGCCCACCGGGACGCGAAGCCTATCCAGGTGACGTTTTCTTCATTCACTCACGTCTGCTGGAGCGTTCGGCGAAAATGTCGGATGAAATGGGCGCGGGTTCACTCACGGCCTTGCCGGTGATTGAAACCCAGGCCGGTGACGTATCAGCCTATATTCCGACCAATGTGATCTCGATTACCGATGGTCAGATCTTCCTGGAAACCGACCTGTTCTACAAAGGCGTGCGTCCGGCGGTGAATGTCGGTCTGTCGGTATCCCGCGTTGGGTCTTCCGCACAGCGTAAAGCGATGAAACAAGTTGCCGGATCGATTAAGCTGGAGCTGGCACAATATCGTGAAATGGAAGCTTTCGCGCAATTCGGTTCCGATCTGGATGCCGCGACGCAAAAACTGCTAGCGCGTGGTGAGCGTCTGACCGAGCTGCTGAAGCAGCCGCAATATTCACCGCTGCAAATGGAAGAGCAAGTCTGCGTGATTTACGCGGGCGTTAAGGGTTATCTCGACGATGTGCCCACGTCAAAAATTCAGGAATTCGAAGAGGCATTGCTGCGTGAATTACGCACCAATCGCAAAGATTTGCTGAGCACGATTCGTGAGCAGGCGAAACTGGATGATGAGATCGAAGCTAAAGTGAAATCCGCGATTCAAGCGGCGAAGAAACTGGTTGGGTAATCACGCGTGGCCTCGTTAAAAGACCTCAAAGTCCGCATCGGGTCGGTTAAAAACACCCAAAAGATCACCAAAGCGATGAAGATGGTGGCGGCGTCGAAATTGCGCCGTGCGCGCGAAGCGGCAGAGAATGCACGCCCCTATGCCGAGCGCATGGAAGGCATGGTCCAGTCGCTGGCGCAAAGCGTGGCTGGCAGCGATGATGCGCCTTTGCTGATGACCGGTACCGGCGAAAACACCCGTCATCTGGTGATTGTTGCTACGGCTGATCGCGGATTGTGCGGTGGCTTTAACGCGACCATTGTGCGTTCTACCCGGCAAAAAGTGAATGAGCTATTATCAGAAGGCAAGGAAGTCGCGATTTTCTGCGTGGGCCGCAAGGGTTACGAAGCACTGGTTGGCGAATACAAGCACCTGATCGTCGGTAAAATCACCGAACTGGCCAAGAAAACCGTGGGCTATGATGTGGCCGAGCGTGTGGCCGAGCAGGTTGTTTCGATGTATGAAACCGAAGGCTATGATGTCTGCTGGATTGTTTATAATAAATTCGTTTCCGCTATTTCGCAGGTGACCACCTGGCAGCAACTGATTCCGCTGGCGGTTGAAGATACGGCAGAAGCCAACAGCGCCTCCGCGCAATATGAATATGAACCGGACGAAGAAGCGATTCTGGCCGATGTGCTGCCGCGCAATATCGCCATGCAGGTCTTTCGTGCATTATTAGAAAATGCAGCGAGCGAGCAGGGTGCGCGGATGTCGGCAATGGACAATGCAACGCGCAATGCGGGCGACATGATCAAGAAGCTGACGCTGCAATATAACCGCACGCGTCAGGCAGCGATTACAAAAGAACTGATCGAAATTATCAGCGGCGCGGAAGCCGTCTAAGAAGGATTAAAGGAGAGAGCAATGGCAATCGAAGGACAGATTAAACAGGTGATTTCAGCGGTGGTGGACGTGCAGTTCCCCGATGGCGAAATGCCGCCGATTCTGAACGCGCTGGAAACCGAAGTAAACGGCAAAACCATCGTATTGGAAGTGGCGCAGCATTTGGGTGAAAACACCGTACGTACCATTGCGATGGAATCAACAGACGGGATGGTGCGCGGCACGAAAGTGACCGACCTGGGTGCGCCGATTTCGACGCCGGTAGGGCCGGAAGTGCTGGGTCGTATCGTTGACGTGATCGGCAAGCCAATTGACGAGCGTGGTCCGATCAATGCGAAACAAACCATGGCGATTCACCAGAAAGCGCCGGAATTTATTGATCAGTCTACCGATGACGAAGTCCTCGAAACCGGGATCAAGGTCATCGATCTGCTCGCGCCCTATGCGAAGGGTGGTAAAATCGGTCTGTTCGGGGGTGCCGGTGTGGGCAAAACCGTACTGATCATGGAATTGATCAACAACATCGCGAAAGCGCATGGTGGTTTCTCAGTCTTCGCAGGGGTAGGTGAGCGGACCCGTGAAGGGAACGACCTCTATCACGAGATGATTGATTCGAAAGTTATCGATATCGATAACCCGGAAAAATCAAAAGTAGCGCTGGTATACGGGCAGATGAATGAGCCGCCCGGAGCCCGTGCGCGTGTCGGCCTGACCGGTCTGACTATGGCAGAATATTTCCGTGATCAGGAAGGGCAAGACGTTCTGTTCTTCATGGATAACGTCTTCCGCTTTACGCAAGCCGGCGCGGAAGTATCCGCACTTCTGGGCCGTATTCCTTCTGCGGTAGGCTATCAACCGACGCTGTCGACCGATATGGGCCAGATGCAGGAACGCATTACCTCAACCACCAAAGGCTCGATTACGTCGATTCAGGCGGTCTACGTACCCGCGGATGACTTGACCGACCCGGCGCCTGCTACCACCTTCGCCCACTTGGATGCGACGACCGTATTGTCACGTTCATTGGCGGAACTCGGGATTTACCCGGCGGTAGATCCGCTAGATTCGACCTCGCGTATTCTGTCTCCAGCCGTTGTTGGGGAAGAGCATTACAGCGTGGCCCGTCAGGTGCAGCAGGTACTGCAAACCTATAAATCACTACAGGATATTATCGCGATTCTCGGGATGGACGAGCTGTCGGAAGAAGACAAACTGACCGTTGCGCGTGCACGGAAAATTCAGCGTTTCCTCAGCCAGCCGTTCCACGTGGCGGAAGTCTTTACCGGGTCTCCGGGTAAACTCGTATCGCTGAAAGACACGATTGCGGGCTTTAAAGGCATCGTCGATGGCAAATATGATCACCTGCCCGAATCGGCTTTCTACATGGTTGGCGGTATGGACGAGGCCATCGCGAAGGCCGAAAAAATGGCAGCGGAAGCGGCATAATGGCCGAAACCTTTCTTTTTGAACTGGTCACGCCCGAACGGCTAGCACTGTCTGAGCAGGTCGACATGGTCGAAGTGCCCGGCGAGCTAGGCGATTTCGGCGTGCTGGTAGGTCATGCGCCCTTCTTCTCGATGATCCGCCCCGGCGTGATTGCCGTACATAAAGGCGACGCGATTGAGCGGTTTTTCGTGCCCGCCGGCTATGCCGAAGTCAATCCGGAAGGCTGCCGTGTATTGGCGGAACATGTGACCGCGATGACCAGCGCCACGCGCGAAATGGCGGAAGCTAAGCTGCTCGAAGCGCAGGAAAAGCTGGCCGGAGCGGAAAACGACGTGCAGCGCAAGCGCGCCGAAAAAGCATTGGAAGCCGCGCAAACCTTCCGCGATCTGATGTAACGCAGCGACATCGCCGATAGAATTCTTAGCCCAATTGCTTCAGCGCTAAACCAGCTGTAGCGGATCGATATCCACTTTAAGTTTGATGGAGGATGGCAGCTTTTGCGTTGCTAGCCATTGGCGTATTAATGGCTGCAGCCGTTGGTCGCCTCCGGCTTTCACCAAAATCCGATACCGCCAGCGATTACGGCTACGCGCGATGAGTGCGGGGGCCGGGCCGAGATAACTGACGCCTTGCACGCGCGGCGCATGCCGCACCAACTGTTGCGCGGCGGCTTTAACCTGCACCTCATCGAATCCTTCGAGTAGAATAGCGGCAAGCCTGCCATAAGGCGGCCATCCCGCTTTTTGCCGCACGCGTAATTCCTGTTCCACAAAGGCAGGGCGATCGCCCACTTGCAAGGCTTGCATCACCGGATGCTCCGGTTGCGTGGTTTGCAGAAAGACCTGCCCTTCGATTGCGTCGCGTCCCGCACGTCCCGCTAGCTGATGCATCAGTTGATAACAGCGTTCCGACGCGCGCAGATCGCCGCCGAACAGGCCAAGGTCACCATCGACAATGCCGACCAACGCAAGCTGGCCGAAATCATGGCCTTTGGCGACCATTTGCGTGCCGATAATGATATCGGCCTCGCCGCGTAGAATCGCGTCGATTTGTTGCGGCAATTCGCCTTCGTCGCTGCTTAGGGTGACCAGCCGCGCTTGCGGAAATAATGCGGTGGCTTCTTCTGCTATGCGCTCCACGCCTGGCCCGCACGCCACAAGGCTGTCTTCATGGTCACATTCCGGGCAGGCGCTTGGTAGTGGCATTCGCCAGTCGCATTGATGGCATTGCAGGCGCGGTGGTTTACTATGCGTCACCATCCAGGCATCGCAATTGGGACATTGGAAACGATGCCCGCAGGTGCGACAGAGCAGGAGTGGGGCATAGCCCCGCCGATTGAGAAATAACAACGACTGATGCCCCGCGGCGAGCGTCTGCTGCAAGGCTCGGCGCAATGTCGGGGAAAGCCAGGAACCACGATCCGGTTTGTCCTGACGCAGATCGATCAGCTGCGGCGGAATTTCTTCAAAAGCCCCATGCCGTTCGCGCAACTGTATTTCCTGATATTTGCCCTGCTGCGCGTTGACGGTAGATTCCAGTGAGGGTGTGGCTGAAGCCAGAATGATGGGGATCGCGTCTTCCTTGGCGCGCAGCACGGCCATATCGCGGGCATGATACAGCACGCCTTCCTCCTGCTTATAAGAGGCTTCATGCTCTTCATCGACAATCAAAAGGCGCAGGTTGCGATAGGGCAAAAACAATGCCGAGCGCGCGCCGACGATCACGCGCCCCGATCCGTTGGCGATCATCTGCCAGCTGCGTTTGCGTTGCGCGACGGACACTGAAGAATGCCACACATGCGGCGTAAACCCGAAGCGGGTTTCGAAGCGCTTCAGCCATTGCACGGTTAACAGAATTTCCGGCAGCAGGATGAGAATTTGCGCCGACGGCTCTGATAATGCCCGGGCGATCCGATCGAAATACACTTCCGTTTTGCCGGAGCCGGTAATGCCATCGAGCAGGAAGGGTTGGAAACCTTTTCCGCTGGCTAGAGTGTCGGCGGCCCGTTGCTGTTCGGGGCGGAGCTTTGGCGCTTCTCCAGTAATTGCAGGTTCGGGATTGGTTGCCATGAGCTCTACCGCCTGCAGCACGCCGCTGTCTGTCATCGCTTTCAACATGGGGGTAGAGGCATGGGTTAAAGACTGCAGGTGTTTTTTCTCTAGACTGGCTGAGCCGAGTGCCTCCACAATCGCTTGCCGTTTGGCGGGTAGTGGCGCATCCGGTAGCGTGCCCAGACGGTACCGCGTTTCGCGCACAGGTTTGCGCAATATGTCCGGCAGCGGCATCGCCATTTTTAGCATCAATCCTTTTGGTGACAGAGTATATGCCGCGGCTTTGTCGATAAAACTGCGCAAGGTTGCAGACATGGCAGGCCAGTCAGACAATGCTTCGCACACCAATTTGCATTTTGCGGAATCTACATGTTGCGTTCCCTCTCCCCAGACCACGCCAATCAATTCGTGTTTACCAAACGGTACCCGCACATATGCGCCGCTCGCCACGGTCATTCCTTCTGGCAGCACATAATCAAACGCCTGATCGAACGGTTTCGGCAATAATACGGCAACCCGTTCACCGGGGCCAAACTTCGCCTTGCTTGTCTGCTGCGTCATGCGCTATTGCTAGCGCAAAGGAGCACGAACATGAAATTCTTTATCGACACGGCTGAAATTGACGAGATTAAAACGCTGGCCGATTGGGGTATGGTGGATGGGGTGACAACCAATCCCTCACTGATCGCCAAATCTGGGCGCGATTTTAAGGAAGTGGTCAAGGAAATCTGCGACATCGTCGATGGACCGGTGAGCGCTGAAGTTGTGGCGACCGATGCTGAAACCATGATCAAAGAAGGCGAAAAGCTTGCTGCGATTGCAGAAAATGTGTGCATTAAAGTGCCGCTGACGGTGGATGGATTAAAAGCATGCTCGCATTTCCGCGCAAATGGAACTTTAGTGAACGTGACCTTATGTTTCTCGCCGATGCAGGCGTTACTCGCTGCAAAAGCCGGCGCTAGCTTCATTTCGCCTTTCGTTGGCCGTCTGGACGATATCGGTCAGGATGGTATGCAATTGATCGAAGATATCTGTACAATATATGATCAATATTTGTATGAAACCGAGGTGCTGGTCGCATCCGTTCGCCATCCGGTACATGTGCTGGAAGCAGCACGCATGGGTGCCGATGTGGTGACCGTACCGCCGAAAGTGATTCATCAACTGATCAAGCATCCGCTGACCGATAAAGGTCTTGAAGCCTTTCTGGCGGATTGGGAAAAAACCGGCCAGAAGATTTAATCTGCTCCCCCAGCGAAGGCTGGGGTCCGGCAGCGGCGGGCGCCGCTGTGACAAGCCGCAGTGACATCCTTTTCTGTTTCCGCTAGACTAGAGCCATGAACCCGGATGAACACATACTGGAATTAAGCGCTGAAGAGGTGAAAGCTTTTCTGAAAAGCCAGCCGGATTTTTTGCGCCAACACCCGGATATTTTGCAGCATTTGACGCCGCCGGAGCAAAAGCTCGGCAATAAAGTGCTCGATTTTCAGAGTTTCGCGATGCAAACCCTGCAGCATGACATGCAGGACCTGAAGGATAAATTCAACGGCCTTTTATCTTCCGCGCGCGACAATATGTCCTCGCAAAGCCAAGTGCATGATGCCGTGTTGCAATTGATGCAGGCAATGACACTGGAGCAGGTGCTTGAGGTGCTGACACAGGATTTCATGCGGCTGTTCGATGTCGATGCCGTGCGGTTGGTGCTCGAGTCGGAACTGGCGGAATTTTACGAATCAACTTATAGCGAAATCAATTATTCCGGCATTAGTTTTGTACCGCTGCAGACGGTCGATATGGCCCTTGGGATCAACCAGACGGTGGCGCTGGCGGAAGACACGCATAAAGACCCGCCTTATGCCTATGAAGCCATTTTTATCGATTGCTCGGGCTTGATTCGTTCATGTGCGTTGCTGCGTATCCATCTACCGAAAATCCAGCGTGACGGGATTTTAGCGTTTGGTGTGCGGGAAAAAGGACGTTTCCATGCCAATCAGGGCACCGATCTGTTACGTTTCTTAAGCGATGCCACCGCGGTACGGCTGGATCAGTGCCTGCACGAACACGAACTGGAAATGCTGCGCTGAGCATGCAGTTGCTTGAAGACTGGCTGCAGCATTTGCAGCATGTGCGCGGATATTCCGAACACACCATTTTAGCCTACCAAAATGACGGTGCACATTTTCTACATTTTTTGCAACAGCATCATGGTGAGGTGGCGACTTTACGTATATTACGCGAGCTGAGCACGTCGGACGGACGGAGCTGGCTCGCCGCACGGCACCGCGAGGGGTATAGTAAAAGCGCGACGTCGCGGGCGCTGTCATCGATACGCCATTTTTACCGCTGGCTGGAGCGTGAACATGGCATCGAAAATAGTGCCATTTTCTACCTTCGCTCGCCGAAATTAAATAAGCCGCTGCCCAAGGCGCTACAGCCGGATCAGGCGCTGGCGATGGTTGGGGCAATCGGCAGTCTGCATGAAGAAGCCTGGCTCGCTGCCCGCGATGAGGCATTACTGATGCTGGTATATGGCTGTGGACTGCGGATCAGTGAAGCCCTGGGCCTAACAGTCGCAGGATTCTCCGCGCAGTCGGGAAGCCTACGCATATTGGGCAAAGGCAACAAGCAGCGCGATGTGCCCTTGCTGCCGATTGTATCGCAGAAAATCACCGACTATGTGCGATTATGCCCATGGCATGCGGATAGTGATTCCGCGCGGCCCCTGTTTTATGGTCTGCGTGGCGCGCCGCTGGATGGGCGCCAGTTCCGCAAAAACCTGCAAAATATCCGCCGTGCGCTTAGCCTACCAGAAACCGCGACGCCCCACGCCTTTCGCCATAGTTTTGCCACGCATTTATTGGCCGAAGGCGCGGATTTGCGCGATATTCAGGAATTATTAGGCCATAGCAGCATCTCCACCACGCAACGCTACACGCATGTGGATACAGCGCGGTTAATGCAGGCTTATGCCGATGCCATGCCGGAGCTATGATCGAAGGCGTGATGCGCTAAAAAATGCTGTAATTGATGGTGCACCTGTCGGTTTGAGGGCATCCACGTATGGCAGCTAGGGACACAGACATGATCCTGCATGCCTTCAACACGGGTGCTACTGACGGGGACTTTGCTATCATTGGGCTGACCAATCCATCCATCAAACGGGGGAAAGGTGAGCGTGCCGGCTATCCCGGTTAGCGGATAATCGATATGTTCGCCCTCGAATAAAGCGGGTAGGGCGGCGGTGGTTAACTGCTGGCCAGCCGGGCCGAACAGGGCACGGTACCATGCGTAAGGCGCCATCCGATCGGCAATTTCGCTGCCGTGATTGGGAGAGCCAATTTGTAGCACCGCTTCGACACCCTGCGGGCGGTAATGCTGCATAACATAGCGCCAGAGCACACCCCCCATGGAATAGCCGACCAAAAACAGCGGTAAATCGCTGTCATGTTCTTGCTCTACCACTTGCGCCAGCAATTCGGCGAGCGCTTCGATGGGAAGTTGGCGCGACGGGTAATCGAGATTGGTAACGTGATAGTCCTGCGCGCTGAGCAGATGTTGGATGGGGCGCATATGTCGATGCGTGCGCAAAATACCATGCGCCAGAAAGACATGTCCGCGAGCTTGGGCGATGGCTATTCTTCCTTCAGCTTGGCCAGCACGCGCGTATACACGTCCTGCACATGTTCTTCCGGTTTCATGCGCCCGGTAGCCATCTCGTCGGCGACTTGTTTAAACACGTCCATATCGGCTTCTTTGCGCGTGATCGCCCAGCCTTCGGCTTTAAGCGTGCGCATTACCGCGGCAGCTTGTTTGCTGTAATCCTCAAAAAAGTAGCTTTTATCGGCTTTTTGAATGGCTTTGGCGATGAGTGCTTGGACAGACATCTGCCCATAGTATGGATTTCACTAAGCAAGGGAAGGCGAAGCTGCGGGTTGTTCACTTTTGATCGCATGCGCCCACGGCGCTTTTTCTAACGCGGAGATTTTTTCTTCGATAATCTCTTTGATTTGCTCTTCGCTTAATTTCATATCAGGCTGCTGGCTTAAGAAACCCGCGAAGTTCAGCAGCTTCTCACCACGCTCCGCTTCTGGGACATGCGCGTAAATATCGGCGGCCAAGGCGAAGATGCCGTTTAGATAGCCTTTGTCATACAGGTTCACACTACGCTCGTCTTTAGAGGACATGTAGAGCGTATTGGCGACGATGTTGAATAGCGGGCTCATCATTGTGAATTGCGAGCCGCGATGCACATTCAGCATGTCTTGCGTTTTGCTGTTACTGCGGCTGAAGCCGGAACCAAGCAGTTGTTCCTGCGAGCGTGTTAAATCCTTGGCCCAGTTCACCGGGTTCATATCAAACCGGGTCGACGGGCGCCCAAAATATTCATTCACTTTATGCCGGTCTTCAAACAACACCGATGCTGCGGTCATAATATTGCCGAAAATCGGCCCGATACCGCTCAACCGCAGGGGTTTATTGCGAATCCACGCCACGGGGTTTTCGCTAAAGCTTGCGCTAAATGCATCTGGCGGTTCGCCACCTTCGGCTTCGATCGCTTCGTTTTTGGCGCGCACTTCCGGCGACAGGCCAGCATATTTATCTTCCGGGATAATCATGCCGCCCCACATGCCACCCATGGGTCCAAAACCTGCAATTTTCTTGAACTGATTGCCCTGCTTATGGCCGGCCAGAATTTGGTTCATCCCGCCATAGCCTTGCACGGTATTATTGATGTAAATCGGGTAATCGTAGAAAGCGTTGACGATGGTATTGCCTAGCGTTGGCTGCGTTTTCAACCGGGCGATCATGCTATTCTGATCGTCGTCGAGCGGAATGCCTTCGCGTTCGAAGAAGCCTTCCATCGCGCCATACATATTCCCAATTTGCCGAGTGGGATTCTTGCGGCCACATAGCATCAGCATCACGCTGGTCGACGCCCAGGCCGAGCCCTGAATCACTTCCGACGGGGTTTTACGAATGATGCCAGTAACAATCGGCATACAATCGGCAAACAAGTACACTAATCCGGCAAGGGGGATCGAGTTTTCTTTGATGAACTGCTTCCAGTCGCGCATGTCAGGGTGCAGTTCAATTTCTAGTGGCTCTTTGCGCACCGGCTTACTGGACACTGCGCCAATCTGCTGCAGGCTGTCCATCAATTCGCTTGCCTTGCTGAAGCCGCGAATGAAGAGACGCGTTTCATCTTTATCGCCATCCGGCGAGACGGCCCAACCCTTTTGCCGCAAGCCTGTTAAGACCTGTTGCATCTGTTCCGGCGACAGGTCCTGGCGTGGCGTCACATAGGCATACTGAAAGTCCAGATTCTGATAGATATCAGCCCGGGTCACAGGGTTGTCGGCTTGCCATTCGTAGCGGGGCATTATGCTGCCTCTGGGTTAGGTTGTATTATTACCATGCTTTATCCTACCCAATAATTATGACAGGCTGATGACGAAATCGCAGAATTTTTACTAAGAAATGGTAATTTTCGTGCCGTTTTTAGACGTGGCTATTCGTGAAACTCGTCGAGATTGGGAATCCGCGTGAATGCAATCTTGGTTCCGGAAAACCGATGATTCACCGAAGGTAGCGAGCCAATCGTCACTGTGTCGCGCCCAAAACGGCTATTCAGTCCATCCATTGCAAAAGACAGTTTTTCAAAGCGTTGCGCCAGCGCATCGTCGACCTGATTCCCATCGTCAAAAAGGGGCATTTGAGCTGAGGCATGCGGCACTAGGCCATGCAGGGACAAAGAGACTTTTTTCAGGCGGGTAATCCGGTGATGGCGCACCATCTCATGCCAAAGATGCTGTAGATGCCGGATGAGCTGAATATTGTCGCAGGCGCGATGAAAATGCGCTTCGATGGCATAGCGGGCACCCTGACTATACGGCGTGTTTTCCATGCGCATGCTTAAAGTCAGACGGGTTGCATCCATATCATACCGCCGCATGCGACTGGCGGCTTTTAGCAACAGCCGCCGGGCCACTACCTCTGCCAACGCGACGGGCCGCCATTCCGGATCCAGCACATGGCTATGACCGACGACACGCTTTTGCACCGGGTCGGTAGGTAACTCAACCCCTCGCAGCGCGTACCAATACCGCTCTCCAACCACGCCACCCCAGATTTTGCGCATATGTTTCATGTCCAGCCGATACAAATCCGCCAGCGTATAAATGCCGGCGCGAAGCAAACGTTTTTCCATCCCCGGGCCGATCCCGGGAATGAAGGTGAGCGGCTTTTTGCCTAAAATGCCGGGCGCATCTTGCGGCATCAGCGTGACCAAACCATCCGGTTTTTGCAAATCGGTGGCGATTTTGGCGAGTAATCCATTGGTCGAAAGCCCAATCGAGCAACGGATCGCTTCGCCGACATCGCGGTAAATGGTGCGTTTGATGTCGCGTGCCAATTGCACCGCGACGTCTGGGTTTTGTTGTACTTTATCCAACTCACACGCCACTTCGTCGATGGATTTAACCTCCGTAACCGGGATGTGGCGATCGATCGCTTTTAAAAATTGCTGATGGTAATCGACATACAAATCGTGCCGGGCAGGCACGCAGATCAATTCTGGACACATGCGTTTGGCGTCATAGATTTTGGTACCGGTTTTAATACCGAAGGCTTTCGCTTCATAGCTCGCAGCAATCGCGCAGGTGGCGTCCGTCATCATCGGCACCACGGCCACCGGTTTGCCGCGCAGGCGCGGTTCAGCTTGCTGTTCGCAGCTGGCAAAATAGCTGTTCATATCTAAAAACAGCCAGTTCACCTTGCCGGGCAGGGGAAATGTGGCGTGGTCCGAGCGCATGATTTTTCTTTCATCCGACTATAGCACGGGACTTGACCGCGCGACAATCGACAACTAAAAGGCAAAGGGTAAAAGCCGCGGAGGGGTGGCTGAGTGGTCGAAAGCGGCGGTCTTGAAAACCGTTGAGCGTGTGAGCGTTCCGGGGGTTCGAATCCCTCCCCCTCTGCCATAAAAACAGTCGCCTTAGGCGGCTTTTTTTATAGGTGCGGGAAGCGGTGAACGGACACCTTAGGGTTCGACAACAAGCTTAGTGAGCCGAAGGCGAGCTTAGCGGTTGCAGCGCAGGCGCGAAGCGCTGAGCACATCCCTCCCCCTCTGCCATAAAAACAAGTCGCCTTTCGGCGGCTTTTTTTATGGCTGTGCCTTTTCACCGAGAAATTCTGAGATCGTTGAAACATAGCTGACCATGTCAAAAGAATGTGCGATGATAGCCGGCATCGAATGTTCAAAAGAGAATGATGACTAAGAAAACCCGTTGCGGATGGTTGCCGGAGGACAAGCCGGATTACACGCTATATCATGACACCGAATGGGGCGTACCGGTGCATGATGACCGCGTGTTATTTGAAATGCTGATTCTGGAAGGCGCGCAGGCTGGTTTAAGCTGGTACACTATTCTAAAGCGTCGGGAGGGCTACCGTGCCGCCTTCCATCACTTTGATGTGAACAAATGCGCTACGATGACGGATGAGAAGCTAGAGCACGTGCTGGCCACGGGCGATGTTATCCGCAATCGGCTCAAAGTATTCTCCGTACGTAAAAACGCGCGGGCCTTTCAAGCGATTCAAAAAGAATTCGGCTCTTTCGATGCATATGTGTGGCGATACGTTGGGGGCAGTCCAAAGGTAAATCATCCCAAAACGCTTAACGACATTCCTGCCAGCACGCCTGAATCAGATGCGTTGTCTAAAGACCTTAAAAAACGCGGTATGAGCTTCGTCGGTTCCACCATTCTTTATGCCTATATGCAGGCGGTGGGGCTGGTGAATGACCACATGGCGGAGTGCTTCTGCGCGCCTCGCCATAGGTAATCCTTAGGACGCCCCTTCCTCAATAGGGCAAGGTATTTACGCCAATCTTCTTTTCTCACTATGCGGACCTATATCTATGAGATGCGACGACACACATTGTTGGTATGGACGATATTAGGAGGAATCATGTTTTCTATATTTGGCGGAGGAGCGGCCCGGGCCGAAAACGAGGCTGCGGATGCGTATGGCTTCACCTTTGAAGCATTGACGTCTGACACGCCCATCCAGTTATCTGACTATCGCGATCAGGTAATTTTGGTGGTGAATACCGCCTCGGAATGCGGTTTTACCCAGCAATATGAGGGTTTAGAAGCGCTGTATCAGCGCTATCAGGAACAAGGGCTGGTAATTATCGGCGTGCCGAGCAATGATTTCGGTGGACAGGAACCGGGCAGCAACGAAGAGATTGCGACATTTTGCAAAGCCAATTTTGGCGTGACCTTTCCGATGGCGGCAAAAAGCGTGGTCACCGGTGATGAGGCGCATCCATTTTATCTTTGGGCCCGCGAGAAACTGGGCTTTCTGGCCAAACCGAAATGGAATTTTCACAAATATCTGATCAACCGTCAGGGCGAAGTGGTGGATTATTTCCATTCGACCACCGCCCCGGATTCGGCCCGTTTGCAGCAAGCAATTGAGAAGGCGCTGCAAGGCTGATTTACTTGGGCGTGGGACTGGTTTATAGTCCCGCCGACATGACGAAATGCCTTAATCTGTTGGCGCATCCGCGCATGGTGTTCTGGCTGTTACCCTGGCTAATGGTGCTGTTGGTGGCGGGTACGCTGGCACAACGTTCGATTGGGCTATATGAAGCCGAACGACAGTATTTTGCTTCCTGGCTGGTCTGGCTCGGCCCGCTCCCGTTACCGGGCATGTATCCAACATTGGCAGTCCTCGCGAGCGCATTGCTCGCCAAAACCCTGTTTCGTAGTCCGTGGCATCCGTACAAAGCGGGCATCTATATCACGCATCTTGGGGCCTTGTTGCTGATGGCAGGCGGACTCCTCACCGCGTTGCATAGCGAAGAGGGGTTTGTGGCTTTACAGCAGGGCGATACCAAGCAGCAGGTGTCGGATTATCATGCGCGCGAGTTGGTCGTGCTAAAAAATGGCGAAGGCATCGCGCGCGTGCCTGCCGAAGCGCTGCAGCCGGGCATGCATTTGCAGGAAACGCCTTTTACGATCACATTGGCATCCTATTGCCGGAATTGTCAGCCGGTGCCACGCGAAGCCACAGACTTGCCTGTGCATGGCGTGGCCGAGAAATTCGATTTAAAATCCACCGCGTTGGAAACGGAGGATGAAGCCAATCAATCAGGCGCGGTGTTACAGGTCACCGGCGCAGGCGAGGCCGATGGGCTGTATGTCACCTTCGAACCAGTCCCGCACCCGCCGGGCTTTAGCGTAGGCGATGATGCCTATCTTCTACAAATGCAACGCGAGCAGCGCGAACTGCCGTTTAGTATCACCTTACATTCGGTGGAGAAGCTCACGCATCCGGGTATGGATATGGCGCGGGAATATCAATCGGAAGTGACCATCACCGATTCGAATGGGTTGCAGTTTCAACGCTTGATCCGGATGAATGAACCGCTGCGCATCGAGGGCTATACCCTTTATCAGGCGTCGCTGGCAGATGCGCGCGGTGAGTTGGTCAGCGTTCTGGCGGTGGTCAAAAACAAGGGGCGAGTGTTCCCTTACGTTGCCGGCGTCGCGATGGCGCTCGGGCTATTGGTGCATTGCGTGCAGCGGTTGCGTCGCCATGCGTAAATGGGTGCTGTTTTTCCTGCTATGGCCATCGCTGCTCTGGGCGACGCCGGATCTGTCCGGCTTGCCCCTGTTGCATGAGGGGCGCGTTAAACCCTTCGATACGGTGGCGCGGATCTATCTACAGGACATTTATGGACAGGAAGAGTTTCAGGATATTCCGGCGCATGCATGGCTGACGCAATTGATGCTGGAACCGGGCACGATGCTGGAGCAACCGATGATTCGGATTGGTCAGCCGCAGGTGCGTGAAAGTCTGAAACTGCCGGAACGTCAGCCGCCGATCTATACCTATGGCGAGGTGCAAGCGCCGTTGCAGCAGCAGAAGGCGTTGCTGACCCAACTGGGCACCAAAGATCGCAATCAGATGACCGCGACCGAATTGGGGATGTGGCAAGCCTATCTGGCGGTGGATCGGCTGACGCAATTCACTGCGACGCTCTCCCTGCTATTACCGCATGCGGAGGGTAGTTTTTTAACGCAATTTCCAGAGATGCAGGCGCTGCGCCAACGCTTGCAGACACTCGTGAATGAAAAAGGCGATGATGTCGCTATGTATAGTGAAGAAGAACAATCCTTTGCCTTAAGGGTATTCCGCCTTGATACACTGCAGGCGATCGGCCAAGACAATCACCTGCTGCGCCTGATCCCACTGGATTGGTCGGCAGAATGGGTGTCGCCCTGGGAGCTGGTGCTCTCCGGTCAAACGTCACCCCGCTCCGGTGCTGTGCTGCAAGACTGGCGGGAGTTGGTCCAGGCGTATTACGCAAAGGGTAACATCACACAAACCGCCGAAACACTCATTGCAGATACCTATGCCGCGTCTGACGCATCGCCTTGGCGTATTCAGATGGAAATGCTGATGAACCAGCTGCATCTGATTCCGCTGTTGGCAGCGCTTTATGCGCTGTTCGTGATCGTAGGAATCGTGAGCTATGCGCGGGCGAAACCGCATTGGTTGCGATGGGCGGAGCGATTATTATTGTTTCCATTAATAGTGCATACGCTGCTGATCGCGCAGCGGGTGTTGTTACTGGGTCGCCCACCGGTTGGCACCTTGTATGAATCGGTGCTGTTTGTCGGTCTGATCGCCGGGTGGTTCGGCTGGTGGCTGGCGCGGCGGCGGGTGATGCCAGAAAGCGCGCTGATCGGTGGCGGGCTTGCCGGATTGCTGTTAGCCGTCAGTGGCTATTATGCCGGTCAGGGCGATACGATGACGATGTTGGTCGCGGTGCTCAACACGCAATTCTGGCTGGCGACGCATGTGATTTGTATCACGATAGGCTATGGCACGGCATTGGTAGCGGGCTCGATAGCGCATCTGGCATTGTGGCGGCCAGCTCTGCCGGTGGCAAAAATGCTGCCCACGACTGCCGCCATTGCTTTGTTGTTCACCACCATCGGGACGATACTCGGCGGCATCTGGGCGGATCAGTCCTGGGGGCGGTTCTGGGGCTGGGACCCGAAAGAAAATGGCGCACTACTCATCGTATTATGGCTGGCATGGGTGTTACATGCGCGCATGACGCACTATGTTGGGGTGTACGGATTCGCGGCACTTCTGGCATTGACCAATGTGGTGGTCGCGTTGTCGTGGTTTGGGGTGAATCTGCTGAATGTCGGGCTACATTCGTACGGCTTTACCGATGCGGCCGCGACCGGTCTCTATGTCTTTTGCGCGGCGGAACTATTCCTGATTGGCGGACTCTATGCAGCAAAGCGGGGTAACCCCCATGTCGCCTAAAAGCATTATTTTGATCGCGCTACTGGCGCTATGCGTCGGTTGGTATGCGTTGGATGCTCGGCTGGGCGTTGAAATACCTGAAGAGCGTGCGTCTGATAGGCCACTCGCACCGGATGCGACGTTTAGCGTATTGAATTCCTCGGATACATTACAGCTAAAAGCATTGCGCGGGCGATGGGTATTGCTGAATATCTGGGCCTCATGGTGTGCGCCCTGCAAAGCAGAATTTCCGGATTTAGTGGCGCTTGCTGAAACCTATCCGGAGGCATTAACCGTGCTGGCGGTCACGACAGATCGCAAAGCGGAAGACGCGCAAGCGTTTTTGCAGGACCTCAACATACCGGAACGCGCCAACTTCATCATTGCGCACGACCCGGAGCGACGAGTGACGGAAACCCAATTTTTCACCTATAAATATCCCGAATCGATTCTGATCGATCCGCAAGGGCGAATGCAGCTGAAAGTTGCGGGCATATTGAGTGAAGAGGACGTGCGCCGTATCACCGCGCGAGTGAGCGCGCAGGAGTAAGCAACTCCTCAAAGCGTTGACGTAACTCGGGTAAACGCTCTTCCGGCAAAGTCATCTCTAAAATGTCGTGATGACCATTGATAGAAATATGAGATACCCCAAAACTGGTAGTCGCATCGGGATGATCTGGCGCGACAAGAATCGGTGTTCCCCCGGCAATCGCATCCTTGGTAGGAGAAAAAGGGAGCAGGGCCTCGGCCATACGCGCGAATAAAGCCTCCCCATGAATGTCGCGTGTTACGAAAAAACGCACCCGGCAGGTTGCATCACCCGCCATTTCGGTGATGGCGAAACAGTGAAGGGGTTTATTCGCTTTCAATGGGGATTGATTAAAAGCATGCACGAACTGGTCTAAACTAGACGCAGTCATACCGCTATTTATTCTCCCACGGCCCGGATTTTAACGCGGCGCGGTCGGTGCGAATCGTGTCGAATACGGCGAGTGCCTGCGCGACCATGCCGCCCGCATCGCCCGCATTAGCTGGCAGAAGGATTGTATTGGTTTCTTTGGCCAGTTTGCTGAAGGCAGCGACATATTGCTCGGCAATTTTGAGGGATACGGCTTCTTCGCCGCCTTGCTTCTGAATCGCCAAGGCGACCAGTTCGATGCCTTCGGCGGTGGCTTTGGCAACTTCGCGAATGGCTTCGGCTTCACCGCGCGCGCGGTTGATCTGGTCGGTCATTGCCGCTTCCGATTCCAGTACGACCTGTTGCTTATCCCCTTCGGCGATATTGATTTTCGATTGACGAATCCCTTCCGAATCGTGGATTTCGGCGCGCTTCTTCCGTTCGGCAGCCACCTGCAATTCCATCGCATTGAGCACGGTGCGCGGTGGGGTGATATTTTTAATTTCGTAACGCATACATTGGATGCCCCAGGTCTGTGATGCTTCGTTGATGGCATTAACGATATTCGCATTCAGCCGCTCACGCTCTTCAAAACATTCGTCGAGCGAGAGTTTGCCGATTTCTGAGCGCATGGTGGTTTGTGCGAGCTGAGTGACCGCAAAGACCGGGTCGCTGACGCCGTAGGACGCTTCAACGGGATCGACGATGCGCACATAGATCAGCCCGTCCATTACCAGCGAAACGTTGTCGCGGGTAATGGCCGTTTGTTCCTGAACGTCATAGGCGAATTCTTTAAGCGAATGGCGGTAGGCGACTTTTTCAATAAAGGGAATCAGGATGTTTAATCCCGGTTCTAATTTGCGGTCGAACCGCCCGAGCTTTTCGATGATCCAGGCGCTTTGCTGCGGCACAATTTTGACGCCTTTCCAGATGACCAGAAAGATAACAAAGCCAACAATCGCAAAAATAATATCCATAGCCTACTCCCCCTTTACGGCTTCACAATCAGCCGATTGCCTTTGACCGCGGTAATGGTCACAACGGTGCCTTCCATTAATTCCTCTACAGCTGCGTCTTCGGCTAGCATCGCATGCATGGAGGTGCCAGACCAGCTAACCTGCCCGACGGCACCTTTACGCAAACCGCTGCCACTCACGGTCGCCATATCCCCTACCATATTATGATATTCTTCATTCTCTGGATTGAGGCGCCATTGTTTCAACTTGCGCCAGAGCAGTGCGGCAAAGCCGACTGTCAGGAAGAAAAAGATGCCGGCCTGCGCGAACCAGTCTTCGGGCCCGATGATATTCAGCCAGAGCAGCACGCCGGTCACGAAGGCGGCGAGGCCTGCGAATAAAAAGCCGATGCCCGGTGCGCCGAAGGCTTCAAGCCCGAGAAGCACTGCTGCGGCAATCAACCAACCATAGGCGGCGGGGATTGCCAGCGTTTCCATTATTTTCCATCCTTCTTAGGCGCGGCATCCGTTTCGGAGGTCGAGGCTTTATCGTCCGGATTTTTCTCCGGTTCAGGGCGGGTTTTATCGCCATCCTTACTGATGCCGAGTTTGTTTTTCTCTTTTTCGGACATATCTTCGTCGCCAACACCCGCTTTGGTGGTTTCGTCTTCCGCCGGTGCAGCTTCGGCTTCGGTGTCTTTCACTTCCTCTTCCGGAGCGGGCGCATCTGGAATCGGCATGGCGGAGGAGCCCATGCTATGCAAATAGACGAGCAAGTTGGCGCGATTTTCGTCATTTTTCTCACCGGCAAATGCCATAATGGTGCCAGAAATTTTCTGTTTGGGTTTATAGATAAACTCATTCAACTCTTCAAAGGTCCAGCTGCCTTCGGCTTCGGCCATCGCAGAGGAATAGTTGAATCCGGCATGCGAGCCTTTGTCATGGCCAACGACACCCCACAAGTTCGGACCGGTCATGTTAGCGCCACCTTCTTGATTGTTGTGGCACAGCGCACATTTCTTTTTAAAGAAAGCTTCGCCTGCCGCGACGTCGGCCGTTTTCAGTAAATGCAACACACTAGGCACACCTTTTTCGTCACCGCCCGCCGCGCCGACCGAACTCATATCTTCGGGCACATCGATGGAGTAACCACGTGCGACTTCTTCACCGTGATGGCCGGTTTCTTCACCACCGCCATATAAAATGCCTGCCACTTTGCCGGTGATCATCCCAAGTAAGCCCGCCAGTAAAATTGCGGCCGCGATTTTATTGAGTTCCATGCCTGTCCCTTAACCTGTTGGTTTCAAAATTCCATCCTCTATAACATGGGGTAATAAAATTTGTGAAGCGAAACCGCAATCGCATCCGCAAAACCACTTGATTTTGTGTCACCACCCCATCAGGACTGAGGCATGCAACCGATAATTCTTATCCCCGCGCGGCGAGCGGCGACGCGGCTACCGGACAAACCGCTGGCGATGATCGGCGACCAGCCGATGATTGTGCATGTCTGGCAACGCGCGATGGAAGCGGAAGTGGGACCGGTGGTCGTGGCCTGCGACGATCCCGAAATTGCCTGGGTGATTGAGCGCTCTGGCGGGATAGCGGTCATGACCAATAAAGACCATGCGTCAGGGTCGGACCGGATTTTTGAGGCGCTGAATATCGCCGACCCAAAAAAGCAGCACGATATTATTATTAACCTGCAGGGCGATCTGCCGACTTGCGAAGCCCATCTGCCCGAACAATTGCTGATTCCGTTCGATAATCCAGAGGTTGATATCGCGACGCTGGCGACGGAAATTACCGACCCGGCAGAAGTCATGCGTGAATCGGTAGTGAAGCCGGTGATCGCCTTTGATACCGAGCGACAGGGCAGGGCGCTGTATTTCTCGCGCTGTGCCGTACCGCATGGCAGCGGGCCCTATTATCACCATATCGGGATTTACGGCTATCGGCGGAGCGCATTAGAACGTTTTATCGCCTTGCCGCCCGGGGTGCTGGAACAACGCGAAAAACTGGAACAGCTGCGCGCGCTTGAGGCGGGGATGCGCATCGACATAAGGCTTGTCGATGCTATGCCGCTTGGGGTAGACACGCAGGAAGATTTAGACAAAGCGAGGGAATTACTATGTCCGTAAGCGAAAAGACGATTGATTTACTGGGGATCGGCAATGCGATTCTCGATGTGCTGGCCTATACCGAAGACAGTTTTCTGGAAAGCTGGGAAATGCGCAAAGGCGACATGGCCTTGATCGATGAAGCCCGCGCCGAAGCGATTTACAACGAGTTGGGGCAGACTAAAGAAGTCTCCGGCGGATCAGTAGCCAATAGTGTCGCGGGCCTCGCAATGCTGGGTGGCACGGCCGCCTTTATTGGCCGGGTCAAAGACGACCAGTTCGGGAAACTCTATCAGCATGACCTGCGTTCGGTGGGTGTGCAATATGATATGGCGCCGTTAAAAGAAGGGCTGCCGACGGGGTGTAGCTATATTCTCGTCACGCCGGATGGTGAACGCACCATGAATACCTATTTAGGCGCGGGCAGCGAGATTTACCCTGATGATATCGACGAGGCATTGGTTGCCCAAAGCAAGGTCGTCTTCGGCGAGGGCTATCAATGGTCAGGCGATCATAATATCGCGGCAATGGAGAAGGCGTTTGCCTTAGCCAAAAAACATAACACCAAAGTTGCGTTTAGCCTGTCTGCGGTATTTTGTGTCGAACTATACCGCGAGCAATTTAAAGCCTTGCTTGATGGTACGATTGATATTCTGTTTGCGAATGATGCAGAAATTCAGGCGCTGTATCCCGATATGGCATGGGAGGATTTGGTCGATCATCTACAAGGCAAGGCCGAAATCATCGCCCTGACGCGCGGCGAGCATGGGTCGCTGATTATCACCAAAGACGCGCGTCTTCCGATTGCGCCGCAGCCGGTGAGCAAAGTGACCGACGCGACAGGCGCGGGCGATCTATATGCTGCTGGGTTTCTTTACGGGTATACGCGCGGCCTGCCACTTGCACGCTGCGGCGAGCTGGGCAGCTTATGCGCCGCGCAAATCATTCAGCAACTCGGCGCCCGTTCGCTCGAGCCGTTGGATCGGCTGGTGGCATAATGCACCCGCTATGCGCCGGCATTTGATATAAATGATCTACCTGCGCAAAAAACTTCTCGTCGTGATGCTGCTTGGCATTGCCAGTGGCTTACCGTTGGTACTGATCGGCGCGACGTTGAGTGCTTGGCTGCAGGATAGCGGACTTAGCAAAAGCGATATCGGTTTGTTTGCACTGGTGGCGCTGCCTTACAGCTTTAATTTCGCCTGGGCCCCGCTGATTGATAATCTGCGGTTGCCCTATCTTACGGCGCGCTTCGGTAGGCGGCGTGGCTGGCTCCTGGTCTTTCAAGCCGCACTCGCGCTATGTCTCATGGTCATGGCCGCGTTGGAGCCGCAGAGCCAGATTGAATGGTTGGCACTGGCGGCGGTGGCGCTGGCTTTTTTATCGGCGAGTCAGGATGTAGTGATCGACGCGTTCCGCACCGAATATCTGGAAGAATCCGAATATGCGGCGGGTGCCAGTATGGCGGTGTATGGCTACCGTATCGGTATGCTCATCGCCGGGGCCGGGGCGCTGGCAATCGCCGATAGTATCAACTGGCCGGTGGTCTATCTGGTGATGGCCGGGGTGATGGTTTTGGCCATGGGTGTGACACTCTGCGTGAGCGAACCGCAATCCTTTAAAGCAGAAAAAGATGCTCAAAATGAAGGGGTCATCGCCTGGCTCCGCCACGCCTTCGTCACGCCCTTTGCCGATTTTATGACGCGCCATCCGCATTGGTGGCTGATCCTGTTGCTGGTCTTTACCTATCGTTTGCCGGATGGCCTTATCGGATTTATGACCACGCCCTTTTTCTTGGATATCGGCTTCAGCAAAACCGAAGTGGCGACGATTGCCAAACTCTACGGCTTTGGCGCAACGCTGGTCGGCCTGTTCCTTGGGGGTATCCTTGTGAGTAAATTCGGGATAGCGCGCTGTATGCTGTGGTTTTTCCTGCTGCAAATCGGCACGAATCTAACTTACGTGTTGCTTAGCGAATATGGCCCGCGCACGGAATTTTTGATGCTATCGATTGCCTGCGATAATTTGTCCGGCGGGCTGATTACCACGGTGGCGGTGGCCTATATAATGTCGCTCTGCAATCTGTCCTTTACGGCCACGCAATATGCGCTGCTCAGCTCGTTAGCGTCGTTGGCGAGTAAAACCATCGCATCCGGCGCGGGCTTTCTGGCCGAGGCCTATGGCTGGACCGGCTTGTTTTTAATTTCGGCATTCGCCGGCATCCCGGCACTGGTGATAATGTTGTCGGGCCGCCAGCATCTGCATCGTCACGAAACTGTAACCAATTAACGCTTGCGCCGTAGGGCGCACCTACGTAAAGCTAGAGTTCTGTTTATCAATCAACGGGGCTTTATGCGTAATGGCGGCTGGACTCGGCACATTTATGACGGCATTTACACTGGCGGAAGGCGCAGCAGTCTTCGCGCTGCTTGGCTATGACTATCTGACGCATCGCGACCGCGGCCTTGAAGCACATGAAACGCAACTCAGTAAAATTAACGCGGCACTCTCTCAAGATAAATTGACGATTCAGGTTGATCCTGCAGCGGCCAGTCAGCCTTGGTATGAAGCGGCGCGCGTGATTTTGAAACAACCAGCAGGCGAAGAACCTGCATACCGGCTTCCTGCCGATCTGAAGATTCCGATGGTTGTACGTAGTTCTGGCAGCGCCGGGCATACCGACCTGCATCTTCAGATGACAGTCAAAGAATTGCAAGATGCTGCTATGGCGGCACAGCATATGATGAATAGCGAAATGGCGGATATTCTGGCGCATGCGCCAGAGATATCGGCGACTTATGGCAAGGAGGCGCGCAACCTGGCGCAGTCCATTGCCGACACGGTGCCGTCCAGCCTGCAACTGGCTGACGCGACGGCACAGGGACGCCTTAGCGAAAACGCTCGCGTCCTGAACTAAAGCCACTCCGCGCGCGGTGGCAGCGACATCAGAATCGCCTCCGGGTTACCGCCCGTCATCAGGCCGAAGCGCGTTCCCCGATCATACAGCAAATTATATTCCGCATATTGCCCGCGATATTTCAGCAGACGCGTTTCATCTTCCGCCGTCCATGATTCCGACAGATGCCGTGCGACAAGCGCCGGATAGATATCGCGAAACGCCTCGCCGACTTTTTGCGTGAACGCGAAGCATCCCTCCCAATCCAGCGCCGCATCGGCAGCGACCAACATGCCAGCGCGGGTATGTTCTTTGCCTGCCCCACCTTTGCCGAACTGGCCGGGATCAACGGCAGTGGTTTCGGCGCCGAGGGAATGCAGACCTAAATAATCATAAAAAATACCTCCCTCACCACGCGCGCGCTGGCGATGCGGGATATAAAAATATTCATCGCACCAGGCTTTGAAATGCGGATAGAAATGCGCATCGAACGGATCGCACGCTTGTTGGAAGGCGGCATGAAAATCCGCTGTATCTTTAGCAACCGGATGGCCCATTGGGTTCAAATCGCCACCGCCGCCAAACCATAGCCGCGCCCCGTCGCCGATGACAATCATGCGCGTATTGAAATGCGCGGCGGGAACGAAAGGCGAACGCGGATGCGCCACCAGCGAAATGCCCGCTGCCCAGTAGCGTGGATTGGTAGCGGCTCCGGGGATTTCATGACGAAACTTCTCGGAAAATTCGCCATGTACGGTCGAGATATTCACGCCGACTTTTTCAAAGACCTCGCCTTTCATCAGCGAGATTTCGCCGCCACCGCGGCCGTCCTCTTTCTGCCAGACGGTGCGCTCGAACCTGGCGCGCTTCGGCTCCAGCGCTTCATAGCTTGAACAAATCTGGTCACGCAAGCTGCGGAACCACGTGGTGGCGATATCCTGTTTGGTCTGCATGCCGTCTGTCTAACGCATTCGCGGACAGATGCGAATGATAAAAGTCAAACCAGTTGCCGCAATGCTTCGCCGGTGACCATTGCCGCGCTCATCGCTAAATTCAGTGAACGACCACCGCCCGGCATGGGGATGGTCAATCGGTGTTCGACACGCTGATGCACCTCTTCCGGCACTCCGGCGCTTTCGCGTCCAAAAAGTAAAATGTCCTGAGCCGAGAAGGCGTGGGCGGTATAAGGGGTGTTACTTTTGGTAGTGAATAAGAGTAACTGTTTTGCCTCACCTGTGGCATAGCGGCAAAATTCCTCCCAGCTCGCATGTTTGCTCAGTTGCACATTCGCCACATAATCCATGCCGACGCGTTTGATGCGCGCGTCATCTAGTGGAAAACCGCAGGGTTCGATAATGTGGAGCGCGAAACCGCTGCACGCACACAGCCGAATGATAGCGCCCAGATTCTGCGGAATATCGGGTTGATAAAGCGCAATGGCAGGCAAGGAAGACATGGGCAAAGCTTTCAGTTATGCGTCAATTACGAGGGCTACACGGATTTTTGCTTCACATTGGCAGACAAAAAATTTAAAACAAACGCAAAATAACAGGACGCAAGAAACGAAACCTATGGCTACTGCACCTCAATCTTCTCATTCCCACCCGCAAGACGGTTCCAAGCGCGACTTTATTGTCCTCTCGGCAACCGCAATGGCAGGTGTTGGCGCGGCGGCGACCCTTTGGCCGTTCGTCGATAGTATGAACCCTTCCGCCGATGTACTGGCAATGGCGTCGATCGAGGTGAATCTCGCGCCGATCGCGGAGGGCCAGGAAATTAAAGTCATGTGGCGCGGGAAGCCGGTGTTTATCCGTCACCGTACCGCGAAAGATATTGATGAAGCACGCGCCGTAGACGTGTCGACATTGGTCGATCCGCAAACGGACGAAGAGCGCGTGAAAGAAGGCCATGAACAATGGCTGGTGATGGTCGGCGTATGTACGCATCTGGGTTGCGTACCGATCGGCAATCACTCGGGCGATTATGATGGCTGGTTCTGCCCGTGCCACTTCTCGCATTACGATACCGCTGGCCGCATTCGCAAAGGCCCGGCTCCCAAAAACCTGATCGTCCCGGAATATGCATTCCTGGCCGACGACCGGATCAAGTTAGGATAATTCAGGCATATGGCATTACATCACAAATCTCCGTATAAAGGTGCACTGGGCTGGCTGGACGAGCGGCTGCCGATTTTCTTTGCGATCGACAAGGTCATCGGTTCGAAACACCCGACGCCGAAAAACCTCAACTATTTCTGGAACTTCGGTTCATTGGCGGGTCTGTGTCTGGTGATTCAGATTTTAACCGGGCTTTTTCTCGCGATGCATTACACCGCGCATGTGAATAGCGCGTTCAATTCGGTCGAGCATATCATGCGCGACGTGAATTTCGGCTGGCTGATCCGCTACATGCATGCGGTTGGCGCGTCGATGTTCTTTATTGTGGTCTATATCCATATTTTTCGCGGGCTCTATTACGGGTCCTATAAATCGCCGCGTGAAGTGCTATGGGCGCTTGGGGTGATCATCCTACTGTTGATGATGGCCACCGCTTTCATGGGCTACGTCTTGCCTTGGGGGCAAATGAGCTTCTGGGGTGCGACGGTGATTACCAACCTCTTTTCAGCGCTGCCGCTGGTCGGCGAGCCCATCGTAAACTGGTTGTGGGGCGGCTTCTCGGTCGATAACCCGACGCTCAACCGCTTCTTCGCGCTGCACTTCCTGATGCCATTTGTCATCGTCGGCGTGGTGATTTTACATATTCTTGCATTGAATGCGTTTGGATCGAACAATCCGAAAGGGATTGACGTAAAGGGTCCGCAGGATGTGATTCCGTTCCACCCCTACTATTCAATCAAAGACATGTTCGGAATCGGCGTATTCTTGCTGGTATTTGCGGGCTTCCTGTTTTTCGCACCGAATTATCTGGGCCACCCAGATAACTATATCGAAGCGAATCCGCTGGTAACGCCCTCGCATATCGTGCCGGAATGGTATTTCTTGCCCTTCTATGCGATCCTGCGTGCGATTACTTTCCAGATTCCGCTTTATCTGATTGGAATTCCGTTGATGCTGGTGGGCATTATTGCCTGGAAACCGGCATTGCTCGGTAAATGCCAGACCTGCGTAGCGCCGCTGCAAAAACTGGGTACCACCGTGATTTCCTCTGCGATCATGCTGGGTGCCTTGCTGACGCTGGTCGGCCTGGCCGGTGTTGCCATCGACTCAAAATTAGGTGGCGTGCTTGCCATGTTCGGTGCGATTGCGGTGTTGTTTGCGATTCCGTGGCTGGATACCTCGCCGGTGCGCAGTACCAATTACCGTCCGCTCTATCGCTGGTTCTTCTGGATCTTCGCGGTGAATTCGGTGATTCTGGGCTATGCAGGTTCGCAGCCTGCCGATTGGGGCGTGTTGATCGACTTCCCGGATGGGATTAACCTGCATAACATTCCTGATATTACGATCACCTTGCTCGCGACCATTTATTACTTCGCGCATTTTCTGATCGTGCTGCCGGTCGTGGGTAAAATTGAGAAACCATTGCCGCTGCCAGAGAGTATTTCATCTCCCGTGCTGAAAGGAGCAAGCCATGCGTAAGCTACTCCTGAGCATTTTATTCGCGTTTGGTCTGACAGTGGCAGCACATGCCGCGGGCGATCAGAAACACCCTAAACATGTGGACTGGGAATTCGACGGTATCTTTGGCACGGTAAATGAACAAGCCGCGCAACGTGGATTGCAGATTTACCGCGAAGTCTGCGCGAATTGTCACGGGCTAAGCCGCGTTCCGTTCCGCGAGCTAACCAAAATCGGCTTCAGTGAAAACGAAATCAAGGTTATGGCAGCGGAATATACTTTCCGTGATGGACCCAATGATGATGGCGAGATGTTCGACCGTCCTGGTTTGCCGACCGATAAATTCCCGTCACCTTTCCCCAATGAGAAAGCCGCACGGGCAGCGAATAACGGTGCTTATCCTCCGGATTTGAGCCTGATGACAAAAGCGCGCCCGAATGGGGCGAACTATGTCTATTCGTTGATGACGGGGTATGATGAAGAATTGCCGGAAGATTCGCATATCCAGATCATGCCGGGCTCGTATTACAATCCGTATTTCCCGGGTGGTGTCATTGGTATGCCGCCGCAGTTACAGCCGGATCTGGTGACCTATCAGGATGGTACCGAAGCGACCAAAGAACAGTTAGCCTATGACATTGTGAATTTCCTGCAATGGGCTGCAGAGCCGGAAATGGAAACGCGTAAGGAGATGGGCATTCGTGTGGTGCTCTTCCTACTCATTTTCACCGGCTTGTTCTTTGTCGCAATGAAACGCGTCTGGGCTAGCGTAAAGAAATAGGATTTGAAGTTAGGCGCGGCTGCACAGCAATGCATATGAAGGACGATACTCCGATGCATTCCGGTTACTTATGCTAGACGCCCTGTTTCTCGGGATTCTCGAAGGACTCACCGAATTTCTGCCGATTTCTTCGACCGGGCATTTGATTCTGGCGATCGACATGCTGCGGTTAAGTACACCGCCCGGCCATGTATTCGAAATCGTGATTCAGCTTGGTGCAATCCTCGCCATTTGCTGGCATTACCGCCTACGATTGACGCAGGCGGTGGTGCACGCGCCGCACGACCCTATCCAGCGGCTCTTTATTCTGAACATCGTGATTGGCTTTTTGCCCGCGGCGGTGCTTGGAGTATTACTCCATTCCTTCATTAAATCCATGTTGTTTAACCCGATGGTGGTGGCCTGCATGTTGATCATCGGTGGCATTGCCATCTTGCTGATCGAACGCTATCGCCCGGCGCCCGTAGTGCATGCGCCGGAAGAAATGAGCTGGAAAAAAGCCCTACAAATTGGCTTTTGTCAGGCACTGGCGATGATCCCCGGCACGTCGCGTTCCGGCGCAACGATCATGGGCGCTATGTTACTGAAAGTGGATCGCAAAACCGCGACCGAATTTTCGTTTTTTTTAGCCATCCCCACTATGCTTGGCGCGACGGTCTATGACAGCTACAAAAATTGGGGCCTACTCAATGACGAGGCGTTGGGAATGATTGCGGTTGGCTTTATCGCTGCCTTTATCGCGGCCCTTATCGTGGTGCGCAGCATTCTGGCGTTTATTACCAAGCACGGCTTCGTACCTTTCGCTTGGTATCGCATTGCCTTAGGCAGCCTGATGCTAGCGCTGCTTCTGGCGTAACAGCAGTTTCATATCGGCCGGGTCGATCACCCGCAGCAGCACACAGCCAAGAATAAAACTGATCAGGCCAGCGCTGATTAACAGGGTCAGGCCAATAATCTCTTCCTGCGTATCGCCTTCCAGCCATGGCGCTAAAGGTTTCAAACAGAGTGCTAAGACCCCGCCCATCACTAAGACATTCAGTAGCTGTTTTCCTAAATGCCGCCAGAGTGCGGGTGTAGGTTGAAACTGACCGCGTCGATGCAGAATCACCGCCATCGCGGCCACATTCACCCAACTGGCGACCGAGGTTGCCATGGCCAGCCCCACATGCTCGAAATACTGCATGAGTATCAGGTTGAGCCCTAAATTGATGCCAACGCAAACCAGCGCGATTTTGAACGGAGTTTTGGTATCTTCTGCAGCGAAAAATCCCGGGGCAAAGACTTTCACTAACAGAAACGCAGGTAGTCCGGCAGAATAGGCCATGAGTGCAGTATAAGTCGCCACGCGATCCTGCGGTGAAAACGCCCCATGTTCGTATAATACGCGCACCAGCGCCTCCGGAATAAGCATCAGTGCCACCGCACATGGAAGGCCCAACAATAACACCAGCTCAATCGCACGATTTAAACTATGTGCAGCTCCGGCCTGATTCCCTGCTTTGATTTGTTTCGAGAGGCTGGGTAATAACGCAGTGCCAACGGCCACGCCAATCACCCCAATCGGTAACTCATTCAGACGATCGGCATAATAGAGGTAGGAAACGCCTTCTGGAAACAGCGAAGCAAGCACTACATCGACCAGCAGATTTACCTGAGCAACGCCGGCTCCTAATGCGGCGGGGGCCATGATCCACATTAGCTTTTTGACCGGCGGCGTCAGGCGAGGCAGGCGCAAAGTGGGCAACGCATCGGCACGATGGGCGAACCAGAGTAGCCATGCCAGCTGAATAAACCCCGCAGCAAACACACCCCAGGACAGCCCGAAGGCTACCGCTTCCGGCTCGCCTTTAGTCAAGAGGACGGCTGCGATCAGGCTGAAATTGAGCAAGACCGGCGCCATGGAGGCCGCAACGAATCGGCCCAAAGACTGGAGAATGCCCGCTAAGAGTGATACAAGTGAGATTGTCAGGATATAGGGAAAACAAATCCGCGCCAGTTCGACGGTCAGGGCATATTTATCGGCGTCTTCGCTGAAACCGGGTGCAAAAAAGCGTAAGAACACAGGCATAAACACTAAAAACAGTGCATTTAGTACTAAAAGCACCGCTAAAAGTACCGATAATGCTTGAGATGCGAATGAAATAGCCTCTTTATGACCTTCGGTCTCAAGTTTTCCGGCAAATTGCGGAACAAATGCCGCGTTGAATGCGCCTTCAGCAAAGAGGCGGCGGAAAAAATTGGGCAATTTAAATGCGACGAAAAAGGCATCCGAAAACCAGCTTGCCCCGAGCGTCGACGCAATAAGAATATCGCGGACGAAACCGAAGATGCGCGAGAGCAAGGTGCACAGACCGATAATGGCGCTGGATCGCAGTAATGACATACCCGGCCTATAGCAGGGTCTCTGGCCTGTGTCATCTGTCCCGAGTTTCGTTGACTTGCGCCCAGCACTCACGCATAAGGAAGGCATGCTGATAGCATTACATATTATTGGTGGCCTATTGTTACTGGTAGCCGGTGGCGAGGGGCTGGTACGTGGCTCTGTCTCGATTGCCAAAAAAATGGGGATACCGGTGATTATCATCGGCTTGACCATTGTGTCGCTGGGGACTTCAGCCCCGGAAATGGTCATCAGCGTCTTATCGACCCTGGATGGTAAACCCGACATTGCGATTGGTAATGTGATCGGCAGTAACATTGCCAATATTTTGTTGATCTTAGGGTTAACCGCACTGATTTATCCCGTCACAACCGACCCGGACATTATCAAGCGCGATGGCATATTGATGGTGCTTGCCACGATTATCATGGTGATTTTTGCCGAGGGCGGCATCATCGGTCGATTCGAAGGCATGATTCTACTAGCGATTACCGCGGGCTATCTGTTCAGCCTGTTTCGCCGCTCACGGCAATCCAATTCACAGGATGTGGTCGAAGAATTCGAAGAAGAAACCGCGTTTGAATATGAATGGCTGACCTCAATCATCCTGATTGTCGGAGGGATGGCAGCGCTGATTATCGGGGCGGAATTTATGGTAAACGGGGCCAGTGAATTAGCCCGTATCTATGGCGCAAGTGAAGGCGTTATCGGCGTGACGATTGTTGCGATCGGCACTTCAGCACCCGAGCTGATGACGTGTTTAGTCGCCGCTTACCGCAAACATTCGGATATTGCAGTGGGGAATGTGGTGGGCAGTAACTTCTTTAACATCACAGCGGTATTAGGGGTGGCTTCGACGACAGCGCCCATGACCGTGAGTCAGGAATTCTTACAAGTAGATATTTGGGTCATGGTTGTGGCTTCGACTCTGCTGGTGCCACTTATGCTCAGCGATAAAAAGGTCACCCGCACCGAAGGCGGCATCATGGTGTTCTGGTATGTGGCCTATCTGATTTACCAATATATGAAAGTGACTGGTTAATGCTTCCATTAAAATTGATTCCCGATGATACGCATATCCACTTTATCGCGCGCCGTTGGCTAGGGTTTGCGATTTCGCTGCTGATGATCGTTCTAACCATCGGTACGGTTGCAACGCGAGGCTTAAATCTAGGCATCGACTTTTCTGGTGGCATTCTGCTGGAAGTACGCGTCGAGGAAAGCGTGGATCTGGCCGACATGCGCCAGCTGTTTTCGGATACTTCGCGCTGGGGCGAGGTGTCGTTGCAGGATATTGGTGACAATGGCGATGTAATGATTCGCGTGCAAACCGCGGAGGATGAGGAACAATCGGAACGCGTGGCTGCGATTAAGCAGGTATTAAACGAGGCCTATCCCGATATTAGCTACCGCAAAATTGATTATGTTGGGCCGACCGTTGGTCGCGAATTGGTTGAATCCGGTATTATGGCGCTGGTAATCGCCATGGGGGCGATGATGCTCTACATCTGGTTCCGCTTTGAATGGCAATTTGGTTTAGGCGGCATCATTGCATTGATTCATGACGCGATTGTCATGCTAGGATTTTATGCCTTAACCGGATTTGATTTCGGCCTGACTTCTATTGCCGCGATACTGACCGTCATTGGCTATTCGATCAATGACTCGGTGGTAATCTACGACCGGATTCGCGAAAACATGCGTCGGTATAAGAAAAAACCGGTGATCGAATTGCTTGATATCAGCATCAACCAAACCTTGTCGCGGACCATTGTCACGGCCTTTACCACCGTGCTCGCAGCCTTGGCGCTAGCCATTTTCGGTGGCGAAGTGTTGCGTGGTTTCAGCTATGCATTGGTCGTCGGCGTGATCGTTGGGACCTATTCGTCGATCTTTATTTCCGCGCCGATTTTAATGTATTTCGGCCTGCGTAGCGACAGCTTTGCAGTGGAAGAGCAGGACGCGGCGACCGCCTGATGCACCTGCTGCGTGATTACCGCGAACTGCCGGGTAACGCGCGTCACGCCGTCTTGGCTATCGGCAATTTCGATGGCTTGCATCGCGGGCATGCGCAAGTGCTACGGCATCTAAAAGAAAAAGCCCTCCAGTACCAAGCGCCAGCAATGGTGATGAGTTTTGAGCCGTTACCACGCCAGTATTTTCGTCCAGAAAAACCGAATCTACGTATTCTGCCGCTGCATGAAAAATTGCGGCGTTTGCGCGATGAATTTGCCGTAGATGTGTGCCTGCTGCAGCGTTTTACTGCCGAATTTGCTAACCTGAGCGCCACAGCTTTTATGCAGCATGTGTTAGAAGAGGGGTTAAGCGCACGCTATGTGATCACGGGTGAAGAATTCCGCTTCGGTAAGGACCGGGTGGGCGATGTGGCGCTACTTCAGGAATGGTCCCAAGACAAAACGCATCTGGATTGTGAAGCGCTCCCCCTTACCAGCGATGGCGAGAAAATTAGCTCCACCCGCGTGCGTGAAGCATTGTTACGCGGTGATATGCCCACGGTCGAGCATCTTTTGGGATACCCATATTATTGGTCGCGTCGGGTGGTGCATGGCAACAAGCGCGGCGTGGGCGCACCCACCGCGAATCTGTTGCCGCCGCCTACCTTGTTGCCCCGCCGCGGCGTCTATGCCATGCGTATCTGGGTGGACGAAACCCCCTATGCAGGGGTGGGTAATTTCGGGATTCAACCCAGCTTTGCCGAACAACAGGAGCGCTTGGAAGTGCATTTATTCGAATATCAGGGCGATCTGTATAGCAAGCGCATTACCGTTGAGTGGAAAGCCTTCTTGCGCGATGAACAGGCTTTCGCTACGACCGAGGCATTACGCGCGCAGATTGCAAAAGACAGCGCGCAAGCAAAGGAGATTGTCCATGCGAAGTAAAACCATCGGGCTGAGCATCGCAGTAGTGGCATGCCTGATCGATCAGTTCCATAAACATGTCATGCTCTTTTGGGTCGATATGCCAAACCGCCCGCCCATTGAAGTAACCGACTTTTTTAATTTCGTGATGGTATGGAATCCCGGCGTCAGCTTTGGTCTTTTCCCAGCAAACTCACCAGCGGGAATGTGGTTTTTAATCGCAGTCGCCGCGGGTATTTGCGCCGTTATGCTGGTGTGGTTATGGAAGAAACCTGATCGTCTGGTTTTAACGGGTATCGGGCTAGTCATCGGCGGGGCGGTAGGTAATGTGATCGATCGCCTGCGCTTCGGCGCCGTGGCTGATTTTTTCGATTTTCATGTCGCGGGCTGGCATTATCCCGCGTTTAATCTGGCGGATAGCTGGATTTTTATCGGCGTCATGCTGTTGTTGTGGGATAGTTTCCGAACGAAGAAAACTGCTGACAGCGACGCTGGCTAAGCTTGCTTTTCACGTGGCCATGACTAAGCTAGCGCGCATGAGAGCGTTTGTTCCGGTTTTGATAGTGATGGTGCTGACGGCCTGCGGTAGTGGCGGCAATGTACGCCAGACGCTAGGGCTGAACAAATCCGCCCCCGATGAGTTTAAGGTTGTCTCACGCCCACCGCTCAGCGTCCCGCCGGAATTCTTTTTGGAACCGCCTCGCCCCGGCGAACCGCCACGCGAAACGCAACGGGCGGAAGATCGCGCCGAAAGCCTGTTACTGCAGGACAGCGACTTGGAGCTGGATTTGAGCGGTGAATTGGGTAGTGAACTAGGTAGTCTGGATGGCTTTGAGATGAGCAGCGTCCCCACCGCGACCGACCCAGTCTTAACCAGTAGTGTTGGCTCCGTCGGTGAATCGCGTTTTTTGGAACGCATCGGTGCGGATGATGCCGATGATGAAATCCGGCTGAAATTAATTCAAGATCGCCAGAGCACTTCTGAGGAAGAAGATACGACGCAAAATGCCGTGCAGCGTTGGCTCGGTCTGGATGCCACCGACGACTCCGTAGTAAATCCTCAGGGCGAGGCAGAGCGCATCCGCGAGAAAATGGATAAAGAAGAGACCATCAGCGGCGAAGACGCCGTCATTGATGATCCGAAAGAACGCAGTGTTATTGATCAGATATTTAATTAGTCTGCTACTCGTGCTGGCGCTTCCGGCGCACGCGGCAGACATTCAGATTGAAGAATTCACATTATCGAACGGCATGCCGGTTATTCTGGTGCCCAACCACCGCGTACCTGCGGTCAATCATACGCTTTGGCTGCCTGTAGGGGCAGCGGATGATCCGCGCGGTGCGTCGGGATTGGCGCATTACCATGAACATTTAATGTTTAAAGGCACGCCGAAAAATTCCGAAGGCACATATGAACGCATGGTGGAATCGCTGGGCGGTGAAACCAATGCCTTTACCGGAGCGGATTATACCGGATTTTACGTGACCATCGCGACAGAACATCTCGAAAAAATTATGGCGTTGGAAGCGGATCGGTTTCAGCATCTGGCACCAAGCGCCAATGACTATGCCAAAGAGCGCGAGGTGATTATTGAAGAACGCCGATCGCGCATCGAAAATCAGCCGATGGCGCTGATAAAAGAACAAATCAACGCAGCGCTCTATCAGCACCATCCCTACCAAATTCCGATTATCGGTTGGATGCATGAGATGCAAACGCTAAGTGCGGAAGATGCCAAGCAGTTTTACGACACCTATTACCACGCCGGAAATATGGTTTTGGTGGTCGCGGGCGATATTAAACGCGATGAGCTGAAGCGACTGGCGGAGAAATATTATGGTACGATTCCTGCCAAACCGGACTACCAGCGCAACTGGGTGAACGAACCGCCACAACGCGCGGCGCGGCAGGTAGTGTTGCGTCACCCGCAAGTCAAACAGCCGCAATGGCTGCGTTATTATCTTCTGCCATCGTACAACACACCGGTGGATGGTCAGGGGACGGAACACGCTTTGCCACTGGCCTTATTCGCCCAATGGTTAGGCGGTGGCTCGACCGGCTTGCTGTATCAAAAGCTGGTGCAGGAGCAAGGCATAGCGGTAAGCGCCAGTGCGGGCTATTCCGGGCTTTCGGCCGGACCCTCTGAATTGGTGATAAGTGTAACTCCTGCTGCTGGGGTGAGCATGGAAGCCCTTGAAAAGGCCGTTGATCAAGTCATCGATGAAGCGGTGGCGCAACCTATCCCCGCTGAGGATCTACAGCGGATTAAAACCTTATTTAACGCAGAAGCGATTTACGCGCGTGAAGGGCTGCAGTCGCTCGCAAGTTATGTCGGCATGCTAAAAATGCTTGGACTGCCGATGGATTTCATTACCGATTGGGAAGGCAAAGTAAATGCCGTCGATGCCGAAGCCATTCAGGCTGCATCCGAATTATTGCGCCGGGAAGCGTCAGTCACAGGCCATTTGCTGCCAGAGGAGAAATCGCCATGAGGTTGCTCGCCTGCCTGTTACTATTATGGGCCGTGCCAGCGCATGCCTTTGTGCCGGTGCAGGTGATTGAAGCGGAGGGGAAAACCGCATGGCTGGCGGAAGAAACCAGCGTGCCGGCGTTTGAGATTCGCCTGCGCTTTACCAATAGCGGCAGCGCGTTTGACCCGAAAGAGAAACTTGGTCTCGCCTGGCTTGCGGGTGCAATGTTGGAAGAAGGCACCACCGAACATGACGCGCAAGCTTTTGCGCGCGCGCTGGAAGAGAAAGCGATCAGCCTGAATGTGTCGGTCGGCGAAGAAGATATCATCGTGCATCTTAAAAGCCTGAGCGCCGAGCGCGAGACGGCCATCGCATTGATGCGCGAATTGCTGAGCAAACCGGCGCTGAATACAGAGCGTCTGCGCGAAGTGAAGCAGCGAATGCAAGCGATTCGTCAGCGCCAGCAGGAATCGCCTTATTACCATGCCAGCCAGCTATGGTGGCGCACGGCATATGGCGATCATCCGTATAGCTGGCCGACGCTTGGCACTGAAGAAAGCGTGGCGAACCTGACCGCAGAAGACTTAAAAGCGTTTTATCAGCGCCATGTAACGCAGGCCAATATGACGATCAGTGCAGCGGGCGATATCAGTGCGTCACAGCTGCGTGATTTTTTACAGCAGTTACGCGCTTTGCCACTTGCTGATCGCTTTACGGCTACGGATATTCCTGCGCCGCAATGGCAGGCATCTACAGACCATGCCAGCCATGCCATGGACGTCCCGCAAAGTGTTATCCAGTTTGGCGGACCGGGCATATCCCGTGACGATCCGGACTTTTACGCGGCATTCGTGTTTAATCAAATTGTGGGCGGTAGCAGCCTGACCTCCATTCTCGGTGAGGAAGTGCGCAAGAAAAAAGGCTATACCTACGGCATCAATACGGACTTACAGCAGCTTGGCGAAACGGCGTATTGGATCGGTCAATATGCCACGCAAGCGGCAACGGCTGAAGCATCGCTTGACGTCGTGCGACAGACGCTACAACACGTAGCTGCTGGCATAACCGACGCCCAGATGCAGCAAGCAAAGGATTATCTGACTGGATCATTTCCGTTGCAACTGGATAGTAATGCCGGTCTGATCGCCTATCTCGACAGTATGCAACGTTATGAGTTGGGGCCGGACTATTTGGATAAGCGTAACGCGTATATCCGCGCTGTCGACATGGCAGCCGTAAACCGGGTGGCGAAACGGTTGCTCTCAGATAAGGGGCTGTTATACGTAGTAGCAGGACAACAAGCGAGAGACGAATGACATCGACATTATTAAATCTGGATCATACGAGTAATGCAGAGCAAAGCGCGCTGAAAAACATGCGCGACAAAGTGCCTGCGGTAGCAAAACAATTCGATCAATGGATGGCCGAAAAAGCACTGCCATTGCTGCATCTGCCAGAGCGGCAGGACGATATGGAGCAAGTGCTCAAACGCGCGGCCCAGATTTGCGAAACTTCCAAACATTTGCTGGTGCTTGGCACGGGTGGCTCCAGTTTGGGTGGACAAACCTTATGCAGCCTGACAGATAGCGGCTTCCCGGTGACGTTCGTCGACAATGTCGACCCGCATACGATTGCGCGCTATCTGACCAAAGACCATATCGCGCATACGCATCTCTTATTGATCAGTAAATCCGGCGGTACGCTGGAAACGCTGGCGCAGGGGCTTGTCTTATTGAAAGCGAAAGCAGAGCATTTCGGCACGAAGGATCTGGCGGCTCATGCCAGCGTTATCACTATGCCGGGCGACCGTGCATTACGTGAGCTAGCGGCGCATTATAACTTGCCGGTAATTGATCACGACCCCGATGTCGGCGGCCGTTTTTCAGTACTAAGTTCGGTGGGCTTGCTTCCTGCGGCAGTTGCAGGGCTGGATGTGCAGGCGATTCGCGCTGGCGCGGCGGATGCGATTGCAAAGCTGAAAAAAGACCCGCAAAAAGCGCTGGATGGCGCCTGCTGGCAAGCCGCGATGATGGACACGCGTACCGTTTCGGTGATGATGCCTTATTGCGACCGGCTGGAATGTTTCAGCGCGTGGTTCAAACAGCTCTGGGCGGAAAGCTTAGGCAAAGACGGGCTGGGCTCCACCCCGTGTGACGCACTGGGCGCGGTGGACCAACATAGTCAGTTACAGCTCTGGCTGGATGGGCCGAAGAATAAAATCTTCACCATTTTTACGGTGAAACAGGATGACAGCATCCGCATTCCCGCGGCTCCATTTGATGGCTTTGAATATCTGAAAGACAAGTCGATGGGTGACGTGCTGGTCGCGCTGCAAGAAGGCACCATCGAAACCCTGAAACGCCATCACCTACCGATGCGAGTGGTGAGCTTGCCGGATGTGTCAGAGCGTATTATCGGCGAATGGCTGATGCAGATGATGCTCGAGACCATTGCCGTGGCGCAAATGATCGGCGTTGATGCGTTCGATCAGCCTGCCGTGGAAGAAAGCAAGATTCTGGCGCGCGCCACCTTAAATGGGGAGCAGGCCAGCGCGGCATGAAGATCCGCATTCTCCCCAGTAATCTGGTCAACCAGATCGCGGCGGGCGAGGTAATCGAGCGCCCGGCCTCGGTGGTGAAAGAATTGGTGGAAAACGCGATCGACGCAGGTGCCACCCATATCGATATCACGCTGCAACAGGCGGGTAAAAGCATTATCAAAGTGACGGATAATGGCTGTGGCATGGATGCGGACACCTTGCAATTGGCGATTCAACGTCATGCGACGTCTAAGCTGCCGGATGAGGATTTGCTGAATATTCACCATCTCGGTTTTCGTGGCGAGGCGTTGCCTTCCATCGGCTCGGTCAGCCGCGTGGCGATCAGTAGCCGCACCGCCGGTGATGACAGTGGCTGGCAGATTCGCGTCGAAGGCGGCGCGGTATCGGAACTACACCCCGCTGCCGTAGCCAAGGGCACGAGTATCGAAGTGCGCGACCTGTTTTATGCCACGCCAGCGCGGCTGAAATTTCTTAAAACCGATCGCAGCGAAACGGGCGCGGTGAAGGACATGGTGCAACGTATCGCAATGGCCAATCCGACCGTCGGGTTTACTCTGCAACATGACGGCAAATCCCTGTTGCGTCATAGTGCAAGTCAGCAAGAATTGTGGGATGCCGCAGAACAGCGTATGCGCTCAGTGCTCGGTGAGGCATTCGTCACCAATGCGCTGCGTATCGAACAGCAGCGCGAAGATTTAATCCTGCGAGGGTTTGCAGGGGTTCCGACCTACAACCGCGGGACGGGCAGCGAGCAATATCTTTTTGTGAATGGCCGCCCGGTCAAAGATCGCTTGTTGCTGGGCGTCGTGCGTGCGGCCTATCAGGATTTTCTGGCGCGCGATCGCCATCCGGTGGTGGTGCTGTTCTTAGAAGTGCCGCCCGAACAGGTGGATGTAAATGTGCATCCGGCCAAAGCGGAGGTGCGTTTTCGGGATACCGGCATGGTGCGGGGCTTATTGCTTGGCGCCCTGAGGCATACGCTGGCAGAGGCGGGGTTCCGCGCCTCGACCACCGTAGCGCAGCAAGCCTTGGGCGCAATGCGGCCCACCAGCTTCCCGCAGTATCAGGGAGGACATAACTCGCCCACCTCATTGACCTATGCTTATGAACCGGCGAGTGCCGCCTATGCCTCGGCCCCGCAAGCCAGTTTTGCTTTGCCTGATGCCGCCCCCGTCGCCCAGATGGCGCAGGAACAATTGCCGCAAAAGGTCGAAGAACTCGCCGCCTATCCCTTAGGCGCGGCCCGCGCGCAATTGCACGAAACCTACATTATCGCCCAGACCAAAGAAGGACTGGTAATGGTCGATCAACATGCGGCGCATGAGCGGCTGGTTTATGAAAAAATGAAAGCGCAAATGGCAGCTAGCGGTATGAAACGACAAGCACTGCTTTTGCCTGAGGTCATTGAGCTTGGGGAAGATACGTGTGAGGCGCTGCTAAAACATGCGGCGGCGCTGGAACAATGCGGGTTGGTGATTGAAGCCTTCGGCGAAGGTGCCATCGTGGTACGTGAGATTCCTTCTGTGCTCGGCGACATTAACGTGACGGCACTGGTTCAGGATTTAGCAGATAATCTTGAGGAATGGGGCGAGACCTTAGCGCTGAACGAGAAGATTGAGCATGTCTGCGGTACGCTCGCCTGTCATAATAGCGTGCGGGCGGGACGGCGGTTACATGTCGATGAAATGAACGCGTTATTGCGCCAGATGGAAGCCACGCCGTATTCCGGCCAGTGCAATCATGGTCGTCCGACCTATGTCGAGCTGAAACTAGCGGATATTGAAAGGCTATTCGGCCGCAGAGAATAGGGCATTTCAACACATGACAAAGAGAATCGCGCCCTCTATAGTGCCGCCATGCAAATCACCTATATTCTGCTGATTGCGATTTCAACGCTTGTCATGGTGTCTGTGATGGTGCCACTGGCGCTGTTTATCATGCAACGCCTGGCCAAATTCGCGGAGAAGAACGAACGCAGCAATCATGAAGTACCAGTGCCAACCGGAATTGGCATCGCGTTTATTATTGTCGCCGCGGGATTTATGGTCATCGCGCATGCTCCGACGCCGATTATTGCCGGTATGCTGGTACTTGGCGCGGTGGGTTTTATGGACGACTGGCGCGGCTTAGGGGTTGGCTTGCGACTCGCGGCACAGGCAATCGCGGTGGCCTACGGAATGACCGTAGTAGGTGTGGATGTATTTCAGGGGCTGTTGCCCGATTGGGCGGGGCTTACGCTTGTTGCACTGTTATGGGTATGGATGATTAATCTCACCAACTTTATGGATGGTATTGATGAGCTAACCACCCTGCATGTGGGGACCTTATGTCTGGGCATGATTGCGGTGACATTGCTTAATCCTGCAGCGGCGCCAGCGATTGCCATCGACGCGCTGATTATCCTCATCTGCCTGATTGCCTTTTTCCCCTACAACAAACACCCCGCCTGTTGTTTCATGGGCGATGCGGGGAGTTTGCCTTTGGGCTTTGTCTCGGCCTATCTATTATTTCATATGGCCGAAGAAGGCGCATGGGCCGCAGCGTTAATTTTACCGGCTTACTACCTGACCGATGCGACGCTGACACTGATCGCGCGGTTATTGCAGGGTGAAAAAATCTGGCAGGCGCATTCAAAACATTTCTACCAGCGCGCAGTGCGAGGCGGGTGGAGCCATAGCGAAGTCGCGCGGTGGGTGGCCTGTACCAACATGCTGCTGATTGGGCTGGCCATCGCTACGCTTTATGTGCCGACAGCGCCAATCATTCTGGTGATTGCGGCCTATGTCGTCGCTTTCCTGCTCTGCGCCATGTTCACCCGGCGGAAAACCGTACAAGCCTATGCGGCGTAGCAGCCTGCGTAATTTTTTAGCGGGAAGCGTCGATGCAGCGCTGTCGGCTGCCTGCTTTACCATCGCGCTCTATCTACGCTGGTCGGAAGAGGCTTTTGTAAACGCACAATCCTATCTGGTCGAAGGCATCGTGCTTTCCGCGGCGAGCATGGTGCTATTCGTCTGCTGGTCACGCCTTTATCGCCGCTATTGGCGCTACGTGTCGTTGCATGATCTGACGACAATCGTCAAAGTCTGCGGTGCATCGCAGGTGGTGTGTTACGGCTTACTTTTCATGCTTAACCGGCTGGAGGAGCTGCCGCGTAGCGTACCAGTCATGCATGGGCTGCTATTAGTGGCGGCGATGACCGGGCCGCGCCTGATGTCGCGTCTCTGGCATGAGAAAAAACTCCGTTTGCCCGCCGGAAGGCAAGTTCCTGTTGTTTTGGTAGGTGCCACTACACAGGCTGAAGCCTTTATCCGCGAATCGATTCGCCAGCCGTCTTTCCCCTACCGCGTGGTGGCGGTGATCGCGCTGGATGAACAAGGGCAGGGGCGGACCATGCATGACGTCAATATTTACGGTGGCTTGCATGAAATTCCGGCAGTTTTGCGTAAATTAAAGCGCAAACAACAAGCCGCGCAACGTCTGATCATTGCTGACCCGCATATGAGCGGTGAAGCCGTAGGGCAATTGCTGAAACTTGCCGAAAGCGAAGCGATTCTACTCTCGCGCATGCCCCGTATCAGCGATTTGTCGCAAAGTGAAGAAGTGGCCAAAGTGCGTCCCGTGGCCGTAGAAGATTTGCTGGGTCGCAGTCAGGTGAAACCCGACCAAGCGGCAATGGAACAGGTCATTCAGGGCAAGAAAATTCTCATTACCGGCGCGGGCGGATCGATCGGTAGCGAACTCGTGCGCCAGATTGCCGCGTGGCAACCGAAACATATTCTGCTGCTCGAACAAAGCGAGTTGGCGCTATATGAAATCGACCGCGAATTGGCCGCCACGCATCCCGAGCTGACGCGGCGGGCGATTCTGGGCAATATTCGCAATAAAGAGCAGATTTTATCACTGTTTAAGCGCCATAAACCCGAAGTCGTTTTCCACGCAGCGGCATTAAAGCATGTCCCGCTTTGCGAGATGAATCAGGCCGAAGCGGTGCGCACCAATATTCACGGTACCCGCAATGTAGCAGATGCCTGTGTCGAAGCGGAAGTGCCGCTGATGGTGCAGGTGTCGACCGATAAAGCGGTCAATCCGACCAATATCATGGGTGCGTGCAAACGGCTGGCGGAAGCCTATTGTCAGGCGCTGGGCCAAAGCCAAAAAGTAACGCGTTTCGTCACGGTGCGTTTTGGCAATGTACTCGGCTCTACCGGATCGGTAGTGCCACTGTTTCAAAAGCAATTGGAAGCGGGCGGACCGCTCACGGTAACGCATGCTGACATGACGCGTTACTTCATGACCATTCCGGAAGCGGTGCAGCTGATTCTGCAAGCCGCGGCTTTGCCGTGTGACCAGGCAGCGCCAATTTTTGTCTTAAATATGGGAACCCCAGTGCGTATCGAAGATTTGGCGATTCAGATGATCCGCCTTGCTGGATTACGTCCGCATGACGATATCGCGATTACCTATACCGGGCTGCGTCCGGGTGAGAAATTGCATGAGGAACTTTTTTACGATAGCGAAAAAGTCGAACCGACCAGCCATAGCGATATTATGCTGGCCGCCGCGCGTGAGGCGGCGGTTAAGCTGATCGCCAAGCAAATCGACGATCTACATAAAGCGGCGAGCAAAGCCGAGCCCGACCAATTGAAACGTTTGTTGCACACCGCCGTACCCGAATATAAGGAGGCCACATGACCCAACGCGCATTACTATCCGTATCCGACAAAACCGGTCTGACCGATTTTGCGAAAGCCCTAACCGATGCCGGATGGGAGCTGCTATCGACCGGCGGCACCGCGAAACATTTGAAAGACGCTGGCTTCGCCGTCACGTCTGTCAGCGATGTGACGGGATTCCCGGAAATCATGGGGGGGCGTGTAAAGACATTACACCCCAAAATTCATGGCGGCATTCTGGCCGATCGCGATCAGGCGGAGCATTCGCAGGCGATGCAGGAACATGGGATTGCGGGGATCGATATGGTAGTGATTACGCTCTATCCTTTCGAGCAGACCGTAGCGGGCGACGCCTCGATAACGGATGCGATTGAAAATATCGACATTGGCGGGCCGGCGATGATTCGTGCGGCGGCCAAAAACCATGCGCATGTCACTATCATTACCGACCCTGCGGATTACGCACGGGTGGCAGCGACGCTTACAGATCAGGGGCCGGATCAAGCTCTGCGGCGGGAATTGGCGGGGAAAGCCTTTGCCCGCACCGCTGCCTATGACACGGCAATCAGCCGCTGGTTTGCGCAGGAATTTAGCGTAGACGGCCTGCCCGATCATTTTATCGGCGGTCGCAAGGGCGCGCCGTTACGGTATGGTGAAAACCCGCATCAACAGGCTGCAACCTATCTGCTGCCGAGCGACCAACCCTCCGTGCTGCATGCCAAGCAACTGCAAGGCAAGGAATTGAGCTATAATAACCTCGCCGATGCCGATGCAGCCGTCCGTCTGGTCAGTGAATTTGAAGAACCGGCCGTGGCAATCATTAAACACGCCAACCCCTGCGGCGTGGCGCTTGGTAAAGATTGTGTCGATGCCTATCGGAAAGCACTGGCTTGCGATGCGACGAGTGCGTTTGGCGGTATTCTGGCAATCAATCGCGAGTTGGATGAATTGCTGGTTGAGGCAATTGGTAAGCTGTTTCTGGAAGTGATTATTTGCCCGCGCATTACCAATGGTGCGGCAGCAGTCTTGGAAAAGAAAAAGAATCTACGCGTGTTGGTTACCGGCGGGATGCTGGAACATTCGAATGAGCTGGTCATCAAAGCGGTTGCTGGCGGATATCTGGTGCAAGAGCGTGATACCGCACTGCTACAGGACCTGAATGTCGCAACCAAAACCCATCCAGATGCGCGTCAGTTACGGGATCTGCAGTTTGCCTTCACGGTCGCCAAGCATGTGGCATCGAATGCGATTGTCATGGCCAAAGAAGGCGCCACCGTCGGCATCGGCGCCGGGCAAATGAGTCGGGTTGATTCGGTCCGTCTGGCGTGCTGGAAAGCGGAGAATGCTGGCCTATCCACCCAAGGCGCGGTCTTGGCGTCGGATGCGTTTTTCCCGTTTGACGACAACGTGCATCACGCCGCGGAAGCGGGAATAGCCGCGCTTATTCAGCCGGGCGGTTCTGTGCGGGATGACGAAGTGATTGCCGCCGCGGATCAGCACGGGATGGCGATGGTGATGACTGGTATCCGCCACTTCCGGCATTAGAAATTATTTCCGGCGCGGCGCGTCGGAATGTTGCTCCCCTATTTTGCTTCCTGCAAAATAGGTGGAACCTAAGCTATCGCAGCTCATGGCTGTGGTCGGCCTGCTGGCCTCTTTTCATTACGAAGAAGCGCAAAAAATCTAATCTACCCGCTCTACACGAATAGCGACGCGGCGATTGAGTTCGCGGTTTTGTTCGATGGGGTTGCCCATTTCATCTAGGTTCGGCACTTTCGGTTTGGTATCGGCATGGCCGACAGCGCTAAGCAATTCAGGCGTTAACCCATCGGCGATGAAGAAGCGGACGATGTTAGCCGCGCGCCCTGCCGAAAGCTCCCAATTCGAGGGATAGACGTTAGAACGAATCGGCACATCGTCGGTGTGGCCTTCGATATTGATCTCATAGGCGTCATAATCAAAATCTTGTAGAATCAGCGCGACCTCCTGCAAAATGGGAACCGCTTCGGCTTTAAATTTGGCAGAGCCGGAATGGTAGAAAGCGCCACTAGCCAGCTCCAATGTTATGCCGTCGTCATCCTGTTCTACGGACATGACCGATTCCAGCGCATTGGCTTCGATCATAATCTCGATTTCTTCCGTCAGCGTCGACATGCTGTCCTGCTCTTGCTCTTGCATCAGCCCGGCAGCGGTAAACGCGTCGGCGACTTTTTTGAAGTCATCTTCCTGCGGTTTGGACACAGAAAACATCAGGATGAAAAAACATAAGATCAGGGTGACCGCGTCGGCATAGGTGACGAGCCACTCATCGGTATTTTCCTCTTCCTGCTTTTTCTTTTTAACCGCCATGGCTACCCACGTATCTGCCGGTCGATGTCGAAATGAATGGATGGATCAAGGAAACTATTAAGGCGATCTTGCATGTAACGCGGGCTTTTCTTTTCCGCGAGCATGATGAGCCCTTCAATCACCATCGTATTACGGAACAGCTCGATCTCTTCTTTCTGCTGTAAGGTGCTGGCAGCGGGCAGAAATAACAGCCGCGCCAAGATAACACCATACAACGTCGTGATGAGGGCGATGGCCATGCCCACCCCGATGGTTTTTGCCATGTCGCCACCCGCGCCCATGCTTTGCAACACACCAACCAGACCGATCAGGGTCCCTATCATACCAAAGGCCGGGGCAGTTCCGCCCATATTTTTCAAAATCGTCACAGGAACAGTCGCGCGCTCATACTCGGCTTCAATCGCTTGCTCCATCATCGGGCGTAGATCCTCGGCCTTATGGCCACCGGCGATGCATTCCATGCAATAGCGGATCACCGGGTCGTTTGACTTGACGGATTTGATTTCATTCTCCAGCGCGGGCAGACCCTTCTGCTGTACCAGATAGGCCCATTTGATGATGCGCCCAATTTCTTCATTGAGACCCTCGCGTGAGGATTTGGGCTTTTTCAGCATCCACCAGATGGCTTTGAAGCTGGTTTTTACATAGCGCGCCTGATAGCTCATAAATGCGGAGGCAATCGTGCCGCCAAGCACAATGGCAAGACTTGGAATATGGACGAATATAAACGGGTTTTCGATCGACGTGACCGCCGCGCCGACAACCAATAGAATACCCAGGATCGTTCCGATCAACGCGCCCAGTGACATGGCACACTCCCTGTAAAGTCGTTGTTTTTTCAGATAGTGTGACGAAACTGTCCCGAAAAAGCAAGGCGCATGCACCCAAGCAGCGGGCTTTGGCATTGCAAGCGCTTATCGCAAGACGTAGAGTGCGCCTATGGACACACTTCCCGTTATCGGCTTCATTCTGGATCACGAAACCGCGCCGACCTATTCGAAATTACCGTGGTATGCCATGCGCGAGAATTACCTGCATGCGGTGGTACCTTATGGTGGTTTGCCGATCGCCTTACCTTACGTGTTCGATCAGGTAGATGCTTATCTGGATCGCATTGATGCGTTAGTTGTGATCGGTGGCGACTTCGATATCGACCCGAAACTATATGGCGTCAACGAAAGCCATGAGCGGATCATGCTCAAACCAACACGTACCGATTTTGAATTAGCGATGTGCCGGCAAGCGCTAGAGAGGCAGATGCCGATTCTAGGCATTTGTGGGGGGCAGCAGGCGCTTAACGTTGCCTGTGGTGGCTCACTGATGCTGCATATACCGGATTATGTGCAAAGCGAGATTGAACATGAACAGCCCAATCCGCGCAACGAAGTGGGGCACAGCGTTCAGGTAAAACAGGGCAGTTTGCTGCATCGATTGGTGGGCGCCAATGAAATCGGTGTCAACAGTGCGCATCATCAGGCGGTGTTGCAATGCGCCCCCTCTCTCGTGGTGAGCGGTACCGCGCCGGATGGTATTATTGAAGCCATCGAACATCCCGAACATCCTTATTGTCTGGGGGTGCAATGGCATCCGGAATATCATGTGACCGGTGCGGACGATAAGATTTGGGAAGGCTTTGTCAACGCCGCCAAACATTATCAAGCGAGCAACGCATAATGTCGGGTACGATTCGCATCGCCAAATATATTTCCCAATGCGGTGTCTGTTCGCGGCGCGATGCCGAGCGGTTGATCGAAAAAGGGCAGGTGAAGCTGAATGGCACCGTGATCGATTCACCAGTGCATTTTGTTGGACCACAAGACAAAGTGATCGTGAATGGCAAAACAGTGGCGCTGGATACCAAGCCCCGGATGTGGCTCTTTCATAAACCGACCGGTTTGATTACCACGCATGACGATCCGCAGGGACGGCCGACGGTGTTTGATCATCTGCCGAAGGAACTGCCGCGGGTGATCTCAATCGGACGTTTGGACCTGAATAGCGAAGGTTTATTATTGCTGACCAATAGCGGCGCGCTGGCGCATTATCTCGAGCATCCGGAAACCGGATGGGCGCGGAAATACCGTGTGCGCATGCATGGATTTCCGAGCGAAGACTACTGCCGCCAGCTGAAAAAAGGCATTGAGATTGATGGGGTGCAATATCGCGGCATCAGCGTCAAGCGCGAGCATGATGCGCCGACCGGTGCCAATGTCTGGGCATTGGTCACGCTTACGGAAGGGAAAAACCGAGAAATTCGCCGCGTGTTTGAACATGTCGGCTGCCCGGTCAGCCGTTTGATTCGTATCTCCTATGGCCCGTTTCAACTGGGTGGCTTGAAAGAAGGAGAGGTGAAACCCGTCAGCACCGATGCGTTGAAAAATGCCGTAGGCAAGAAGTGGAGCGAGATATGCGCATCATAGCCGGTCAATACAAAGGTAAACGCTTGAATGTGCCCGAAGGCGGTGACATTCGCCCTACCAGTGAGCGCGCGCGTGAGTCCTTATTTAACATTTTGGAGCATGGTTTAGAAGCGGATGTCTTACGAGATGAACGCGTGCTCGATCTGTGTTGCGGCACCGGAGCGCTCGGCCTAGAAGCCCTTTCGCGCGGGGCGGTACATGCCACCTTTGTCGATAATAACCAGCAAGCCGTTGGCCTGACTAAGAAAAACATCGCAGCGCTGGGAGCGCAAAGCAAAAGTGATGTGGTGCTTGCCAATGCTGTACAGCTACCTGCTGCAAAAGCCCCGGTGGCACTGGTGCTGACCGACCCGCCCTATCACGCCAATTTATTCGCGCCGATGGTGGAAAGTATGAAACATAGTGGCTGGCTGCGCAAAGGCACGATTTTGAGTATGGAACAGGACAAACGCAACGCGATGCCTGAAATCGCGGGCCTTAGCCTGGTTAAAGACCGTACCTATGGCAAAACGCGATTGTGCTTATTTGAAGTTGATTAACCCTATTGGCTGCGGCCCATGTCTGCGCCGCGACCGGCGGACTGACCGAGCGCGCTTTCGACATATTTCCCGGCTAAATTCATCCCCTCGCCGGCGAGCTTTTTGACAATATCTTTGGACGCTTCATAGACCGCCAGCCGCGAGGTGACATAATGCGTATGTGCGGTATCCAGCCCGCGCTTTTCGTCTTCCAATTTCTTCTCAAACTGCTGCAGCTTCACAATGAGCTGATCGGCCTGCTGATGGTAAATGGTCTGCCCGGCAATCGCCATCTGGATATATTCGCGCATCGCGTCATATTCCAGTTCTTCAATAATCGCCATCGCCTCTTCCTTGATGAGCTGTCCATTGGCGAGTTTTTTCAACACATCTTCGACCACGGCGATTTCTTCGACCGTCGCATCGATCTCATCTTCCCGACTATGGAAATTCATATCTGCTACCTCAGCGAACAACGCGGCAAACAGCACGGTGTAATCTTTATACAATTGCGCTAAATCGCTTCGCGTCGCGCGGTCCATTGAGCGGAAATGGCCTGCTTCCGCGCCAGTTGCCAAGGCATCGCCAGTCGATTGCTGCGCGCCCATATTGCGCTTGCCCATCGGTTTCGCCTGCGCCTGCCGTAATTGCGACAGGTCATAAGCCAGATGCTCTACCGAAAGGCGACTGTCTTTGGCGTGCAGTTTTGCCTCGCCCGAGGTCAGGGCGCGCACCGCGTCGTGAAAATAATCGATACGCGGACGTTGGTCGCCTTCATGCAAATAAATGCCCCATTCGGCTTCAATGCTGTAAATCCGATCATACTGGTTGGTCATGATTGGAATTAAAGCCTCTTTACTGCTGGCGCTCATAGTCATATTCTCGCGGCTTTATGATCGATACGCAAATCGAAAATCGCTTCGCGCTTTATATTCACTGGCCCTTTTGCAAGGCGAAATGCCCGTATTGCGACTTTAATTCGCATGTGCGCGACGCGGTCGACCAGCAGGCCTGGCGCAAGGCATTGCTTACCGAAATGCGTTATGCCTATCACCAGATGCCGGAGGCACAGCTCGCGAGCATCTTTTTTGGTGGTGGAACGCCTTCGCTCATGCCTCCGGACACAGTGGGGGTGTTGATTGCAGAAGCGCGTCGGTTATGGCCTGCCACGGCTGATATCGAAATCACGCTGGAAGCAAATCCCACTTCTGCCGAAGCCGCGAAATTCGCAGCGCTGGCCGAGGCGGGAGTCAATCGCGTCTCGATCGGCATTCAATCCCTGCGAGAGGAAGTGTTACGTTTTTTAGGACGTGAACATTCAGTGGGAGAGGCGATTAAGACGCTGGAATTGGCCGCGACTTATTTCCCCCGCTACAGTTTCGACCTGATTTATGCGCGGCCCGAACAAACGCTTGCCGAGTGGGAAACAGAATTAACAGAAGCGTTGAGCTATGCCCGCGGGCATCTATCGCTCTATCAATTGACCATCGAAGAAGGCACCGCATTTCACCATGCCTATTACGTGAAACATGCCTTTAAAATGCCCGAAGAAGAACTCGCTGCTGCATTATACGAATCCACCGAAGCACTGTGCGAGCAAGCGGGTTTACACGCGTATGAAATTTCAAATTATGCGGCAGAGGGGCATGAAAGCGCGCATAACCTCTGCTACTGGCGGGGGCTGCCCTATATCGGCATCGGCCCTGGCGCGCATGGGCGGATGCGTGAGCGAGGAGACTGGGTAGCCACTCAAGGCATTAAAAGCCCGGAACGCTGGCTGTCGCAAGTGCAGGCCGTTGAGCATGGCTGGGAAGCGCAAACACGCCTCAGCAATATCGAGCGGATGCAGGAACAGCTGCTGATGGGCCTGCGTTTGCGC
>DDZS01000031.1:0-40524 GCA_002346425.1 Alphaproteobacteria bacterium UBA3002
CATAAAATGGATCAGGACCACTGGAACGATGTGATTCATACCAATCTGAACAGCTGCTACAACATGACCCGCGCGGTGATTGATGGGATGCGCGAACGTGCATTTGGCCGCATCGTTAGCATTTCCTCGATCAATGGCCAGTTAGGACAATTCGGCCAAACCAACTATTCCGCTGCCAAGGCGGGTATTTTTGGCTTCACTAAAGCGCTTGCGCGTGAAACCGCCGCCAAAGGCATCACCATCAACGCCGTCGCACCCGGTTATATTGCGACAGACATGGTGAAAGCCGTGCGCGAAGATATTTTAGAAAAAATCGTTGCGGGTATTCCGGTTGGCCGCCTTGGCGAGCCGGAAGAAATCGCCCGTGCTGTGTGTTTTCTGGTCGATGATAAGGCCGGCTTTATTACCGGAGAAACTCTGTCCGTCAATGGCGGACAATATATGGAATAATCAATTATGTATTGCATACAAAAAAGCCCGCCAAATGGCGGGCTTTTCTTTGTCTGTTAGTCACGTTAGTTTAAACGCGCTGCCTCTTGCTTTTGCAGGTCGGATTTTGATTTCGCTTCCGCTTCATCGCTCCAAACACCACTGGTTAAACCAGCGGCTAGCACCGCATAAGCGAGATTTTTTTGAATATTTTGTTTTTGCCGAACGACTCGCATGGGTGTCTCCTTAATGCTTTTTCTTATTCGCGTATGCCTAATATAGGCTTACATTCCTTAAAAAAAGATTAAGCAGACCCCATAAAAATATAAATATGTTATAAGTCAGCGTTATTTGTTAAACTTCAATGCCTTAACTTGTTGAGCACTTTCAAGTTGCGAAATGGCTTTAATCACTTCCGGTGTCGCTTCCTGATCGATCTCTACCAACGCGACGGCATCGGTTGCGCCCGATTCCTCGCGACGGCCAAGGTGGAAGTTTGCGATGTTAATCTGCGCGTCACCCAGAATTTTACCAACACCGCCGATCATGCCCGGCTTGTCTTCATTGGCGATGAACAGCATGTTATCATTCAACGCCGCTTCCAGCGGCACACCATTCACCACCACAATACGCGGCTGCTGACCAAATAAGGTGCCCGCGACTTCGCGCGTGCGGCGCTCACTATCCACCGTAATGCGCATCAGCGATTTATAATGGCTGGTTTTTTCACGCGTGACTTCGCTTACTTCGATATTACGCTCTTTCGCCAATGCCGGGGCGTTGACCATATTCACGCCTTCCATCAACGGGGCGAGTAGGCCATTTAATGCCGCTGCCGTTAAGGGACGCGTGTTTAACTTGGCCAGATCACCTTGATATTCAATTACGACTTTGTGCAGGCCGGTTTCAGTAATCTGCCCGGCAAAACTGCCCAGCAGACTTGCTAATTCGATATACGGTTTCAACGTAGCAGCATCTTCTGCGGAGACACTTGGCATATTCAAGGCGTTGGTAACGGTTCCATTGACCAGATAATCGGCCATTTGTTCGGCCACTTGAAGCGCGACATTTTCTTGTGCTTCAGACGTTGATGCCCCCAAATGCGGAGTACAAATCACCTGAGGCATCCCAAACAGTGGATTGCTCTCTGCCGGTTCTTCTTCGAAAACGTCCAGCGCCGCAGAGGCCACCTGCCCGCTTTCAATCGCGGCTTTCAGGTCGGCTTCAACAATCAATCCACCGCGTGCGCAGTTAACGATCATCACACCTTTTTTACATTTCGCCATGCTATCTTTGTTCAAGATGTTACGCGTAGCGTCATTCAGAGGCGTGTGCAAAGAAATGACATCCGCACGTTTTAGCAATTCGTCCAGTTCGACTTTTTCGACATGAATGCTTTGCGCATGTTCACTGGATAAGAATGGATCGAAGGCGATCACTTTCATCTTTAACCCCTGCGCGCGATCGGCAACGATCGAGCCGATATTCCCGCACCCGATCAATCCCAGCACTTTGCCGGAAAGCTCCGTCCCCATAAAGGCTGATTTCTCCCATTTCCCAGCATGTGTGGAAGCGTTAGCTTGCGGGATTTTACGCGCCATTGCCATCATCATGGAAATACTGTGTTCCGCTGTGGTGACAGAATTACCAAACGGCGTGTTCATGACGATAACGCCTTTGGCTGTCGCCGCTTTGATATCGACATTATCGACACCAATCCCAGCGCGCCCAACGACTTTAAGCTTCGTCGCTTTTTCCAGAATTTCCGGCGTTACTTTAGTGGCCGAGCGGATGGCCAGCCCATCATACTCACCGATACAAGCGGCGAGCTCTTCGGGTGTCATGCCCACTTTCACATCGACATCGACCCCTTGTTCCTTGAAAATTTCAGCAGCACGGGGAGCGAGTTTGTCGGAAATAAGTACTTTGGGCATAGCGGGTCCTGTCGTTGAAGTTAGCTAGTGCCTGACTTAATGCTTTTCCCGCAGGATTCAACCAAAATCAGGCAATTGCCCGATGATTATCTTTACAGAAGTGGCACAATTCATCGTATAAGGATTCGAAACCACGTGCGCTTAAATACGCCGTACCATCGTGATGATATTCCACCCATTGATGCGCCACCAAGACTGGCCAGGTATAAAGCGTTGATAATGTCTCGGTTTGTTCGAATATCGCCTGCGTGATAGGCTGTGGCGATCGATTGAGCTGAAACACAAATCCCCCATCCTTATTCCGAAGCACTGGAAATTGCAGATTGATCAGCTCACGTTTTGCCATCGCAAAACGCTCTCGCGTTTGAAATGTAGACACCCCATCCCCCAGACGTTGTCTTTATTAAGCAGCAGCAGCCTGCCCTTCTTTTACTTGCGCGAATGCCCAGTCAAGCCACGGGAAAAGCGCTTCTAAATCGCTGGCCTCCACCGTGGCACCGCCCCAGAGGCGCAAACCCGCCGGTGCATCGCGATAGGCGCCGATGTCATAGGCCACGCCCTCTTTGTCTAACAGTTTCACCATGTCTTTGGCTTTCGCCGCCTGCTCTTCTTCGCTTAATCCCTGATACCACGGGTCGACAATTTTCAAACAAATCGATGTAGACGACCGGGTTTCCGCGCGTTTAGGCAAGAAGTCTACCCAATCCGTACGATTCACCCAGCTGGCAACCGCGTGCAGGTTTTCCTTGGAACGCTTAATGCAGCCTTGCAGCCCACCGATGTTCTCCATCCATTTCAAGGCGTCAATCGCATCTTCGACAGCCAGCATTGAAGGGGTATTGATCGTTTCGCCTTTAAAAATGCCTTCAATCAGCTGCCCTTTTTTCGTCATCTGGAATATTTTCGGCATCGGCCAGCTTGGAGTATAGCTCTGCAGACGTTCTACGGCTTTCGGCGACAGCGCGATCATCCCATGCGCGGCTTCCCCGCCCATGACTTTTTGCCAGGACCATGTAATCACATCGAGTTTTTCGACTGGCAAATCCATTGCGAAGACTGCTGAAGTCGCATCGCAAATGGCCAAGCCTTCCCGGTCATCAGGAATCCAATCACCATCCGGCACTTTTACGCCAGAGGTCGTACCGTTCCAGCAGAAGACCACATCGCGCGACCAGTCCGCTTGATAGAGATCGGGCAATTCGCCATAGCCCACCTCAAAGCCGCGCACATCTTCCAGCTTCAATTGGCCGGTAACATCTTTCAGCCAGGTGCTCGAAAAACTTTCCCATGCAAACACGTCAACGCCGCGCGCACCGAGCAAACTCCACATCGCCATTTCCACCGCGCCGGTATCTGACGCAGGGACAATGCCCAATACATAATCGCTCGGCAGATTCAGCATCGCGTGGCTACGGTCGATCACTTCTTTAAGTTTCGCTTTGCCAATGCTGGCACGGTGCGAACGCCCAAGCGCCGCATCGCTTAGCGCTTCTAGCGACCAGCCGGGACGTTTGGCACACGGGCCAGATGAGAAATTCGGATTTTGCGGCTTGGCAGAAGGCTTGGTCATGATGCGTCATCCCCTTTGACGTTGATTGCTATAGGGGATGCTTTGCCAGAGTTTAGCGCCTGAAACAACTGTTTACTGCGTATTACTCTTTAAGCGAAGTCGCCGGGATTCAACGACGCTTCGTTGATTTTATCCGACAAGCGATCCAGCGCGATGCAGATGCGCACAATGTCTTCGGGACGTGACAAACGATGGTCGCCATCTTTCACAAGAGTGACTTCCACATCCATACTTTCCAATTGCGCGCATAAGGCGAGCGAGAAATCCCATGGCACATCGTCGTCTAAAATTCCATGAATCAAATGCACCGGAATCTGCAACGGAATCATGTCGTCGAGCAGAATCGCCTTCCGGCCATCCTCGATGAACTTCATCGTAATCGGGTAAGGCTCATCGCTATACTCCGACGGCAGATAGATGACGCCCTTTTCTTTTAATTCCGCCCGACGCTCTTCCGTACCGCGTGCCCACATGAGCTTCTCGGTAAAATCAACTGCGGCGGCAAGCCCGATCATCGCTTTCACCTGTTCTTGACGCTCAAGCGCTGCGCGCACCATTAAATGCCCGCCCATGCTGGAACCAATCAGAATCACCGGCGTGCCTTGCAGCACTTTGTCGAGCATGAACAACGTATCTGACAACCAATCGCTACCAGTCGCCTCAATAAACTCACCGCCCGATTGACCATGCCCACGATAGTCGAAGCGCAGAAACGCCTGTCCCACGGCAGTACAATATTCTTCCAGCATCGTGGCCTTCGTCCCATTCATATCGGAACGATAGCCGCTTAAAAACACGACTGCCGGGCCTTCACCCTGTGTGTAACTAAACGCTAATTCATGCCCGTCTGGGTGCGCGATGCGTTGTATTTCACTCATACCTACGTCTCTGTTGTTATTTAGTAAGCATTACACTATGCCATCTTCTATGACAACCGCCCCTACTATTCTGCAAGTGCTTCCAGCCCTGAACAGCGGCGGGGTTGAGCGTGGGACGGTAGAAATGTCACAGGCCATCGTCGATGGTGGCGGCTCCTCACTGGTAATTTCGCATGGCGGACAGATGGTGCCGCAATTACTAAAAACGGGCGCCACGCATGTGTCGATGCCGGTGCATAGTAAAAATCCGCTGATGATGCTTTGGAATGCGCAACGCATCGCGGCACATTGTCGCAAACACGATGTTGCTTTGATCCATGCACGCTCGCGCGCACCTGCTTGGTCGGCTTGGCTGGCGGCGAAACAATTGAAGCTCCCGTTTGTGACCACCTTTCACGGCGTGTATAATTTCGAAGGACGCTGGAAGCATAAATACAATAGCATTATGACCAAAGGCGACCGCGTGATCGCAGTCTCCAGCTATGTGCGCGATCATATTCTGGAACATTACGATTGCCCGGCCAGCCGCGTCACTGTTATTCCCCGCGGTGCGGATTTGTCAGTATTCCATCCAAACAACTTAGACACCGAACATATGGCCGAACTCATCGCAGACTGGCATATCGAAGACCGTCACGAACCGATTATCCTGATGCCGGGACGGTTTACGCGATGGAAAGGGCAACATGTTTTAGTACAAGCCCTCGCTCAGATTAAAGAAGAACGTTTTACCTGTATCCTTATGGGCAGCGATAGCGGTCATACTGGCTACCGTGAAGAGGTGGAGCAGATGATTCATGCCGCAGGATTGGCCGAGAAAATTCGTTACGCACCGCCTACTTCTTATATGACGGAGGCTTATCGCTTATCCGACATCGTCGTTGTACCCTCGATTGAGCCGGAAGCGTTTGGCCGCGTGCCTGTAGAAGCGCAGGCGATGGGCAAGCTTGTCATCGCTAGTAATCATGGCGGTATGGCTGAAACCATTCGCGATGGAGAAACCGGATTTCATGTACCGCCAAACGACCCGGACGCGTTAGCCGCACAAATTTTGCACGCACTCTACATGACCAAGGAAACGCGCAACGCCATTGGTTCGCAAGCGATGTATCACGTGCATCAAAATTTCTCGATTCGCAGCATGCAAAACAAAACGCTCGATGTGTATGAGAGCCTCCTCTAACGATATTCTGATTATTAAGCATGGCGCGCTGGGAGATATGATTCTGGCGACCGGCCCAATGAAAGCGATTCGTCAACACCACCCGGATGCGACGATTACGCTGCTCACCCAGCCTTTTTTCGCGACGCTGATGCAGGACTGCTCTTTTATTGATCGCATCGAAACCGACACGCGTCCGAAATGGTGGAAGCTGGCGCGCAGCCTGCCGCTGATTCGTCAACTCCGCGCACGCCATTATGATTGGGTGTATGACCTGCAAACATCGTCGCGCAGCTCATTATATCAGCGCATTATCCCGCACGCACACTGGTCAGGCATTGCCAAAGGTGCCAGCCATCGTCACGACACGCCGCATCGCACGACCTCGCACACCATTGACCGACAGAAAGAACAGCTCGCCATTGCAGGTATAACCGAGGTTCCGCCACCGGATATCAGCTGGATGGGCGACACGCTGCCCCCTCGGGACAATATTCCTTATGCTCTTATCGTTCCCGGTGGCTCCGCCCACCGTCCGGAAAAACGCTGGCCCGTCGAACATTTCGCAAAGCTGGCTGAGGCGTTATTGGCGAAGGGCATCACACCTATCATCCTCGGGAGCAAGGCTGAAGCTGACATCTGCGCGCAACTCGCAGAGGGCAATACGCAAATCGTCGATCTCTGCGATCAGACCACCCTGCCCCAGATCGCCGAACTCGCGCGCCACGCGGCCTACGCCATCGGCAACGATACCGGCCCCATGCATCTCGCCGCCGCAGCGGGATGTCGTTCGGTCGTTTTATTCAACACCCAAGCCTCCAATCCCGAACTTTGCGCCCCGCGCGGTTCTCATGTCACCATCCTCGCCCGTCCTGATCTCACCGAACTTTCTGCACAAACTGTCATGGAATCACTCTAACTGTCACATAACTGTCACATTCGCGTGGTAGTATACAGAATAGAACAAAGAGAGGATAACAAACATGGCTATAACCTCCACCCTAATAGGCGAAGCAGCTCGGATGAATGGCGCAACCGCGCGCATTGGACAATTCTCTGAAGATTTACTGCCTTTTGCTAAATTGTTTCGTACGGCCGAAGAAAAAGTACACGAATTGCTTGAAGGTTCTGGCATTAAAGAAGCGATGGAACATATCTCTGCGCATGACCTGAAAGAAGCCATTGACCGCTTCCCCTCTCAGTCCACACCCGCACAAGCTGCCTCTCGTTCATCGAACAGCCTGAGCACCTAAAATAACCGAAGCATAATCGCATATTACCCTTGCGTCTGGGGCTTCAGACGCTACATTCACGGGCATGAATCAGACAGCCCAATCCCATTCTTCCATCACGATTACCCTACCCGACAATTCCACGCGCGAGTATACCGCAGGCGTGACGGGACGCGAAATCGCCGAAAGCATTGGCGCTGGCCTAGCCAAAGCGGCATTAGCTGTGACGGTCGATGGCAAACAGCAGGATTTGTCGGAGCCGATTCAGCATAATGCGCAATTGAGCATTCTCACCGCCAAAGACCCGCAAGGGCTTGATGTCATGCGTCACACCCTGACGGCGCAGGTATTGGCATTGGCAGTTAAAGAATTATGGCCCGAGGCGAAACTCGCCATCGGCCCGACCATTGATTACGGGTTTTATTACGATATCGAGCTGGATTCGCACACGCTGACGCCGGAAGACCTGCCGAAAATCGACGCAAAAATGCGTGAGATTCTGGGACGCAAACTATCCGTGCAGCGTGAAATGCATACTTTCGACGATGCGATTGCTTTATTTGAAGGGCGCGGCGAAAAATACAAAGCCGATCTCATTCGTATGGCGAAAGAAAAAGATGATGGCACCGATGGCCGCGTATCGCTGTATCGCCAAGGCGAAGGCGCGGATGCGTTTGTAGACTTATGCTATGGCCCGCATGTGCCCAATCTCGATAAAATCGCCAAACACTTCCAGCTCACTAAGCTGGCGGGCGCTTACTGGCGCGGCGATTCGAAAAACAAACAATTGCAACGCATTTACGGCATTGCATTTGCTACAAAAGAAGAACTCCAAGCACATCTGACTATGCTTGAAGAAGCTGAAAAGCGCGATCACCGTCGGTTGGGACGCGAGATGGACCTCTTCCACATTCAGGAAGAAGCCCAAGGCCAGATTTTCTGGCACGATAAAGGCTGGACGGTCTATCAACTGCTGGAAAATTACATCCGCCGCAAAATTCGCGAAGATGGGTATACCGAAGTTAAAACCCCGATGATGGTCGACCGTAGCTTGTGGGAAAAATCCGGCCATTGGGAAAAATTCGGCGAGAATATGTTTACCTTTGATGATGAGGATAAACGTACTCTCGCGATCAAACCGATGAACTGCCCGTGCCATGTGCAAATTTTCAATCAGGGCACCAAATCCTATCGCGACCTGCCGATTCGTATGGCCGAATTCGGCTGTTGTCACCGCAATGAACCGACCGGTGCGCTGCATGGTATTATGCGCTTACGCGGCTTTGTGCAGGACGATGCGCATATTTTCTGTACGGAAGCACAAATCGTTGAAGAAACAGAGCGGTTCTGCCGACTTCTTGAAGCAGTCTATGAAGAGTTGGGCTTTACTGAAGTGGCCGTTAAACTGGCAACGCGCCCGGATGTACGCGCCGGGGATGACGCGACATGGGACCGCGCCGAGAAAGGGTTGGCCGATGCTGTAACTGCTGCTGGCCTTAGCTTCGAAGTCACGCCCGGCGAGGGGGCTTTTTACGGACCGAAGCTGGAATTTCACCTACGTGATGTGATTGGCCGCGATTGGCAATGCGGCACGCTGCAGCTTGATTTCGTGCTGCCGGAACGTTTGAACGCCAATTATATCGGCGAAGATGGCGACAAACATCGCCCGGTGATGCTTCACCGCGCTATTTTAGGGTCTATGGAACGCTTTATCGGTATCATGATCGAACAATATGCGGGAAAATTCCCGCTCTGGCTCGCGCCGCTGCAAGTGGTCGTCTGCTCCATTACCAACGAGCAAGACGCCTATGCTACCGAAGTCGCGCAGAAGCTAAAAGCGAATGGATTACGCGTTGAAACCGACTTTTCTTCCAATAAAATTAATTACAAAGTCCGTGATCACTCGACGAAAAAAGTACCGCTTATCGTAGCGGTCGGCCCCAAGGATGTCGAAAACCATACGCTCGCTTTACGTCAGTTAGGTAAAGATGGACAGGAAATCCTTGAATTAGATGCGGCAATCACTACAATAACAGCAATGGCACAACAACCCGCCTAACGTTTGGAGTAACAACTTTTTTTATGAAACATGAACGCTAAGCGCGACAAGGGGCCGCGCATCAACCACGATATTGATGCCCCGAAAATCCGATTTGTTGGCCCTGATGGGGAAATGGTCGGTATCGTCTCACCATCTGAAGCATTGAAAATTTCGAAAGCCGCCGGGCTGGACCTGGTGGAGATTTCGCCAAATGCGGAGCCGCCCGTCTGCAAGGCGCTGGACTATGGTAAATTCAAATACGAACAGCAAAAAAAGCAGCACGATGCGAAGAAAAAGCAGAAAGTGCAGAATGTCAAAGAAGTGAAACTGCGCCCCAATATTGGCGATCATGACTTCGAGATTAAAATGAAAGCTGCGCATAAATTCTTAGATGCCGGTGACAAAGTGAAGGTTACCTTACGTTTCCGTGGCCGCGAGATGGCACACCAGGAAATCGGTATGGCATTGCTGAATCGTGTTAAAGAGCATCTGGGCGATAAAATTCGTGTGGAAAACAATCCGTCTTTTGAGGGTCGCCAAGTGGTGATGATGGTGTCTCCCGCCGCGTAACTCGCGAGGTTATTTTCCGGTTTTAATGGCTAAAAACAACCCTATCGCCATTAGACATATGCCTGCGATACGTTGCGGGGATAAGGCGATAACAGGTAGCCCCATTAATCCAAAACGATCCAACGCCGCGGATGCGATAAGCTGCCCTAATAACACGCAAAAGACAGCATTGCTGATACCGAAATGGGGAGTTACCCACGTGATGGAAGCGATATAGAACAAGAAGAAAAAGCCCGCGGCAAAAGTATAGGCGGGCGCTTCTTTTAAAAGAGCGTAAGATGGCGGCTTTCTTAGCAGGACGCATAATGTCACGAGTAACGCAACCGCACTCAGACACGCCACTGCCAGAAAAGTGCTGCCGGTGCTTTGGGCCAGTTTCGCATTCATCACGGCCATGACGGGTATGCCAATACCCGTCGCCAACATCAGCAAACTATACCCGAATGTATTCATGTCACGCTTCTCCTAAGCTAGGTTTTGTTTGGCTTTCTGCATTTTACGCACCAACAAAATAACGAACAGATTACCGATCCCTGCCACCAGCAAGATAAGCGGGATTGGCAGCCCCGACGCCAGCCCCACTGCGGCCAACCCGGAGGCCGCGAACATGAAAAAGGCATTCACGATATTATTTGTCGCAATCACCCGCCCTCGGCCCGTTTGCCCTGCCTGAGTTTGCAGCAAAGCCATTAATGGAACAATGAACACGCCGCCAGCAATCGCGACAAAGGTGAGATCGATCACGATACGCCAATGCTGCCAATGATTGAAAAACTCGGCAGCATTGATGCTGGCGCCCAATGGCTCCAACGGGGTAGCAAAATAGACATCGCCAATAAAGACCGTCATGACGATTAAACTGATCGTGGAAAACCTCGTCGATATCGCCCCCTTTAACAAATGATCAGCGAGAAACGACCCGATTCCGATACCCAGTGAAAAGGCGGTTAACAGCACCGTGACGACTGATTCATCGCCCCCCAGATAGTCTTTCCCATATGCCGGAAATTGCGAGAGGAACACTGAGCCCAGAAGCCAGAACCAACTGATACCGAGAATGGCGCGACCCAAAACCGGGTCCGCGAAACTGCTGCGCAACATCGCGCCTGTCTCTGCCATAATGTTCCAGTTTAGCCGCGTGTGCGCTGCATACGGCCCGGCAGGCGGAATAAACCACGCCGAAAGAATACCCACTCCAGCTAAGATGATCAGAAGCGTACTGGCGATCCAGATGCCGTTCTCCACACCTGCCAGTAACCCGCCGGTGATCGTGCCGGTAAGAATAGAAAGAAAGGTGGATGCTTCCAGTAACGCATTACCGGAGAGCACTTTTTCTTCCGGCAGATGATCGGGAACGAGAGAGTATTTCAAGGGCGAAAAGAAAGCCGATTGTGCGCCCATGCCTACTAACACCGTTAGCAATATCCATGCATTGGAGAGGTAAAACCCCAGCACCGCAAGGAGCATTAACACCAACTCGGCCAGCTTGATGCGCAGGACTAATTTCGATTTCTCTAATTTATCGGCCAGTTGCCCGGCTAATGACGAGCATAACACATACGGGAAAATGAAAAGCCCAGCGGCTAGCGTAATAAAAATTTTCGGTTCTAGCAGTTTTAGCTCAACGCCCGTACCAAAAATGACGCTGACCAGAAACACATTTTTAAAGAGATTATCGTTAAACGCGCCAAGAAATTGCGTGATGAGTAACGGCGTAAATTGGCGGGTATAGAAGAGAAAAAACTTTTGGGTCATTCCGAACTCGTTTCGGAATCCATGCATAACAATCCTGAAACACGTTCAGGATAAAACGCGCGCACTTACTGGTCGCCCTCTTGCGGTTTCATCATATAACGCGGGGTGGTGAAACGGCTGAAAGCGGTACGCTTATCATATGCAAAATTCGCGGCATAGGATTTGGGTTTGCGCATGCGATCCTCCGGATCGATGACTTCAAACGGCACACCGCGAGTCTTGGCATAAGCGACCGCCGATTCTTTGGTGTCGAATTTCATTTGCACTTGCTCCAGCGTGCCACCGGAATTCCAGCCCATCAGGGGTTCTGGAGACTTTTTGACGACCGGCTCGAATTCATAAATCCAATAACGCATTTTGGCTTTGCCGGAAGACATGGCCGTTTTTGCTGGACGATAGATTTTCGCTTTCACTTGCATGTTGGCCATTTAAACGAGATATGCGCGAAAAGTCATCTTACTTTTTCGCTTTTCCTTTTTTCGCGCCTGCTTTTTTGTCGATCAGTGCTTGAGCCTCTTCTAAGCTCAGTGCCTGCACATCCTGATCTTTCGGAACGGTGACATTCAGTTTTTTGTATTTGATATATGGCCCGTAACGCCCGTCGAATACCGCGATTTCGGTGCCGTCCGGATGTTTGCCAATCACGCGCAGCGGCTCGGCTTTGCTACCGCCTTTTTTCTTTTTTGCGCTTTCCGCGATCAAATCTACCGCGCGGTTCATACCGATGGTCAACACATCATCTTCTTTAGGAATGGTGGTGTAGACCTTATCGTGAATCAGGTACGGTCCAAAACGCCCGATGCCTGCATTGATCACTTTGCCGGTTTCGGGATGCTCGCCCACGCGACGCGGCAGACTTAACAATGCGAGCGCTTTTTCCAAGTCGACATCTTGCGGCCCCATATTTTTAGGCAACCCGGTACGCTTCGGCTTCTCACCCTCGCCTAATTGTACGTAAACACCATATGGGCCTTTACGAAGACTCACCTGCTCACCATCTTCATTGACACCTAAATCCAACGGATAGGCAACCTCATTGGCGTCGCCTTCGCCCTCAATGGCTTCGGAAAGTTGCTTGGTATAATTACATTCTGGATAGTTGGAGCAGCCAATAAACGCACCAAATTTTCCGGTTTTCAGCGACAGACGTCCATCCGCGCAATTCGGGCATTTACGTTTGGCTTCCGATTCTTCGCCTTGCCCGAAAGTATAAGGTTCCAGAATTTTATCGAGCGTGTCGAGGACTTCCGTGATCGTCAGCTCTTTGCTTTGCTCAACCTTAGCAATGAAATCGACCCAGAATTTGCGCAACTCGTCTTTCCAGTTTTTCTCGCCATCAGCGATGTCGTCGAGCGTGTTTTCCAGTTCGGCAGTAAAATCGAAGGCGACATATTTTTCAAAGAAACTGGCGAGGAAGGTGCTGACCAAGCGTCCGCGAGATTCGGGGATAAAGCGCTTCTGATCCATGCGTACATAATCGCGATCTTGCAGCACGGAGATAATGCTGGCATAGGTCGACGGGCGGCCAATCCCCAGCTCTTCCATCGCTTTGACCAAGGAGGCTTCGGTGTAGCGAGGCGGCGGTTGGGTAAAGTGCTGCGCAGGCTCCACTTTGTCAGTGCTGACACGTTCACCCTCTTCCAAAGGCGGAAGTTTTTTGGACTCTTCGTCTTCATCATCCTCATCACGCCCGGCTTGGTAGAGCTTCAGATAGCCATCGAATCGCAGAACGGAACCATTGGCGCGCAATTGCGCGGACTTGTCGTCTGACACCAGATCGACCACCAGATTATCGTAAATCGCCGGATTCATCTGGCTGGCAACCATCCGTTTCCAGATCAGTTCATACAAACGGAACTGGTCATTCGATAGGACCGATTTCAACGATTGCGGCGTGCGGAAAATCGAGGTGGGGCGAATCGCTTCGTGGGCTTCCTGTGCGTTCTTCGCTTTGGTTTTATACACGCGCGCTTTCTCCGGCAGATAGGACTGGCCGTAGGCTTTAGCGATATGCCCCCGCGATTCGTCGAGCGCTTCTTGCGCCACTGTCATCGCATCGGTACGCATATAGGTTATCAGGCCGACGGTTTCGCCATCGACTTCGATACCCTCATACAGTTTCTGCGCGACCTGCATGGTTTGCTTTGCGCCAAAACCGAGTTTGCGCGAAGCATCCATCTGCAAGGTCGAGGTCGAGAAAGGCGGCGGCGGATTGCTGCTACGCTGTTTCGGCACCACTTCGCTGACGGTGAATTGCTTGGATTGCAGCGCGGTGGTGAGCTTCTGCGCTTCAACTTCATTCGGGATATCGAATTTACCGAGCTTCTTATCGTCTATATGCGTCAGGCGTGCTTTGAACGCGTCGCCCGCTTTGTTTTTCAAATCCAGCGTGATGTCCCAGAATTCCTGAGAGATGAATTGCTCTATTTCCAGTTCGCGCTCGCAGATAATCCGCAAGGCGACCGATTGCACGCGTCCGGCTGATTTCGCGCCCGGCAGCTTACGCCATAAAACAGGCGACAGGTTGAAACCGACCAAATAATCCAGCGCACGACGGGCCTGCTGCGCATTCACCAGATCCATATCGATTTCGCGCGGATGTTTGATGGCTTCCGTGACCGCGCGCTTGGTAATTTCGTGAAACACGATGCGGTTGACGGTAGTGTTTTTTTTCAGAGCCTTACGGTTACGCAGCGCTTCCAATAGGTGCCAGCTAATCGCCTCGCCCTCACGATCCGGGTCAGTCGCGAGCCAGATGGTGGAGGCACCCTTGACCGCATCGGCAATCGCTTTCACATGTTTCTTCGAATCGTCGGAGACTTCGTAATCCATCGCAAAATCTTCGTCCGGGCGCACCGATCCATCCTTCGATGGCAGATCGCGGACGTGACCAAAACTGGCCAGCACGGTATAATCGCTACCCAAATATTTATTGATGGTTTTGCTTTTGGCCGGTGATTCCACGATCACCACGTTATTCGCCATGGATGCTCCTACCTTTTCGCCGAGACTTAATGATTGGCGCGATGAAGTGCAAGGGATTAAATCACACGCAGACTGACACGGCCACCGTAATGACGATAGATACGCTCCGCAAGTTCCAGTTCCAACAGCGCCATCTGCACCTGCGCCGGTGGCAACCCGGTTTGTTGGGTCAGCATCTCAATCGCAATTGGTTCAGAGGATAGGCATTGCATCACCACCTCCTGATGTTTTGCATACTGCGCGTCATCTAGGCTGGGTGGCGCACTGGTATAGCCACTTGCTTCTGCTTCACGCAACGGCGGCACGGGTATAGCGCGAAGATTGTCTAACACATCCTGCGCGGATTGGGTCAGTTGCGCGCCCTGCTTGATCAGACTATTCGCCCCTTCCGAGCGCGGGTCCATCGGCGATCCGGGCACGGCAAAGACTTCACGCCCATAATCTAGCGCCATGTTTGCGGTGATGAGTGAACCCGATTTGCGCGAGGCTTCCATCACGACGGTCCCACTCGACATTCCGGCAATAATGCGATTACGCGCTGGGAAATGTCGGGCTTGCGGTGAAGACCCAAAGGGTGCTTCTGCAATTATCGCCCCTTGCTCCGCAATCTGTTTATACAGACTTTCATTTTCGGGTGGGTAAATATGATCCAACCCGCCTGCAATCACGGCAATGGTTCCCGTCGCTAATGCTCCCCGATGCGCGGCCGTATCAATGCCGCGCGCAAGGCCGGATATAACGCAGCAGCCCTGCTCTCCCAGTTCTCGCGCCATTTTATTGGCGAAGCTGCACCCATTCCCGGATGCATTACGCGCCCCGACGATAGCAACGGGGCGCGGATGCGCTAGCAATTCCGGATTCCCTAAGACCGCAATAACGGGTGGCGCATCGCTGGCCGCTGTCAATAATGAAGGATAGTGTGGGTCGCCATATTTTAACCATGTGCCGCCAAACTTCAGCACCGCTTGATATTCCTGCTCAACCTTTTTGCGCTCGGCTAGTTTCAAAGGTTTCTTGCGACCACCACGTTTGGCTAATTCGGGAATGGCTTCCATCGCTTTCGGCACAGAGCCATAAAAAGAAACGAGATTGAAAAAGGTGACCGACCCTACCTGCTCACTACGGATGAGTTGCAGAACGTCGAGTATCTCTTCACGCGCTAGTGAGGGCTGCTGATAAAAAAAGTCATTCATTCTAGTCGGTTGTAGTGGCAGCAGCAACAGGAGGCAAGGGTTTCTTACCAAAGGCGGGTTCCGTCCCCATTAAGAGACGCCGGATATTCGGCAGATGTTTGGCCACCATCATCATTACCGGAAGCGCTAATAATAATGTGCCATAATAACTATCACTGATTACCCGAAACAACAATAACCCAACCGGCATTCCCACCACAGCGCCCAGTGAGGAAATACGCGTTAATGCAAACATCACTAACCACCCGGCGGCAAAGCATAGCCCCGCTAGCCAGTTCATCGCAAACGCGCAGCCGAACAGCGTGGCCACCCCTTTGCCACCGCGAAAACGCAACCAGATCGGGAACATATGCCCCAATAACACCGGAATCGCCGCTCCATAGGTAATAACTACCACGTAAAAGGACAGATGCGTGCTATAGGGCCCCGCCCACATGCCAAAGAAATCTTTGTCTATGGGGTGGAAGGGCATCATCACATCAAACAAAATTTTGGTCTCCGTTAAAACATAGACTGGCACGAAGCCTTTCATGAAGTCGAACAGCAATGTCAAAAGCGCGATACGCTTATTGCCCGTGCGCAATACATTCGTTGCCCCGATATTGCCCGAACCGATCGTGCGAATATCGCCAAGCCCGGCAGCACGAGTTAGTAACAATCCGAAAGGAACTGAGCCGATCAGGTAAAGCGCCAGCGGTACGCCGCAGATCATAAGTTCGTTAAAATAAGCCTGCATTAGCGTCCTCTCAGATAATCTTCCAAAATGATAGCAGCGGCTGCGGCATCCAGTCGCCCACTTTGTTTCGTATTGCGACCAATCAACGCTGCTTCGGCTTCGCTTGTGGTAAATCGCTCATCCTGCAACAGGATTGGCAGATCCGTCAGCGCCTCCAGATTTCGCACCAGCGCCCGCACAGCCTGACAGGCAGGGCCTTCACTGCCATCGGCGTTACGTGGATAGCCCATGACGATTCCAACCACTTGCTGTTCTTCAATCACCTTGGATAATTGCTCGCGATCCTGTGTCCATTTGCTGCGCTTAACCGTGCGCAACGGATGCGCCATCATCTGGCTGACATCGGTAATGGCCAGTCCAAGCGTCTTCGATCCCGGGTCAATCGCCAGCAGGCGACCCGTTTTTGGCAACTCTGTCATCCTCAACTTGTTTCAGCATCTTGTCTAATTTGCAATAGATCCTGAAACAAGTTCAGGATGACGTATAGAAGGATAGACAAACCCCCTTCCCTTGTTTAAAACTCCCGACCATGACATTAAGCGCTGATGATACCCGAAAAATCGCCCGCTTGTCGCGCATTCGACTGAATGAGGACGAGATCGAAGGCTATACGAATGAACTCAACGGCATCCTGCATTGGATCGAGCAATTGCAAGAAGTCGATACTGATGGCGTCGAACAGATGACCTCCGTCGCTGATATGGCATTGCCCATGCGGGAAGACGTGGTGACTGACGGCAATATTCAGGAAAAAGTCCTGCAAAACGCACCGGGTAGTGAATATGGCTGCTTCACCGTACCGAAGGTAATAGAATAATGAGCGAACTTACGTCACTCACCGTCACCGAAATGCGCGCCAAACTGGCTGCGAAAGACGTTTCATCTGTTGAACTCACCCAAGCGCATCTAGATGCGATCGACGCGCAAAACGCGGAGTTAAATGCCTTTGTCGCGGTCGATCACAAAGGCGCGCTGGAACAAGCCAAGGCATCGGATGCGCGCATTGCGAAAAACGAATATGGCTTGCTCGAAGGCATTCCCGTGGCTGTAAAAGACCTGTTTTGCACCGAGGGCTTACGCAGCCGCAGTTGCTCGCATATCCTCGACGGGTTTGTCTCGCCTTACGAATCGACCGTTAGCGGCCATGTCAAAACCGAAGGTGGCATTTGCCTGGGCAAAACCAATATGGACGAATTCGCCATGGGATCGTCCAACGAAACCAGCCATGACGGGCCATGTTACAATCCGTGGCAGCTAAATAAGAAACTGGTGCCCGGCGGCTCTTCTGGTGGTTCAGCCGCCGCCGTCGCCGCGCGGATGGCACCGTTGTCACTGGGTTCCGACACGGGTGGCTCCATCCGTCAACCCGCCTCCTTCTGTGGCATTGTTGGGGTGAAGCCCACCTATGGCCGTTGCTCGCGCTTCGGCATGATTGCGTTTGCTTCTTCGCTTGATCAGGCCGGCCCGTTTGCACGCAACGTGCAAGATGCTGCGCTGGCATTACAGGCGATTATGGGGCATGACGCGAAAGATTCCACCTCTGCGCAAATGGAAGTTCCCGATTTAACCAACCTAACCCCGTCCCTTAAAGGGGTGCGCGTTGGCATTCCCAAAGAATATCAGGTGGAGGGCATGGACCCGGAAATCTTATCCCTATGGGAAAAAGGCAAAGAGCTGGCTAAGGCACAAGGGGCGGAAATCGTCGATATTTCGTTACCGCACACGCATTACGCCTTGCCAACCTATTATATTATCGCCCCTGCCGAAGCGTCATCCAACCTCGCGCGCTATGACGGCGTACGCTACGGCTTGCGCGTCGTGGAAGATGGCGATGGCATTAATGACCTGTATGAAAAAACCCGCGCCGCCGGTTTTGGCGCAGAAGTGAAACGCCGCATCCTGATTGGCACCTATGTGTTATCCGCGGGCTATTACGACGCCTATTATAAAAAAGCGCAGCGTATCCGTACCCTGATCGCCAATGACTTTAAAGCGGCTTACGAAAAATGCGATGTCATTTTGACACCGGCAACCCCCTCAGCTGCCTTTGCAGCGGGCGAGAAGCTTGACCCTGTGACCATGTATCTCAACGATGTGTTCACCGTACCGGCTTCTCTCGCAGGTTTGCCAGGCTTGGCGCTACCGGCGGGTCTGAACAAAGAGGGGCGTCCGCTCGGATTACAACTCCTTGGCAAACCGTTTGACGAATCCGGACTGCTCAACGCCGCGTTCGGGTTCGAACAAGCGCTGGAATTCAAGGCCTCGCCATTCGGAGCGTAAACAGATGAAACGCCACATCGCGAAAGAAGTGCTGTATCGTTGCGAAATATTGGGTCAGAAATACGATCCGATTTTCGAAGCGATCAACTTGATTACCGATGAGGAAGAGAAGAAGAAAATGAAGAAAATGGTCAGCGAATCGGTCGCATCGTTAGTGGCGCTGGAGCTTTATCTGGTGAAGCAATGGCCCGATCTTGACCCGAAAGGACGCATTGGCGCATGAGCATGATTATCGAAGGCAATACGGGTAAATGGGAAGTTGTGATCGGACTGGAAGTCCATGCGCAGGTATCGAGCAATTCGAAGCTGTTTTCTGGCGCGCCGACCACATTTGGGGCGGAAACCAATCATAATGTCTCGCTAATCGACGCAGCAATGCCGGGCATGCTGCCAGTGATTAACCGCTATGCCGTTGAGCAAGCGGTGCGCACCGGGCTTGGCATGAAGTCCGAAATCAATCTCTATTCGGTGTTTGACCGGAAAAACTATTTCTACCCCGATCTGCCGCAAGGCTATCAGATTTCGCAATTTCTCGATCCGATTGTGGGCAAAGGTATCATCACGCTTGATATGCCGGACGGATCCACGCGCGATATCGGCGTAACGCGTCTGCATCTGGAGCAGGATGCGGGTAAGTCGCTGCATGAACACTCCCCGAAGCACAGCTTTATCGATCTGAATCGTTCCGGCATTGCGCTGATGGAAATCGTTTCCGAGCCGGATTTACGCTCGCCGGAAGAAGCCGGGCTGTACCTCAAAAAACTGCGCGCGATTCTGCGCTATCTCGGCACCTGCGATGGGGATATGGAAAAAGGCTCAATGCGTTGCGACGCCAACGTGTCGGTACGCAGAGTCGGCACCACCGAATTCGGTACGCGCTGCGAAATCAAGAATGTCAACTCGGTACGCTTCGTGCAACAGGCGATCACCTATGAAGCGGAACGTCAGGTCGAAGTGCTGGAAGCGGGCGGCGTGATCGATCAGGAAACACGGTTGTTCGACACGGTCAAAGGCGAAACCCGTACCATGCGCTCGAAAGAAGATGCGCATGATTACCGCTATTTCCCGGACCCCGATCTCCTTCCGCTGCGCTTAGAACAAAGCTATGTCGACCAGATTGCGGCCAACCTTCCCGAATTGCCGGATGAGAAACGCGCGCGCTATGTCGAGCAATATGGTCTGTCGACCTATGACGCGTCGGTCATCGTGTCCGATAAGTCTTCTGCGATGTATTTTGAAGCTGCGGTTCAGGGCAATGACCCGAAACTCACCGCTAACTGGATGACAGGCGAATTGTTCGGCCGTTTGAACAAGGAAAACATTGCGATTGAAGATTCGCCGGTACCTGCAGGTAAATTTGCTGAGCTGCTGCAACTGATCAGCAACGACACCATTTCCGGCAAAATCGCCAAAACCGTGCTCGATAAAATGTTCGAAACGGGCAAAGATGCCGCCGCGATCGTGAAAGAAGAGGGTTTGGAGCAAGTTACAGATACCAGCGCGATTGAAACGATCATCGATCAGGTATTAGCGAATAATCAGGACAAAGTGACTGAATACCGCTCCGGTAAAGACAAACTCTTTGGCTTCTTCGTCGGCCAAACGATGAAAGCAACTGGCGGCAAAGCCAATCCGGGCGTCGTCAATGACCTGCTGAAACAGAAACTGGACGGCTAGGCATGGCTGAGGAACTGCAAAGCGAGAATTACCTCGCCGAGGTTCGCAATCAGTATGAACACCTGCCCTACCCGTATCGCGATCCGGCGCAGGAGAAAGACCGCCTGGTCAAAACCGTTGGCGATGCTCTGCCTTTCCTCAATCATTATGCCTTCGGTGGTCGTCAGCAATATGACGATTTTCGGGTGCTTGTAGCCGGAGGCGGCACGGGCGATGCAACACTATTTTTGGCCGAACAATTAAAAGCCTTTCCGAAAGCTAAAGTGGTGCATCTGGATATGAGCACGGCGAGCATTGCTGTGGCTAAAGAACGCGCGGAAATGCGCGGCCTGTCGAATATCGAATTTCGCCATGCTTCCCTGTTGGATGTAACGGAAAGCGATGAAGAGTATGATCTGATCAATTGCTCCGGCGTATTGCATCACCTGGCCGATCCCGATGCGGGGCTGCGTGCGCTGAAATCCGTGTTAAAGCCTGAAGGTGTCATTAACCTGATGGTCTATGGCTATTACGGGCGCCAGATGATCTACCGGATGCAGGAGATTCTGCGCGATCTGAATTACGATGGTGCCGATATTCATACGCAGATCGAACGTGCAAAAATGGCGTTCGAAGCCATTAAACCCACCAGCTGGGGGCCGCTTGCTTATCAACTGATGCAGATTGAAACGCAGCATCATGGCGATCATGGCTTGTTTGATATGTTTTTGCATAGTCAGGATCGCGCTTACACCATGCCTCAGCTCTATGAATTTGTTGAGAATGCGGACTTACAGATCATTAATTGGAACAACGGCAATCTTCCTTATTCGGTATGGACGCAAGCGGATTGGATCGCGAATCCTGAATTACGCGCGCATATTGCAGGCATGCCGGAACGTCAACGGCAAGCAGTGACTGAAAAAATGTTGGGAAATATGATGAAGCATATGTGCCTGATTGCACATCGCACGCCGGAAACTCCGTCCCCTGAAGATGCGGAAATGGTGCCGGAATTTGCCTATTACATGCAAGGCCACATCCAGAAATACGCCAATGCGTTAACACCTCTGGAAGATGGAAAGCAGGTTAAAACGCAAATCGCCAGTCTAGAATTTAATTGGATAATTACGCCTTTTACACGCGTGTTAACGCAACATATTCTTACCAGCCCATCCATCGGTGACTTACTAGAAACTTGCTACACCCTCCTCTGGGACGAAGGCGTTCCCGGACTTACCCGCAGCTTGATGCAGCAAAAATGGCTGGAATATTATGCGCAATGGCACCAGCATCAACTCCTCTATCTGCGCCACCCTTCCTCACCCGCGATTACGATCCGCTGACTTCTGCAAATTCGTTTCAACCGCGAAACATAAAAGTTAAATATTAAGATTATATCTTAACTATTTGTTAATTTCTTTTAGATATAATTTAAGAAAGTTTGAGGAAAAACCTATGCATACTGATATGAACATTTCATTGATAGATTCAATCATACTGTACGATGACCATGGGAATGTCGATGGGGAGCTGAGCTTGCACGAAATTCGCAATTCGGTCGAGAAACGGCGTGAGGCGCTGGACCTTTTATTTGACACCGTCACGGAATCGGATGTTCGCGCCGCGCATGCCTTGCTGCATGAAGCAAGTTCATGGGAAGTACGTCTTGAGACTTTACTACACAACCGTACGCTTACCGACGCCGATAAACAAATGATTCTGCATATCTTACATATAGCTGCCAGCGACGAACTGGAACGCAGCATTAAATATAACGGTATTCGATATAAGCCCAATATCCATGTATCTTCAGGACGGAAATTTAGCGCGACCGAACTAATCGATCTAGTTATTCGCGGTCAAGCTGTGGCTCTTTAGTTTTCTAGATCTTCCAGTAAACTTCGCGCGCCGGAATGCTGTGCGTTGATGTGCAGCAGCCGCTGCAGATCATATGTTGCGCCACGCCGATCGCCTAGCTCCAACGCAAGCCGCGCACGCTGATACATCGCGGATTGCGATTCGTAGTTGATAGCGAGGGCAAAATCCAAATCTTGCATGGCTTGTAACGGCTGATCGTTTTCACGCTCTATCAAAGCGCGCTCGACCAGACTATCCACCAGTAAACGCCCATGTGTCATTTTAAAAAAGGCCGTGGGCGTTAGTTCATTTACCACCGCAGTTAATGCATCGGTCGCAGCTTCTAGCTTTTTCTGCTGCACCCAGGCACGCGCTTCTTGCCGCTTAACCTGCACCCAAAGCACAGAATCGTCGTGTTTGATACGCTTGCCCAACCTCGCCAAAGTATCCGCTGCTTCTTCAAAGCGCTTCAAATTGAAAAGCGCCAATGCCCGGCAATGCTGATCGGCAGGTTCGTTACGCGTTTGTATCGCCTCATCCGCAAGCGTCAGCGCGGCAGACGGGTCCGTTTTGGCCATCCGCGCGCAATCACTATACTCCGCCGCCCATCCCATGACCGGCCAACAAAGCAGGAAAAACATTGTCGCGCGCATGCGCATTTCATATCTTTCTTAGCATGGCAATTCCAGCAACATGTGTCATCTTAGGGTTTGGCTACTCAGCCGGCTACATAGCGACCGAATTAAAACGTCTTGGCACTAATGTCATCGGCGTGACGCGCGACCCCACCAAACAACATCCCGATGCCAGTCTGAGCGGTTGGGATAAACCTGAAACCAAAGCATTGCTAGCAAAAGCCGATGCTATTCTTGTCAGTGTCCCGCCCGGGCCCGGGCAAGAGGCGGCCATAAAGCTGGTTCAGGATAATGCGAAAACCGATTGCTGGCTCGGATATCTCTCCGCTACCTCGGTCTATGGCGACCATCAAGGCCGCTGGGTGGATGAAACCACGCCCACATCTCCATGTAATTCCATGGCGCGCAATCGGTTAGCGGCTGAACAGGCATGGCAAGTATTGCCCGAACACGCGATCTTCCGGCTGAGCGGTATCTATGGTCCCGGCCGATCTATATTAGAGCGCCTGCAACGGGGTAACGCGCGTTATGTCATTGCGCCAGACCACGCGTTTTCTCGTATTCATGTGGAAGACATCGGTCGTCTTGTGGCGAAAGCGATCTTCAGACGTGTTACTGGCATCTATAATGTAGCGGATTCCATGCCCGCGCCATCGCATCAACTAGTCGAATATGGATGCCGGATATTGGGGCTACCGCTGCCTAACCCAGAATATCTGCCCACCATACATAAAGGCGATCCACTTTGGAATTTCTACGATGCCAACAAACGCGTCGATGGCAGCAAGATATTGAAAGAATTAGAAATATGCTTGCTATACCCTACCTATCATTCGGGACTTGGCCAAACTGGTAAGCTTCTTGCAAGGAAGTTAGCATGAAAACCTATTTCCTTCTTCCCGTTTTATTACTGGCTGGCTGCCAGCAGAATGATTTTTCAAAAATCCTGTATCCGGAAACGACCGATTTACGATATGCGCAAACGGCCTATTGCTATAAATCGCTGACCGATATTTTGTGCTATGAAAATCCACAACCGCAATTGAGCAATCCATTAAAAGGCGTCCAGTTGGCGAGCGCTTCACGCGTGGCAGATCGTCGCAACACCGTGCTCGAAGATGCGACAGAAACGCTATATTATAATTTATATGGCGAAGATCCACGGAAACAACCTGTGCCGATCACCCAAGCCGATTATCGCGCTACCACACCGGTAGTCGCCGTTGCCCCCGCAGAACCAGTCTATGTTACGGCGCCGTCCGATCCGGTGATGGTGAGGCCGCTTGAGCCGGTAGCGGTGAATCCGAATGCGGATGGGCCTCAGCCGTTGATTGGTGGGAGCCGCTAAGTAGTTCCGGCTCGCCTGGCGTTGTTTCCAAACTTGCTTCCTGCCAATGTAAGCGATCAAAAGCATCACAGCTACGGCAATGCGGTTGCCATGCCTCATGCGGAGCTCCACAAGCTTTGCAGCGCCATAATTCATCGCGCGGAGAGCGTATCGCTTGCTTCAACCAATCCGAAGCTTGTTCGGCATTCGCGGATTCGCTTTGCTCAATTTCGGCCATCAGCTCATAGACACGCCGCGATGCGGAATGCGATAGCGCCATTTTAATATGGTTTCGAGCATTGTCCCATTCGTTGCGCTGCTTGGCCATACGGGCCAGCAGTAATTGTGATTCGATATGCTGCGGGTTTTGGCGTACCAGTTTATCGACACGTTTTTGCAGTTTAGACAGCGACTCTTCAGCAAACAGTTCCAAAAACCATTGGGTATAGCGTGAAATCGGACGAACCGCCCAGACTTGATAAATCCACGCAAAGAACACCTTTTTATCACCGCGCTCAAACAATAACCGCCCTTGCAGCGTTTGCGCTGGCTGAAAGGCCGGGTCGCGCATGAGCGCCAGCTTTAACCGGTCCTGCGCTCGGTCTGGCACTTCCTGCGCCATGGCTTCTTTAGCGCGCAGGTAATGCACCACCGCTTCCAAATGCCGTCTTTCAGCATGGCTGTAATATTTGTGCTTTTTGCCTTTTTCGACCACATCCAGCGCGACGGTCCATTCACGCCGTTTAATGGCAAGGCTAAGCAATAGCTCGGCCAGCTCCTTGTCATCCTGCTGATATTTCCACGCCTCAACCGCGGCAATATAGGCCTGATCGGTCTGCTTTTCCTGCATCGCTGCTTTGGCCTTGCCGCGTAACCCCAGCAATTTGGTATCGCGATGCTGGGTCATATGTTCCAACTGATGATTCACCGCTTGCGTATCGCCCTTCAAATAACTCAGTTGAACGGCGCAAAGCTGAGTGGCGGCATGTTCTTTCCCTAAATAATATTGCGCTTTGCGCAAACGACGCTCGGCATGTTTCCGATCATTGATGGCTAAGCAAAGCATCGCCTCATTCAGCGCGATATAGCCTTTTTCCTGCCCAGAACGATCATAGCGCCGACGCAGTTTTTCAGGGATACTGATAATCTCAATCAGCATGTATAAGACGAATAGGCACGCGGCTAATGCCGCCCCCAACGCCGCCACCGCCACACCCACGGTGGTTTCCACTTGGTAGCCCTGCCACTGCAACGATATCGCACCATCGTGCGATTGCAGCCAAATGCCTCCGCTAATCAATGCGATCAGAATGAGTGCATAGCAAATAAAACGCAGCATCGCTCAGCTGTGCTCCTGTAGTAGCTCTTCAGCGAGTAGCAACTGCTGCAATTCTTCCACCGCTTCCAAAGCCTGCAAGCGCTCTTGCGCAATTAATTCGAACGGCGCGTAATATTGCTGAGCGTTGCCGCTGGCTTGTTGCAACGCTTCCAGCGCTTTACGCCATTTTCCAGCCTGCACATGCGTTTCCACGCGTGCCAGAATCGACGCGTCGTCATCGCCTTGATGCTCGGGTCCGACTTTGCGGATTTTTACCAGGGATGTGAGATTCTGCTTCATGCCTTGCCAGATGCTGTCATCCGCAGTGTCCGTGGTAAAATCTTCCGCGCGTCGTAATTCTTCAAACCGCGCGCGGACGTTTTCTTCCCTTGGCACACCTTGTAACGCAAAACGGCCTAACCGATCGACAACAGGGGCGTTTTGTTCCGCTTGCGGTAGGCTTCGGCGTAAGGCTTCCAACTCCAATACAAAGCTCTTGCCATCTGCCACTTGCTGCTGCAGCCGTTGAAAAGCCAAGCTTCGCGCCATTTGCTGCGCGGTCTGCGCGGCTTCCACTTCAGACTGCACTTTATCCAGATCGCTTAACGTCGCTTTCAGCGTGGCCAATTGCTGCCGCATTTCTACCATCGCGACGGACGGCCCTGCATCACGCTCTTCCAGTCGCGTCAGCGATGTTTTCAAGGCTTCAAACTCTTCGCGCGAAATGCCTGATCGCGATTTACGGCTCACTTGCCGTTCGATACCGCGTTGCCATTGTTCAAACGCTTGCTGATCAAATGCGGGGGTTTCTGGTTCCTGTGGCTGCAATTCCAGCCGCCAGACAAGCCATCCCGCCAGCACCATTTGCAATAGTAAGGCAAGTATCGCCAGGATCAGCGCCCAATTTAGATGCCGGGTTTCCTGAGCCAGTGTTTCCTCGTCTTCCATGCCTGATCTATAAAGAAATAGAGGCCGCTTTGCACGACATTTTCAATCGGCCGCCGATAGACTTGTGAGTAAGGAACTCAATGTCGGCTCGCGCGAGACGCGCTTTTTCTTCCAGCATGGTAGCCAGAGCGCATCGGCAATATCCTGACTCAAACACCATGCGGTCATGCGATGCTGATCGAATCGCTGCGCTTGAAGCAGGCTCTCACACTGGACCGCGGTGCGCCGCGAAAAAAACAGCACATCGGTCACTTTTCCTTGCGACAATGCTTGTTGCGCATCGTCCCGAAACGCTTCAATCAGTTTCGCTTCATAGCGGATATCTTCCTGCCAATCGAACATGGGCAGCTGAGTTTTTAGATCGTGTTTGACATAACTCCCGCGCAGATAAAGCAGTCGCGATCCTTCCTCTACCACCTGTGGCAAGGTTTCTATCAATCGGTGTACATCGGGAAAGACATGCAACACTTCGCGTTCCGGCAAGGCGCGCGCGGTTTGTTCGCCGACAATGTAACAGGGAACGCCAATATGTTGTTGAGGGACTGCATAACGGCTTGTGATGACAACCGCGTCTGCTTCTATCTTTGTCGCGCGTTCGTTGCGTTGGATTTCAAGCAGTGGCGAAATCACGCTGGCATGACCGCGCTCGGCAAGTAAGGTTGCAAGCGACATCGCATCATCCAGCGGTCGGGTGACTAAGAACAGCATGCCAACATGTCTTTCACTTGCGCCCCAACGCTCGATCCTAAAATCAATGGATCGGTGCCAGATTCGCTGACCTCAATCACTTGTCCGCCCTCGGGCATCAGGTAGCGCAAAGTTAGATGCAGCTTATCCTGCTGATACTGCGCATAGCCTCCCACCGGGGTCGTGCAATCGCCATCGATCACGGCTAATGCAGCCCGCTCTGCGGTGACCGCCTGAAAAGTCAGCGGGTGATTGATCTTGTGTAGCCGTTCGATCATCGCCATATCGTCACTCCGGCATTGTACGCCGACAGCACCCTGGCCAGCAGCAGGTAAAAATTGTTCTACAGGTAAATAATTGGTGATGTGCTCTTCCAGTTTCAAGCGCTTTAAGCCGGCGGCGGCCAGAATGATGCCATCGAATTGCGCGGCTTTTTCCAGTCGCGTTGGCACATTGCCGCGCAAGGGCTCGATACGTAATTGCGGGAAATGATGGCGTAGCAACGCCGTACGACGAATAGATGCCGTGCCTACTAGCGCGTTATGCGCCAAATTCTCAAATTCTATATCGCGCGGCGAAATCCACGCGTCGCGTACATCCTCGCGCTCGGGCATGGCAGCTAGCGTCAGCGCATCCGGTATGACACTGGCGACATCTTTCATGGAATGCACTGCGATGTCCGCATCGTTGTTAAGCAAGGCTTGTTCGATACGTTTGGTGAAAATCCCTTTATAGCCGAAACGTTCGAACCCTTCTTCGGTGCGAATATCGCCTTCGCTCGCCAAAGGCACCAATACGATATCGGTTTCTTGAAGATCTGAATGCGCCGACAACAGTAACCGTCGAATATATTCGGCCTGCCACAGCGCCAGTTGTGAATTACGGGTTGCGATACGTATCATGCGCCCCTTGTATCCCCCCTACTTTCGCAATACAAGTTCGGGTTATGACGCTTTGCTTAGCCATAGAATCCAGCTGCGACGATACGTCGGTGGCTATTGTCGATGATCAGCGACGCATTCATGCCAATGTCGTGCGCTCACAAATCAAAGCGCATGCGCCCTATGGTGGCGTGGTGCCCGAGATTGCCGCACGCAATCACATCGCCGCGATGGAGCCTGTGTTAGAAGCAGCGCTTGCAGAAGCAAAGGTGAGTTTAAACGATATCGATGTCTTTGCGGCGACCGCTGGGCCGGGGTTGATCGGTGGCGTAATCGTGGGCTTAATGACTGCAAAAACTTTGGCGGCGGTCTATCAAAAACCGCTTTTAGGCATCAATCATCTTGAGGGGCATGCCTTGACCATTCGATTGACCGATGGACTGGCTTACCCGTACCTGCTGCTGCTCACTTCTGGCGGACACTGCTTTTACTGCCACGTGCGCGGGCTGGGGGATTACACACTCCTCGGCGGCACGATCGATGACGCGCTCGGTGAAGCATTCGACAAATGCGCCAAAATGATGGGGCTTGGATATCCCGGTGGCCCGGTGATTGAGCGGTTGGCCGCGACGGGTAATCCGCATGCCTATGATCTTCCACGCCCATTATTGGACCGCCCCGGCTGCGACCTGTCTTTTTCTGGATTGAAAACCGCGATTCGCTATAGTTTGCAAGCGCAAGAGGTGACGGAGACCGTCAAGGCAGATATGGCCGCCTCATTCCAACGCACTGCGTGCGACATCTTAGAACATAAAACCCGCAAGGCGTATGAGATGGTCGGTGCATCGCTGCCTATCGTGCTGGCCGGAGGCGTCGCAGCGAATCAGGCAATCCGTAGGCGCATGGAAAGCCTCGCAACAGAGCTTGGTACGTTTTGTGTGTTTCCACCTATTCAGCTATGCACCGATAATGCCGCGATGATTGCCGGGGCAGCACTGGAGCGCTTTGCCGCGGGTGAAACCACGGAACTGACTATGGAACCGCGCGCTCGGTGGCCGCTGGCAGAGTTGCAACCGATTCCGGCGTAACAAAGCCATAAGCTTTGAACACGGCCTGTGTCGTTTCCCCTTTTAGCCAGGTGATAAAATTGCGGGCGGTTTCCATCTGCTCACCGGCCACTGCCACGGCGTAATAAATGATCGGGCTATGCGAATCTTCTTCAAATATCCCTCGAATATCCAAATCCGGATTTCGGATCACTTCCGAGCAATGCATGATACCATACGCCCCCGGCTTGGTCATTTCTGATTGCATATCGGCATTCGAACGTAAGAAAAGGAAATTGGGCTCCAACTCTCCGGCCATTTCATAAAAGCGCAGGGCTTGCAGCGCGTAATTCCCGGAATACAACCAGTTCGGATCGCCGATGATAAAGGCAAAATCCGGGTCGAGCTTGCGCAAAATCCCCGCAAGCGGCAAACGCGGAATTAGAATCAGCTTGAGAGGATTGTCGGCTCGCGTGGCAAAGCATAAGCGATTGGCCGTGATGGGGGTTTTTGAATAGACATCGACCATGCCGCGCATGGTGAGCGAATCGATGACATTTGACCGAGACGTAATCAGTACGTCCACATCAAGTACTTCTTCTTCACTATCAGAGTTCAACACATCGGTGCTGGTAAATTCCACGGATAAAGCGACCCCATTAGCCGAGGCATACCGACGCACCAACTCAGCGAGCGCGGGACTCAAGCTAGGATCGGCCACCACATTGATGCGGCGCAACGCTTCCGCCCCGTGTGCTGGGAAATACAAACAAATATTTAACGCCCATGCACAGGCCAGTGCACAACACCACGTGTTTATCCTTGATTTCCCAGTCAAAACGCCTAAAACCATCCGTTAACAAATTATTAATTTACGATGTACGTACTTATTTCAGGTAAACGCTTTGTCTTTATTTTCGCAAGCATTTTCGCGCTTGGGGCGATTCCGTTGCTGATTAGTCAGCCGGGTGCGTCTTCCAGTGCAGGATTAAGCTCCGGCTTTCTGGCGCAACTCCAGTTGGTATGGCAGCTAGTGATTCTGGGCGCGATCGGTATTTTCGCGAGCCGCTTTACCATGGAAAGCATGCCTGCTGCGCCGCTTGGATTTATCTTATTGTTCACGATTGGGCTGCTTTCTGGCATGGATAGCCAGCGTTATGAGGAGCTACCATATTTTCTATTCGGCGCTACCGTGTGTTTTGCCCTAACCTTGATGACACTGCAAAACCGTCAAGCGCTGGCGGGAACGTTGATTGCTTCCAGCGTGGGATTTCATTTAGGCCTCGCGCGGCAGCACATGATTCCGCATCTGGCGGAGCCGCTCTTTTATCTAATCGGAAATATACTCGCGCTCGCGCTAATTTTTGCGATCGCCGTCGCATTAGGACTGTCATTCCGCAGTGAACCGACCCCGACTCCGCCGATTAATTAGGCAGCAGCCGCCGCTTTCAGCGCGTTTGTTAAGTCTTCCTGCAAATCTTCGACCGCTTCCAACCCGATATTCAGGCGGATGACCCAGCAATTCTCGTCCCAATCGCTCGCACTGCGCAGTTTGGCTGGCTGATAGGCCGTGACCAGACTTTCATACCCGCCCCAGCTATACCCGATGCCGAAATGCTTTAATGCATTGACGAATGCTTCCGTTTGTTCGAAGGAGCAGTCTTTCAACTCAATACCGAACAAACCACAGGCCCCGGTCAGGTCACGCTTCCAAAGATCGTGGCCTGGATTGCTTTCTAATGCCGGATGCAACACGCGTTTGACCAGCGTCTGTTCTTCCAACCATTTGGCGAGGTGAAGGGCCGATTTCTCATGCTGACGTAGACGCACTTTGACGCTGCGCAATCCGCGTAGTGCGAGATACAGATTATCGGCACCTGCGACCATGCCGGTATTCAGGAAGGTACGCTTCACTTGCGCTGCCAATTCGCCACTGGCGCAGACGGCACCCATCACTAAATCGGAGTGACCAGAGATATATTTCGTGACCGATTGAATCGACACATCGATGCCCAGCGAAGGTGCGTCCTGCAAGAACGGCGTCGCCCAGGTTGAATCGGAAACAACAATCGCGCCTTTGGCATGTGCCACATTGGCTAACAATGGTACATCCTGCATCTCAAAGGTTTGCGAGCCGGGAGATTCGACATAAACCATTTTGGTATTCGGTTTGAATTTCGCCTCGATCTCCGCGCCAATAGTGGGATTGTAAAACTCAACCTCCACGCCCATGCGCACCAATTCTTTAGTCATAAACTTACGCGTGCAACCATACAGCGAATCGGTCACCAGAATATGGTCGCCTGCGTTGGTGGTGGCCATCAGCGCCAATACGGTCGCGGCAAGCCCGGAAGAAGTGATATACGCCTTCTCATAGCCTTCCAGCTTCGCCATCGACGTTGCAAGCGCATGCATGGTGGGATGATTATTCCGCGCATAGCCGGGGTGATTACCCAGTTTGCCGCCTTCATACGAGACCATCTGTGCGAATTCTTCAAACAGTAATGTAGACGTGTGAAAGACCGGCGGATTAACGGCGCCGTGATCGTAAACCCGGTTACGCCCGAGCTGCGTGACTAAAGTATCGGTATTTTCCATCCGATTCCCTTAACAGGGCAGCGCGCCGCTTGTCGACACAATTTTCTACCCTGCCCGCAGCCAGCGCAGACTTTCGTCGCGACCGAAGAGATAAAGCAAGACTTTCAGCGCCTGCCCCTTCTCCGTCACCAGTTCCGGATCGCGATGCAAAATCAGCTTCACCTCGTCATGCGCAATCGCAATCAACTCGTGATGTAGCGCCAGATCGACGAAGCGAAACGCGGGCAGTCCGCTTTGTTTCGTGCCCAACACATCGCCCGAGCCACGCAAGCGCATATCTTCTTCGGCAATCCGAAAACCGTCATTGCTATCGCGCAAAATTTGCAGCCGCGCTTTACCATTCTCTGACAACTGATCCTGATAGAGCAGAATACAGTGTGAAGCTTGATCTCCCCGGCCCACGCGTCCGCGCAATTGATGTAACTGCGCCAGCCCAAAGCGTTCGGCGTGTTCGATGACCATCACCGTCGCTTCGGGTACATCAACCCCCACCTCGACGACGGTCGTCGCGACCAGTAACTGCGCTTCCCCACTGGCAAAGCGTTGCATGGCGCGTTGCCTGTCTTCCTGCGATTGTCGGCCATGCGCCATCGCGACACGCTCTGCACCGAACAACTGGCAGAAGGTGTGAAACCGTTCTTCTGCCGCCGCCAATTCTCCGGGCGTTTCTTCGGATTCTTCCACAAGCGGGCAGATCCAATAGGCGCGGGCACCATCTGCCACTGCGCGCCCTATCGCCTGAACCACCTCATCAAGCCGCGAAAGCGACACGGTGCGCGTATCGATGGGCAAACGATTGGCCGGCTTTTCGCGCAAGGAAGAGGCATCCATATCGCCGTAGGCAATCATGCACAGGCTTCGCGGAATGGGCGTGGCGCTCATTAATAAGAGGTGTGGCGCCCGCCCTTTACTGGTCAGTGCCAGACGCTGCTTCACGCCAAAACGATGCTGCTCGTCGATCACGACTAAAGCTAGATTGGAAAAACTCACCGATTCCTGAAACAGAGCATGTGTGCCAATGATGATGTCGATTTCACCGGACGCGATTTGCGCGGTAATCGCTTTTTTCTCCGCCGCCTTCAATTTACCGCTAAGTAGCGCTACCTTGACGCCTAATGGTTCCAGCATACGCATCATGCCTTGCACATGCTGCCGCCCAAGGATTTCTGTTGGCACCATCAGGGCTGCCTGATAGCCCGATTCGACCGCGGCTAACATTGCCAGTAGCGCAACTAGCGTTTTTCCCGCGCCTACATCCCCTTGCAGCAGGCGCAACATCCGCTCGCCGGATGCCATGTCACGGTCAATCTCTGCCACGATGGTTTGCTGGCCTTGTGTCAAACGATAGGGAAGCGCATCCAGTAAGTGTTCGCGTAATTTCATTTTGGGTGAAATCAGAATACCCGCGCTGCGTTTTTGTCGTCTGCGCGTAAGTGCCAGCGCTAACTGACCCGCTAACAACTCATCATACGCCAAGCGCGCGCGTAACGGACTATCTTCTAATGTATCTTCAACACCTTCTGGCTGTTGCAAACGCGTGATAGCTTGCGACCATGCCTCCCATCCGCGTTGGCGCACAAGTTCTGCATCAATCCACTCAGGCAAATGTGGGGACGTGATTTGCGCTTGTAATTGCGCCAGTTTCCCTTGCGTGATCCCTGCACTTAACGGCCAGACCGGCTCCAGCTTTAACAGTTTCTCCGCATCGCCCACTGCGACAACTTTTTCCGGATGGGTCATTTGCCAGATGCCGTCGAACAATTCAGCAGGGCCGCTGATAATGCGTGTTTCCCCGACGGGATATTGCTTGGCCACATAATCGCCATACGCATTAAAAAACACAAGCTGCGCGCTACCACTCTCATCGCTCACGGTGATTTTGTAGGGGTTACGACGATGCCGCATGGATGGGTAATGCTTGTCGATCGTCACCTGCCAACTCACAATGCCTTCCACGCTTTGTGCAATGGGCGAGAGATGCCGCCGATCCACATAGCCACTGGGTAAGTGAAACAATAGATCGCGCACTACGGGCTGCTCAGTTTTAAGTAATTTCGCAAGCGCTTCAGAAAGTTTTGGCCCCACCCCTTTCAGATATTGTAGCGGCTGGAACAACGGCGCTAACACCGCCGGGCGAGCGCTCACAGGTCTTTCACCTCGATCAGCTGATTCCGCGTTTCCGATGGTATTGCCAATACCGCGGTTTCGCATGCCTCGACCACCTGTTCTTCATCACCATTGATTGTGGTAAAGGTAATACTGACCGTCACCGAGAAATTCGATTTGCCGCCGAAAACAATCCGATGTGACGAAATAAACCACCGCAGGCGATTCAACACCACGCGCACCGATTCAACATCGACATCCATCAACAACAAGCCCAGAGAGCGGTCTGAAAGATAGCAGACCACATCATCCTCGCGGAATTTGGTTTTGCAGGTATTCGCCACGTGATTCAATAAAGTGACGCAGCCTTCTTGACCATAGGCAGCAAGGTTCTTCTCATGTCGGTCCATGCCGATCACCGCGAAACAGGCTTTTAGTTTATGGGTTTTGACATATTGCTGCACCAGCTCGATGTAATTCTCGCAACTGCTACGATCGGGCAGCCCGGTTTTCGGATGTTGCGACAAGCGCCCTTCCAGATTGGCACGGATAATCTGAAACAGAGACTCTTCCTGAATCTGCCGGCGCTCATCTTTCAGATGCACACGAAACCATTGATTTTGGTCGCGCGCGGTTTCGCGAAAAATGCGTAACGCCAATAGCACTTCCTCACCATTGAAATGTTTCATACGGAATTCGCGCACCCGTGTGAGGACTTTATCCAAATCGTCGCTATCATCTTCAAATTCAAGATAATCATCTAGCGATTCTGCGACTTTCGCGCTGACCACTTCTTTCAGCTCAACACCTTCTAGCTCGCTACGCATCTGGCCAAGCGCTTCGGCGAGCGCCTCACTGACTTCTTTGATTTTGACGGTTTTTTTCTCATTATTCTGACACAACAACATATGCATCGGCGCGGCGTCAGCATGCGAATTGTCAGATACAGCCTGTTGCATATGCTTGATTCCTGTGTGCTTTTCTCTATGTCTTACACGGAATTAAGGAAGTGGCAAATGGCTTTACCCGACCATACACATGCGCAGGCGCGCTTCAAACGACTGCGCTATCAAAGCTGGCATCGCGGCTGCAAAGAGACCGATGTGATCTTGGGAAACTATTTCGATCAGCATGCTAAGGAATTTTCTGCAGAAGACTTGAGCGCCTATGAAGCTCTGCTGGAAGAAGACGATTACGACATCTGGCAATGGGTGGCTTACGAAAAGGCGCCCAGCAATCCGGACTATATTACGCATATCGAACGTTTACGCGCTTTTCACGAATATCGGTCCTTATGACCATCACGCATTACGCCAATATCCCACTCGCCTCGCAAGGATATGCAGCGATTCAACTATTGAAATCGAGCGGCAAACCCCAGATTTTCATTTGCAGCGATGATAAGCAATTGCAACAACAGGCATTGCTAGCAGAAAGTATGGGCATCGACTACCTGACACTGCCCGCTTGGGATTGCCTGCCCTATGATCGTATCTCTCCATCTGGCCCCGTGATGGCGGAGCGGCTGCATTGCCTGTGTACGCTTGCCTCTACACCGGACACGCCAAGGCTTATTCTCACCACTATCAATGCCTATATGCAACGCGTCCCTCCGCGCGAAGTCTTACAAGAAGCCGGGTTTCACCTGACCAAAGGCGGCAGCTTGAATCGCGACGCTTTCGTTGCTTACCTGCTATCGCATGGCTATGCCCGCGTGAATAAGGTAATGGAAGCTGGCGAGTTTGCACTGCGCGGCAATATTATCGATTGTTTTCCGACAGGCTATAAAGACGCCGTTCGCATCGACCTGTTTGGCGATGAGATTGAGTCATTAAAATATTTTGAGCCGTTAAGTCAGATTAGTCATAGCACAACCGATAGCATTACCTTTTTACCAGTTAGCGAAATTTTGCTCAACGAGGCTAGCATCGCGCGCTTTCGCGAAAATTATCGCGAATTATTCGGCGCGGTGCTCAAAGAAAATCCGTTATACGAAAGCATCAGCGAAGGCCGCATGGCCGCAGGCGCAGAACACTGGTTGCCTTTGTTTTACCCGCATATGGAAGTGCTGGAAGAGTATGTGCCCACCGCCCAGCTCTGCTTTAACGCTGAAGTGGAGGCGATTTTTCAAGACCGTTTGGAGCAGTTGGAAGACTTCTATGCCGTACGTCATGAAACGGCCCCCGGCGAGACGCCCTATCACCCTTTACCACCGCGTCGTTTGTACCGAGTGGAACCGGATTTAAATGCTTTGATTCATGATCGAAGCGCGCATTTTCTCCATCGTTTTGATGCTACGGCCGCCCAGCCCATAGAGGCCGCGCGGGCGTTAAAAGCTCTGCCTAACTTACAGTCCACTACGCAAGAAGACCGCTTTAGTGTACTGCGCTCCATGCTGGACCGCCCGCATCCTTTAGTGGTTGCCTGCTATAGCGATGGCAGCCGTGATCGGGTAAGCACCATGCTCAAATCCGCTGGTTTTGACGTGACCGACGCGCCGAATCTGCAGCATTTACCAAAACAATCTGCGTTGATTGTAACGGTATTGCCGATCGAGTTTGGGTTTGAATCCGCCGAGTTCACCCTCATCAGCGAACAGGACTTGTTGGGCGAACGTATTATTCGCACGCAAAAACGCAAACAACTGAGCGAGCATTTCATCGCCGAGGCGAGCATCCTCGAACCGGGCGAATTGATTGTACATGCCGAACACGGGATAGGACGTTTCGATAGTCTGCAAACGCTGGAAGTGAATGGCGTCACCCATGATTGCCTGAAACTCGTCTATGCCGGAGACGACAAACTCTTCCTGCCGGTCGTCAACATGGATATTATCAGCCGTTTTGGGCAGGAAGGCGAAGGCGTTCAGCTCGACAAACTCGGCAGCGTTGCGTGGCAGAAACGCAAAGCGGCGATGAAGCAACGGATCAAACTGGCCGCCGAACAATTATTAAAGCTCGCCGCGCGCCGCGCCACCCGCGAAGCGCCGGAACTGATTCCCACAGCAGAAGATTATGAACGTTTCTGCAATCGCTTCCCCTATACGGAAACCGACGACCAGCTTAAAGCCATCGACGAAGTCCTGGCCGATCTGGCGACCGGTAAGCCGACCGACCGCCTCATCTGTGGCGATGTCGGCTTCGGCAAAACCGAAGTGGCGATGCGCGCCGCTTTCGCCGCATTGAAAGCGCAAAGCGGTGGCGTGCAGGTGGCTGTGGTCGCCCCGACCACCCTGCTCGCCCGTCAACATCATGAGCAATTCCGCAAACGGTTTGAAGGCTTCGGCATCGAAGTTGGCCTGCTGTCGCGTATGGTCACGCCAAAGCAGCAAGAAAAAGTCAAAGAAGGTTTGGCTAACGGCAGCGTGCAACTGGTGATCGGAACCCATGCCTTGTTGAGCAAATCGATTCATTTTGACAATTTGGGCCTCGTTATTGTCGATGAGGAACAACGTTTCGGCGTGGCGCAAAAAGAGCGCTTAAAGCATCTCCGGGCTAACACGCACCTGCTCAGCCTGTCCGCCACTCCGATTCCGCGTACGTTACAAATGGCGCTATCCGGTGTGCGCGAACTTTCACTGATTACCACCCCGCCGGTTGATCGGCTGGCGATTCGCAGTTTCGTGATGCCCTTTGATCGGATGGTGCTGGGCGAAGCGATTCAACGCGAATATCACCGCGGTGGACAGGTATTCTATGTGACCCCGCGTATTGAGTATATCGCCGAATTGCAGGAGCGGTTGAAAGATATGGCGCCCGAGCTTAAAGTCGCCGTCGCCCATGGCCAGATGTCAGCCAAGCAATTGGAGGATGTAATGCAGTCTTTTTACGACGGAAAGTATGATGTGTTGCTAGCTACCACCATCATCGAGTCTGGGTTGGATGTTACCAATGCCAACACCATGATTATTGATCATGCGGAACTCTTTGGTCTGGCGCAGCTGTATCAATTACGCGGGCGTGTGGGCCGCGGCAAAACCCGCGCCTATGCCTATTTTGTGATTCCAGCGAAAAAACGCCTGACTGAGCAAGCCGTCAAGCGCCTGGAAGTCATGCGCAATCTCGATACACTCGGCGCGGGCTTTACATTAGCTAGCCATGATATGGATATTCGCGGCTTCGGCAACTTACTCGGCGAGGAACAGTCAGGGCATGTGCGCGAGGTGGGCGTAGAACTTTATCAGCATATGCTGGAAGAAACGATTCGCCAATTACGTTCCGGAGGCGATGCCGAAGAGGCCACGCAAGAATGGAGCCCGCATATCAACCTTGGCACCTCCTTGCTGATTCCGGAAAGCTATATCGAAGCGCTGGATATCCGCATGCAGCTTTATCGCCGCATGTCGACCCTGAAGACGCGAGAAGATGTCGATAGTTTCGCCGCTGAGCTGATCGATCGCTTCGGGCCGTATCCCGATGAAGTGCGCAACCTACTTGAGAGCCTGAATATCAAAAATGCGTGTCGCACCGCAGGTATCGAACGGTTAGACACCGGCCCGAAAGGTGCTGTGATTACTTTCCGCGGCAACCAGTTTGCCAAGCCGGAGAAACTGCTTGGCCATATTACCAAACATCCAAAGCACTATAAGATTCGTAGCGATCAGAAGCTGGTCTATCTGGCCGAATGGCGCAACGCCAAGGAACGCATGGACGGGTTAAGCCGCGTCGCGGCCGACATGGCCAGTCTTGCTGCGTAGCAGGTCTTTAAGCACGCCGTGATAGACTTTCGTATCCGGCACATGAGGCGTGTAGTCTTTCTCAACAAAGGGATCGACTTCCGGCAGCCCAACTTTTTCGGATGCGCCCTGCTCTACCCATGCTTTCAGTCCGGTATGATTATAGATACTAGACAGAATGGTGGTATTTTCCATCTGCTTCACTAGATCCTTGTGCGATTCCAGCCAGCCAAAAGCAGAATGCACCAAATGCGCGGCTAGATAGGCCAATCCAATTCCTACCAGCGCGCCGCCGAATGGATGCGACAACCCCATCACGGTCAGCATGACACCGCGCGCGCAAAGCGTGTGCATCATATCCGGATGGGTGAGAATTTTTACCGGATTCCAGCCCACTTGTTCGTCCGAAGCGACTTCCTGCGCCGTACGCACGGTGTCATAGGCTGCCAATCCCAAATGCGCGAGATGCGCGAGTTCGCCATACGGTAAATCTGGCAAACCGATTGTCGCTGCAACCGATTCTCCGTCACGCATTGCGCCATCGACACCCGGCGTACAGAATCCCATGCTGGTAGCGCAAGCCGGATCAACGGCTTCACCATACATGCGCGTGTAATGCGCAGGTGCGGCGCCTTCAAATAACTGGCGATACAAATCGCTGAAATCCAGGCCGAACAGCGTAAACTCATTGGATTCGGCGGAAAAGAGCGGATGGCGTGACGTGTATAATGGCCCTAGTCCCATGAGCCATGTGTTGTTGGTGACCATATAAGGCACTTCCCATAGCGACATCGGCGCAGAAGGCACCCCCATATCAAGCGAGGCAACCGCGATCGAACTGTTCAGAATCGTGGCATTATCTCGACCACGCAAGATCGAATCGGTTGAATCGGACGTCACATGCGCGCTCATCGACCGCGGCCGCCTTTCTTAGCCGCATGCGGGAAGTCATAACCATTGAGACTTGCGCATTGCGTATCAATCTCTAATAACGCTGCTTCATTGGCGCTCCGAATCGCTTCTTTGAAACCTTCTTCATCAAACCCGCCAAAAAAACTTTGAAAATTTCGCTCATCTGGCGGTTGAAATGCCAACACATTATTGACTGCTGCACGATACATTGGTGGGATCGTATCCAGTTCCGCCACGTCATGACGATGCGGAATGCCACGATATCCAATAAATTCCATATCCGCGCGCGCCTGCATCAATCCGCCCGCGAATTGAACAAACGCAATCTGATAGTTTCCTAAATCTTTTTTATTGAAATTAGGGATGCGGTGTTCCACGAAATCATACATTTCAGCGGCGGTTATCGTGCCGTCGGTACGATAATTGTTGGTATTTTTCGCATTAAATTCACGACGGGAAGACGGGTCATTTGATATAATTTCAAATGCAAACCAAGACAGCGCAAATGCATGTTGTTCTGCATTCAAATGCATTTCCTTGACGGTTTCAGCAAATACAGGTCCTATTTGATTAAAATCGTAAACCTTATCCCGCATTTCGGGGTGTTTCTCAGACAAATCGATCAGCCATTGCCCTTGCCCCGGCTCGTCAGAAAAGATTGCACGAATCGCGGCATGCATATTGCCAGAATCGATAGGTTGGAAAAACCCACCCTCCTGGACTTCGACTGTTTGATTAGTTTCAGTATTTGGTACTGTTCTAGAATCAACCCATTGCGGCATATAGCCAAAATCATCTTTTGCAGTATCGCGATTGTCTGGACGGCTCGGATAGCGCTCACGCATGATGCGCAGCCACTCATCGCTCGATAATTTAGAAAGGACCGGATTCAGGGTATATTCAGCCATCCTGCATTTGTACTCTATCAATGTGACGGTATCATGACAAAGAGGCAAAAAAACGGCTTATAGACAGGAAAAAACGTGCCTTTTTTCGTACGCAATAACCAAATTTTTGCAGGCCCAGCTAATCCTATAGCTGGAAAGAAAATGGTGGGCTTGGGTGGACTTGAACCACCGACCTCACGCTTATCAGGCGTGCGCTCTAACC
>DDZS01000031.1:40809-60395 GCA_002346425.1 Alphaproteobacteria bacterium UBA3002
GACCTCACGCTTATCAGGCGTGCGCTCTAACCACCTGAGCTACAAGCCCGCTGAGGTGAGGCCTTGGTTCTAATGACGGCGCTAGGGCTTGTCAAGTCTCGATGGCGAAGATTAGTCGGTATATTGCCGCACGCAGTTGCGGCCGGTTTTCTTCGCATCATACATGGCCTCATCGGCCCGTTTGAGAAACGTCGGGATTGTATCTGTTGGACGATGGAGTGCTACGCCAATCGACACCGTAATTTGGCCATAATTCTCGCCCGTATCCTTGCGTTTCAGCTCTTTTTTAGCGATACTTTTCCGGATATTTTCAGCCACAACCACGGCACCTCCCATGGGCGTATCCGGCAAAAGAACACAGAATTCTTCACCGCCATAGCGCGCCACTATGTCTTTACCCTTCACCATATCCATCAGTGAGCGCGCGACGATTTTCACCACTTCATCGCCAACCAGATGGCCATAACGGTCATTAAATGTTTTAAAATGGTCGATATCGATCATCAGCATGCATAAGGGCGCTTTTATCGCCAAACAGGACTCAATCGTCGCACCAAGCTTCATATCCAACGCCTTACGGTTATAAACACCTGTAAGAAAGTCTTTTTCTGACTCTGTCGTTACTTTTGCGAGATTGGATTTTAATTCTTCTATTTCTTTGCGCGAAGTATCTAATTGCGCATTAATGACGTCACTGCTCGACATCATTCCCGTGATTTGTTCCACCACAGATGAAACGATTTGATCGACTTGTCCGTTTGACGTTTGAATATCTTGCATACGCTCGGACAGAATAGACTTATAGCTTTTTGTATCACCGCTAAAATGCTCAATGGAATCAAGTAATTCCTTCACTAATTTGCGCACCCCGTCCGTCGCTTCTTTGACGATTGCCGTATCCGATTCCGTGACAAATTTGGTATAGAGATAAGCATTTATATCCGCCGTGAATGCCATATCCTCTTTGATTAAGGTGTCGATTTCATGCTTTAGATTCGCGTTATTTCCCGCCACATAGCTGTACCACACGGCATAATTTTCCGGGACAGGTAAAACGCTGTATTTCGCCATCATTGGCAGAATTTTCTTAGCATATTCAAAGGCGGCTTCGTGATTCACACTCATGAGCATTCCCTGCTAGTATTGATGCTTAGTCTTATGCCATTATAGGTCATAAATATTAATATATTTTTTATTTTCTGGAAAAAAATAGGCCCTTATGTCAGAAAGCGTCATGCAAAAAACGCAGCAATATCATTATGAAGTGCCTCCAACGCAGCCGCCGGCATTTTTGCTGGAACCCAAACAGGCGATGGTGAAGCCGTATTTTGTGCTCAGTCATAGCGCTCGAGAAGCCATTAAAGCGCGACGGTTTTATCTGAGCCTCGGTATTTATCTTATTCTGATAAATATTTGTCTGGGGATGTTACTAAAACCCACTGCGATAACATCCGGCCTGACGATGCAATGGGTGACAGAATCGCCCAATTCTTCCACCTATGTCCCGCTTCATGCCGATGATCGCGTTATCACCTACCGCAACGAAAGCCGCGATGCCCGTTAACATCGATGCGGCGCTTGCGCCTATCGCCGATGATATTTTACGTTATTTGGGCGAACACGCCGAGCAGCTTTCGCTAGATATAACCTTTCAAAATAATGCGTTTATCCTTTCAAAACATAATTCCTCTCTCGCCAGCTATCATGCGCCCGTGCATCTGGCTTATCTATGTCAGCAAATTGTCGCTTATGGCGGACAACGCGATTATGCGCTGCCGCATGGGTGGCAGCTCGATACTATTGGGAATGAGATTTATAATGCGACCGATCGGATCGCTTTGCACGCTAAAGAAGCCGAATTATTACGGGCGTTATTAGAAGCGGAAGGTCAACCGATCACCCGTGAGCAATTGTTACAACAGGTATGGGGTTACGCGGAATCGGCAACAACTAACACTCTGGAGACGCATATGTATCGCTTACGGCAAAAACTAGACCCCATTTTGCCCGATGCAATTGCCACCGTAGAAGACGGGTATATCTTACGCTGAGGGTTCTTTAAAACTCAACGTATATAAATCGTCCCGGCGATCTTTAAGATTGGTTACCGTGCCAGAATTACGAGCCATGATCAGATCTTCCAAACGCAAGTCAGCGAATGCCACGGTTTCGGTATTGGAAGGCGTAATAGCTGCAATCCCATCGCGCGCAAAGGCGAAATCACAGGGCGTAAAGATGCCGCTTTCCGCATAGTGAATATCCATATTCTCCACATTCGGGATATTGCCGACCACGCCGGAGGTCACCACATAGCATTGATTTTCCACAGCTCGTGCTTGGCTACAATAGCGTACCCGCAAATAGCCCTGTCGCTCATCCGTACAGAAAGGCACGAACAGAATCATTGCCCCTTGGTCGACGAGATGCCGCGCCAGTTCCGGGAATTCCGCATCGTAACAGATCATTACGCCAATCGGGCCGCAATCGGTCATGATGGCTTTGGCTTCATCGCCACCTTGCAGGTTCCACCAATAGCGCTCATTCGGGGTAGGATGGATTTTCGTCTGACTGTGAATCTGCCCGTCGCGTAGGAACACGTAAGCAATATTCTGCATCACATCGCCCACCATAGTCGGGTGGGAACCTCCAATAATATTGATATTATAACTAATCGAAAGCCGGCTCATAAAGGTGCGGAAACGCTCGGCATATTCGGTCACTTCCTGCATCGCCTCTTCGCGGCGCAGGCGTTGACTAGCCGCTGAGAGCAATTGAAGGGTAAACATTTCCGGAAATACTACGAAATCCGCGCCATAATCAGACGCCACGTCGACGTAATACTCGACCTGCTGTTCAAATTCGTCGGCGCTATCGATTTTACGCATCTGATATTGAACTGTGCAAATACGTACCGAATGCGGCATCCGACCACGTTTTACTTCCTTCGGTGTATCGTCGGCGAGCACTTTCGGATTGCGCCAACGCATCATCGCGCCCTTATGGCGCGATTCCGGGTCCGGATGCAGGTAATCATGCATCACTTTGACGAATTCGAAATCGTTCGACATCTGGAAGTTAATGACCCGTTCCATCAATTCGCGATTGATGATGCGTTCGACATATTGCTCCGCTGTTTCCTTGGTTTCCTGATAATGCGTATTATAATTCGGGATACGGCCAACGAGGATAATGCCCTTTAACCCCATCTCTTCGCACAATTCTTTGCGGCGATTATAAAGGCGCTGGCCAATCCGTAAGCCCTGCATTTTGGGATCAACGGCGATCTCAAGCCCATACAGCCATTCCCCCTCGGGATCATGCTTTTTAATGGTGCCCTCGTCCGTAAACTCGTCCCAGTCATGCTGTGCCAAGGCGTTATCTTCCCGTACCAGCATACTCGCGCAGTGGCCCACGATTTTATTATCGTAAATCGCCACAAACTGCCCTTCCGGGAAACGCTCTAACTGACCTTGTAGCATGTCATCGCTGACGCTGGTTTCATGGTAAAACTGGCGGCTTAACGCTTTGACCGCTTCAAAGTCTTGTTTTTTCAGGTTTCGAATCGTGAGCCGTGGGCGTGTTACATCATCAGTCATGCGCCATGGCTAGCGGATAAGCGTTCATTTGCAAAGGGCATTCTGGTATTCGATACCATTCCTAACCCTCTATTTATTCCTTGGCGGCTCAACCGTTAACATTTATGAACTTTTTATGCAGGAAACTATTGCAATCGCACATAAAATTCGCTAATCCGCAGGCATGCAAGCAATCGCACTCGTTCTTACAATCTTCGTAATCGTACTTTCGGCCCCAACGAAAGCGCAAACCCTGCTCTCCAGTCATCAGAACTGGCGGGTATTTACCGTACAGAAAGATGGGCAAAAAGTTTGCTATATCGCCAGCATGCCGACGAAAAAAGAAGGCAATTATTCCAAGCGCGGCGAACCCTATCTGATGGTCACGCATATCAGCAACAATACCGATGAAGTCAGCGCCTCCTCCGGCTACCCCTACCAAGAAGGCAAAGACGTTAAATTAAACTTCGGCCAAACCAGCATCGACCTGTTTTCAAAAGGCGAAGTGGCTTGGACCTATGATCGCGAAGCCGACAAAAAGACGGTAAAAGAAATGATTCGCGGTACCGATGCCGTTGTCCGTGGCACGTCGTGGAAAGGCACCTATTCCAAGGATACCTACTCGTTGATCGGCTTCACCGATGCGCACCGCGCGATGAAGCAGGCGTGTAAATAACGCCCCAATCCAAAATGCAGGCTCTCGTCACAAAAACCGCGGAAACTACCGCGCCGGGAGAGCTATTATCCGGCAAAACCAATCTTATCGGCATGCCATTTGAGCGCTTGGAAGGCTTCCTGCAATCCTTAGGGTTACCAAAATTCCGCGCTAAACAAGTATGGCATTGGCTCTATGTCCGCGGCCTTCGTGAGTTCGATGGCATGGATAATATTGGCAAACCAATGCGCGAATTGTTGAAAGACAACGCTTGTATCGAACGCCCGACCGTCACTGACGACCAGCTATCCGCCGATGGCACACGGAAATGGCTGTTTCAATATTCCGACGGTCGCGAGGTGGAAACCGTCTTCATTCCCGAAGCAGAGCGCGGAACGCTATGCATATCCTCGCAAGTAGGTTGCACCCTCGCCTGCACCTTCTGCCATACGGGCACGCAGCGATTAGTACGCAACCTGAATGCTGCGGAAATCGTCGGCCAATATTTGATGGCGCGCGACATTCTCGGTGAAGTCAGTCGCGATGAGCGTAAAATCACCAATATTGTTTTTATGGGGATGGGCGAACCCTTGTTTAACTACGATGCAGTCACGCAAGCCGGTGCTATCCTGACCGATCAGAATGGCATCGACCTGTCACGCCGCAAAGTCACCGTTTCAACCTCAGGCGTGGTGCCCGACATGCGGCGTTTGACCGATGAAACCGGCCTCGCCCTCGCCGTTTCGCTGCATGCGTGCAACGACACATTGCGCAACGAGATTGTCCCAATCAATCGCAAATATCCGTTACGCGAACTGATTGATGCGATGCGTTATTACTCCGAGAAAAACCCGTCTCGGCGGATTTTGGTGGAATATGTCATGCTTCAGGAAGTGAATGATACGCCTGAACATGCCGCTGAAATGATCGCATTACTGAAAGACATGCCGGTCAAAATCAATTTGATCCCGTTCAATCCGTGGCCCGGTTCACCCTATGAACGCAGCTCGAACAACCGGATTCATCGCTTTGCCAAATTATTGCAGGATGCCGGGCTTTCCACCCCCATTCGTAAAACTCGAGGCGACGATATTCTCGCTGCCTGCGGCCAGTTGAAATCCCTCAGCGAGCGCGGAGCGCGCGAAAAAGTGAAGCTGCACTAGGGTAACGCGCAATATTCCGGTGACACTCTGCGCATAATCACTATATTTACCGCATGACCTCATTAAATCAGATCCGCCGTATTTTCCTCGATTATTTCGCTGAGCACGGCCATACCGAACTCCCCTCCTCTGCCCTGGTGCCACATAACGACCCGACGTTGATGTTCACCAATGCGGGGATGAACCAGTTTAAGAATGTCTTTACCGGCGTTGAAAAGCCTGTATCTCCCAAAGCGGCAACGGCGCAGAAATGCGTACGCGCCGGAGGCAAGCATAACGACCTCGACAATGTCGGCTATACCGCGCGTCACCACACCTTTTTCGAGATGATGGGCAATTTCTCCTTCGGCGATTATTTTAAAGAAGGCGCGATTCGCCATGCGTGGACGCTGCTTACGGAAAAATTCAAAATCCCCGCTGATAAGCTCTATTTCACCGTCTATCACACCGATGACGAAGCCTTCGAACTATGGAAAAAAGTGACCGGCTGCGATGATAGCCGCATTTTGCGCGTACCGACTGCCGATAACTTCTGGTCGATGGGTGAGACCGGCCCTTGTGGGCCATGTTCTGAAATTTTTTACGACCATGGCGTCGGCAATGGTGAGTGGGCCTTGGATGACACCGGCCACGACCTGTTCGACGAACGTTATGTCGAAATCTGGAACCTCGTCTTCATGCAATATGACCAGATCGACAAGGAGACCCGCGTCGACCTGCCGAAACCCTGTATCGATACCGGTATGGGCCTTGAACGCATGGCGACCGTGTTGCAGGGCAAAAAAGACAATTACGAAATCGACCTGTTTCAATATATCATCGGCGCGATCAAGCAGTTGACCGATACCAAAGAAACCACCGCCTCGCACAAAGTCATCGCCGATCACCTCCGCTCTTCCTGCTTCCTGATTGCAGACGGCGTGCTGCCCTCTAACGAAGGACGCGGCTACGTGCTGCGGCGGATTATGCGACGCGGCATGCGCCATGCCCATATGCTGGGCGCGAAAGAACCGCTGATGCATCGCCTGGTGCCCGCCCTGCTAGAGCAAATGGGCGAACATTACGAAGAATTGGTGCGCGCGAAAGCGACCATTGTTACCACGCTAAAACAGGAAGAAACCCGCTTTAAGCAAACATTGGAACGCGGGCTGAAGCTTCTCGACGATGCCAAAGACGGCATGAAGGCAGGCGACAAATTGCCGGGCGATGTGGCGTTTAAACTCTATGACACCTACGGCTTCCCGCTCGATCTGACGGAAGATATTCTACGCGGCGAGCAAATGAGCGTCGATCAGGAAGGCTTCGATGCCGCCATGGCCGAGCAAAAAGCCCGTGCACGCGCGGCATGGAGCGGTTCTGGCGCCGCCGCGACCGAAAAGGTCTGGTATGAGATTAAAGAAGCGCATGGCGCGACCGAATTTACCGGCTACACCGCCACGCAAACCGAAGCGGTGATTGTCGCATTGGTCAAAGATGGCGAAATCGTCGACCAGTTACGCGAAAGCGAAGATGGCTGGCTGATCACCAATCAAACCCCGTTCTATGGCGAGTCTGGTGGTCAGGAAGGTGATCACGGGACTGCGAAAAATGATAAAGGTGCGGGCGATATTACCGATACCAAAAAACCGGTCGCCGGTCTGCACGCGCATCAGATGCACGTGACCAAAGGCAGCCTAAAAACCGGCGACACCGTCACTTTACGCATCAATGCTGAACGCCGTGAGCGGGTAAAAGCGAACCATTCCGCCACCCACCTACTACATGCGGCGCTGCGCAAGCATTTAGGCGAGCATGTAACGCAAAAAGGCTCTCTGGTCGCTGAGGATCGTTTGCGCTTTGATATCACCCATCCTGAACAAGTAACGCCGGAACAACTCCGCGCCGTTGAACTGGATGTGAACCGGCTGGTCTGGAAAAACTCGCCCGTGCGCACGCAGTTAATGCAGAAAGATGACGCGATTGCTGCCGGTGCTATGGCGATGTTTGGTGAGAAATACGAAGACGAAGTCCGTGTGTTGACCATGGGTATGGAAGACGAGCTTGGCGTGGATTTTTCAGTGGAACTTTGCGGCGGCACGCATGTGGAGCATACCGGCGATATCGGCCTGTTCAAAATCATCTCGGAAAGCGCTGTCGCTGCTGGCGTACGTCGCATCGAAGCATTAACCCGCGATGGTGCCTACGCGTATTTGTCCGAGCAAGATCAACGTTTACGCGACGCGGCAAGCTTAATGGTCACCAAGCCGGAACACGTGCTAGAGAGCGTTGGGAAGTTGCAGGATGAGAAAAAGCAACTCGACAAACTACTGAAAGACGCCAAAAAACAGCTTGCGATGGGCGGCTCTGGCGGGGGCGACATCACTAGCGAAGATGTTGGCGGCATCGCCTTTGTCGGCAAAAGCTTCGGTGAATTGCCGCCGAAAGAATTACGCGATATCGCCACCCAGTTAGCGCAGCAACATAGCAAGGCAGTGGTTGCGGTAGCCAGTCAGTTCGAAGGCAAGGCGTCAGTCATCGTGGCAATCGGCAACGATGCCGCGAACGCGCCGGATGCTCCGTCTCTGGTGCAGCTCGCAGTCCCCATCGTTGGCGGTAAAGGCGGTGGCGGCAAGCCGAACTTCGCGCAATGCGGCGGTTCAGATGGCGATAAAATCGACGATGCTATCGCCGCCATTAAATCAGCACTACAGGAAAAAGCGGCCGCTTAGCCTCTCTGGTATTGTGCGTCTTCCGTTTCGTGACCGCGCCGGTTCAGAAGCTCTAAATAGTTTTCGGACCGATGCGCCACACCGCGCCGGTATTGATCCACTATGCGCCGTGTTTTTAGTGGGGGCTCTATCGTCACATCCGGCCGTTGCTGCATCTGTTTAGCGAATGCCTGCCAATCGACTTCTGTCCCATGCGCAATATATTCTGCCATTGCTTGCAATATGATCGATGTTTGTTCTTTAAATTGATTGTTAGATGAATACAGGCTTCGACTAGAAGAGGTCACACCTTCCGGCGCGAATGTTGGCATCCAGGTAACCGCACGCAAAGCACGTAGCGAGCGCGCCGTTGATTCGGGTATGCGCATTTCAGTGACCCGGCGACTGCCATGCCATCGATTGATCGGCATCACCTTAGTCGGTCGCCCATACCATTGCTCGGATTGCAAGGCAATCAACCCCGATTTACGATAGAAGCTATCACGATATTCTTTTTGCTTTTCGGGCGAGTCCGGAAAATGTTCCTTCGCGCACTCACTGACCCAGCTGCGCATAAAATCACTTAATGCTTCAAAAGCCTGTGCTGTAACCCCAAAAGGGCGGATAAAAATCACAGGCCGATCTTCCGGTGCGTTTACTATTTCATCCGGACTGGCATGCACGGCAGTGAGCAATTCACGATATGCGTTTAAATGCTTTTCTTGAGAGATATGATGCTCGTAAGCATAATTGAAACATTGTTCGACACTATAGCCAGCTGAAGGAATCGTATATATTTCAGCCTGACGTCCGCTGGTATCCTCTAACATGGCTCCTGCTTGCGCTAAGGGCGCCGCGTTATTGCCATAGCAAATATAACGTGGTCGCACGTCTTGCATATGATTGAAAAACAGGTAGCGCGCAGTTTCTACGGTATCCGCAACGGCTTGCGCGGTAATCGCAGTGCGATTTTCATGTGGAAAGCCTAGCACACGCTCACGATCACGCGGGTAAGATGACAGTGCACGCAATAAGATCGTATGACCTTTTGGTCCAAGATCGACACCTACCGTCATGGGTAGCGTCGCGTTTATATCAAAAGCGCGCATTCCGTATCATAACGAAATGCGCGCGATAAAGTATGACGTTAGTGTGAAATCAGCGTTATGGACGCGGCGGTAATGGTAACAGAGGCGGCGTGCTGCTGTATGACTGTGCCGGCATCGATTGCGGCTGCATCATTGGCGCTTGCTGCGAATAAACCGGCTGCATGGCATTTTGCTGTGCGGACATATCCGGGCCTACCGGCTGCGCATAGGGCTGCTGAGGTTGTTGGTAGGCCGGTGCCGGGTTATAGACGCTAGACTCCAGCGGCTGCGGCTGGGTTTGATAATAGCTAGGCATCTGCGTGCTGTTCGGCATCATGACCGGTTGCGTGACATTCGCGCCTTGCGGATAAGCACTCACTGGCACCGATGCGGCGACGGCTGGCGGATTGTAGAATGATTCTGCTTGCGCCGGTTGGCTATGTCCCGCTTGCGCGGCATATTGCGCAGAAGCCGGATTGGTTTGTTTAAACGGTGACGGCTTCACCTGAAACGGTACTTGCGTGGGTAATTGTTGCAAGGCTTGCACCGGCGTGCCCCACTGATCGTCAGCGGTCGGCATAGGTTGAGCAGCTTGCGCCATGTATGGCTGCTGCGCATAGCCTTGTTGCTGATACATTTGTGGCTGCTGCTGCGTTCCGTAATAATCCATCGGCATCGATTGTTGCATGCCCATGTCGCCTGCCCCGTAAGGCTGCTGCGATTGCATTGAAGATTCGTCGTTCGATCCGCATGCCTGCAGCATCAGCGCTGCGCCTGCGAACATCCATAAAGTTGCTTTCGTCATAATTGCTCCACGTTTGCGGCAGTAGTAGTAAAATGTTTAAGAAAAGGCAATCAAATCGTGCGCCGAACTAGCTGCGACCGGGCGATAATTCATTCTCCAATGCGCGCTGATGTTTTAAAGCCATAGCCCAGCCCGTCACCCCGGCCGCGGCCATACCCGCGCTACGCAACATGCTAAAGCGGTCAGCAACCCGGTATTCTTTCATGGCATCCAAAATTCCTACACCGCCCTTTTTAAGCTCTCCCGCCAAATCCGCCCGCATACGCCACGCATCGACCGCCTCTCCAGCCATCGAAACAATACCGGGGCTAGGGCGATGACTTAAATGGATATAATCTTCTTTTTGCGAACGAATAAGATCAGCAAACTTCCCCCCGGCAAACTGCTCGGGTAAAAATTTGTCATGCATCAGCATGTCCACCAGACGATTGCGGGCAAAGGCAATGTCGGTCACTAAATTATAAACACCAAACGCCGTTAAACCTGTGGAGGCCAGCATCGCGCTATGCACGACACGAGGGCTCACCTCCCCTTCATCCCCGGCGAAATTACGCACCCAGTCCTTTGCCGATTTGGCGAGCGGCACCGATGATTCGACGGCATCCGTCTCCATCATCTGGTTTACGAGTGGATGTTGTAACAGTGTTGCCATAGTATTTCTCACTATCAGTATAGGCATTTTCAGCGCTTTTGGGTGTGACAGTTGCATGACATTCCCTCCTGTTTCACGCCTAAGACACGGCTAAAATCATTTCTGCGTGTCTGTTTTGGCAAAAAATGCTATGGTGCCAGAGAAAAAAATCTAGGGAGCTTACCGCATGTCATCTGCCATTATTCACGAATTCACCCAACCTCAGGCCCACCCCATCACGGTCGCATTTGGCGATGGTATCGGCCCTGAAATTATGGATGCCGTGCTATTTGTCCTCGCCGAGGCCAAAGCGAATATCAAAATTGAAACCATCGAAGTGGGTCAGCGCTATTATGAAAACGGCGTGTCTACGGGTATTCCACCCCAAGCATGGGAAAGTATTCATCGCACGAAAGTGTTGCTTAAAGCGCCGATCACCACGCCGCAGGGTGGAGGTTATAAATCACTGAACGTGACCATGCGTAAAACGCTGGGACTATACGCGAATATTCGCCCCTGTATCTCCTATTATCCGTATGTTGAGACCAAAGAACCACGCATGAATCTGGTGATCGTACGGGAAAATGAGGAAGATTTATACGCGGGGATTGAATATCGCCAAACGCATGACGCGTTTCAATCTGTAAAAATTATTACGGAATCGGGCGCAACGCGGATTCATAAATATGCGTTTGAATATGCCAAACAGAATGGCCGCAAGAAAATCACCTGTATGTCGAAAGACAATATCATGAAAATGTCGGATGGCTGTTTCCATCAGGCGTTTGATCGCGTGGCGACGGAATATCCCGATATCGAAAACGAGCATTACATTATCGACATCGGCTCGGCGCGTATTGCCGCGAAGCCGCATCTGTTCGATGTGATCGTTACGGAAAACCTGTATGGCGATATTATTTCCGATATTGCGGCGGAAGTTTCCGGCTCTGTGGGCTTAGCGGGCTCTGCCAATATCGGCGCCGAATATGCCATGTTCGAAGCTATCCACGGCTCAGCCCCCGATATCGCGGGCCAAGGCATCGCCAACCCGTCGGGCCTGTTACATGGCGCGATTATGATGCTGGTACATTTAAATGAAACCGAAACCGCTGCGAAAATTCACAACGCCTGGTTATCGACCATTGAAGATGGGGTGCATACTGGCGATATTTTCGGAGATATGAGCCGCGAAAAAGTCGGCACCATGGACTTTGCAAAGGCTGTGGTGGAACGCTTAGGACGCACGCCATCGCGTTTCCCGGAAATTAAGTATAACAGCCGTGAAAATTTTGAGCCTATCCACGCGGTCATGAAAGAACAAAAAGAAGAGCGTCGTCTGGTTGGCGTTGACCTGTTCGTGCATTGGCGCGACAAACCGATTGATGAATTAGGGGAACTACTCAAAAGCTGTGGCAATGAGGCGCTGGAATTAAAAATGATCTCGTGCAAAGGCCTGAAAGTGTGGCCAAACACGGAACACAATATGGATGTGACCGACCGCTATCGGTGCAGGTTCCGTCCTAAAGACAGCGATGCTACCATTAGCCATAAAGATATCGCCGAACTTCTAGGCTGTGCCGCAGAGAAGAATGTGGACTTCCTGAAAATCGAGAACCTGTTCATGTTTGACGATAAACCGGGCTTTGTAAAAAGCGCAGGCGAGTAAATTTTATCAACAGGCAAAAAAAGCACACCCGGACGCAAAACCCGGGTGTGCAGTGCACAATCGCACTTTTTGAATTGGCTATCTTTATAAGATTTTTACACTTTGTCTCGGGAGGCGTTCACTCGCCTTGTATCAACAAGAAACAAGAGAGACAAAGAGATGAAATATTCTGGACTAGCCGGAGCAGCCGCTCTAGCATTGTTTCCCGTAGCGGCGTTTGCAGCCGTCGATGGTGAAACAGCCTATATCTTAAACACATTATTATTCCTCGTTATGGGCGTGCTGGTCATGTTTATGGCTGCAGGCTTTGCCATGCTGGAAGCTGGCATGGTGCGCTATCGCAGCGTTGCCAGTATCGTACTAAAAAACACCGCGCTTTATGCCGTCGCTGGCATCATGTTTTTCCTGGTCGGCTATAACATGATGTATATGGATGTCGATGGCGGCTATATGGGCAGCCTGATGATGTGGAGCGCGGATGATGCCGCAGCCATTGCCGGTGATTACAGCGCTGGATATGCTTCTGCGTCAGACTGGTTCTTCCAGATGGTGTTCGTCGCGACTGCCGTGTCAATTGTATCCGGCGCAGTGGCCGAACGCATGAAAATCGAACCCTTCCTTCTGTTTGCTGTTTTACTGGCCGGCTTCATGTATCCGATCACCGGTTCTTGGCAATGGGGCGGTGGCTGGCTGTCTGAAATGGGCTTCTCCGATTTCGCGGGCTCAACTTTAGTACACTCCGTCGGTGGCTGGGCTGCTTTGGCGGGTATCATTATTCTGGGCCCTCGCCTGGGTCGTTTCGATGAAGCAGGCAAGCCGGTTCCGATGTTACCGTCATCTGTCGCATTAGTCGGCCTTGGTGTTTTCGTACTATGGTTTGGCTGGTTCGGCTTCAATGGTGGTTCGCAGTTAGCGCTTGGCTCTGCGGAAGATGCGATTGCCGTCTCTACCATTTTCGCCAATACCAATACAGGTGCTGCTGCCGGTGTAATCGCTGCACTCCTCTTTACCCGTATTCGCAATGGCCGTTTCAGCATTTATGATTCGCTGAACGGGGCATTGGGTGGCTTGGTATCGATTACCGCTGAACCCTTAACGCCGAGCCTGCCAGAAGCTGCATTAATCGGTGCGGTTGGCGGCGTGCTGGTTGTACTTGCCTCTATCCTGCTTGAAAAGCTGAAGCTGGACGATGTGGTCGGCGCGATTCCGGTTCACCTGGTATGCGGAATCTGGGGCACTATGGCAGTGCCAATTACCAATCCCGATACGTCTTTCGGCACGCAAGCCGTAGGCGTTTTAGCGGTTGGTGCCTTCACTTTCGTCGTTTCCTTCATCCTGTGGTCCGTGATCAAAGCCATTATTGGCCTGCGCTTACCGGCAGAAGAAGAAGCGAAAGGCTTGGACATTGCCGAACTCGAAGTCAGTGGATATCCGTATTTCGAAGAACGCCAAGTTGCGCGGTCATAACCGTTCGACTATGATCCAAGAAAAGCAATAATATCCAGGGAGTCGTGGATGCCTAGAATTCTAAAGACATTAATTGATCGCGTGGCGGGTGACGTCGAGAAATTCGCTATGGTCAATGAGAAGATTGCCAGTCAGATTAATCTGCTGGCGCTCAATGCAACGATTGAAGCTGCCCGGGCTGGTGAAGCTGGCCGTGGGTTTACCGTCGTCGCATCTGAGGTAAAAAATCTTGCGTCTCAGGCATCCGCGAACTCCCTGGAATTTCGGCAAGTCGTCCTAGGCCGTATTGAGCAAGGACGAGAAATTACTGAGAATCTTGTGAATGATCTGGAGGGTAACCGCCTGATCGAAATGTCGCAGATTCTAGTCCAATTGATTGTCCGCAATCTATTTGAGCGTACAGCCGATGTGCGTTGGTGGGCGACGGATTCTGCCTTTACCACCGCAATGCAGGCGCAAACAGAAGAAAATCTACAATATGCGAGCGAGCGCCTCGGCGTGATCAATCGGTTTTACACCGTCTATCTGAATCTCGTTTTAGCCGATGCGCAAGGGACGATTGTCGCGTGTTCAGAGCCACATAAATTCCCGCGCGTCAATGGATCAAATGTGCAAAGCCAGAAATGGTATCGCGATGCCATGCGCACACGTAGTGGCGACGACTATATAGTGGACGACATTCATATCAGCGAAATGCATGGCAATGTACCTGTGGCGGTTTATTCAACCGCGGTACGGGTGGATGGACAACTCAACGGCGACGTGTTGGGTGTTCTCGGCGTCTTTTTCGATTGGCCGGAACAGTCACGCAGTATTGTTGAAGATGAGCCGCCTTTACCAAAAGAAGAATGGGAACGCACCTGCGTTTACTTGCTAGATTCCTCGCATAATATCATCGCTTCATCCCAGCGTAAAAACCTGCTTCAGCCATTCTCTCTCGAAACAGGCGGCCAGAGCAAAGGATCTTACCGCGATGCTTCTGGCAATATCGTCGCATTCGCGAAAACTCTTGGATATGAGGAATATGATGGATTGGGTTGGTATGGTGTGATCGTGCAAACCCCGATCAGTCAGGAATCCATCGATAAGCAATTGGATCGCCGCAAATAATCTAGAGATCAGCGCGCGTTCAACTGCTCCGCATCTTCGCGGCTCCAACCTTCATATTTTGCTACAATCGCATTACAGCGCGTCTGCATATCTTCTTGCGAGCCGACGCCTTTCTTGCGACGCCAACGATTCGATACCAGATTATCTAACTCAACGCGCATTTCAGCACGGGTTTGCTCAATCAGCTTTTGGCTGATGAAATTAGCGAGTTGAAAATAATGCTGCAGATGGCCAAGATGTTTCGCGGCATCCGCCTCATACTGCGCCAGTGTTTCTTTCTGCTCCGCTTCCGGAATTGGGTCCTGCTTGGTCGCATAGTAGAAGGCATAATACTGATGTGCGCAGGTCGCCTCCGCAAGTCCTTTAAAATGATGATTGAATGCCTGCGGAGAGCGCGCGTCGCGATACGCCGCACGGTCGCGCGCCACCGCTGCGGCTACCATTTCTGCGATGTCGGGGGTGGCGGATTGCTCAGCAAAATCAATTATTGTCATGCCATACACGTCGCGCACGCGGTAGTCCGCGCCCTGCTCTAGCAGATATTGGACGACATCCTGATTGCCACTTTGCACGGCAATGAAAATTGGATAATTTTTCTGTGGGCCACCATCGTTTAAATTAGCCCCTGCGTCGTGCAATACTTTCACCACGGGCAACGCTAACCCATCCGCGCGGCTGGCTGCAATGGATAGCAAAGGCCACCCTGCTCCATCACGAATCGTCGAAAGATCGGGAATTTTCGCTGCTAACAACCGCACATCTTCCACCTTCCCATTCGATGTCCGGTAAATCAATTCTTCCTGCACATCGTCCGCCGCCATCACAGGCGTAGCCAACCAGCATAATACAACGCATAAAAATGTTCTCATCTGTCTATTATACGCATTGCGACGCGAAACCCAACGGTTGAAGCGGGCAATTTCTGAAATATATATCCTTTACAGGAGGAATTATGGGAGCAACTGCCGCTAACGCCACATCATCACCCGAGGAGTCAATCGCCTTCTCTGCCGAAATCAGCAAAGTGCTAAAGCTGATGATTCATTCGCTTTATACCAACCGCGATATATTTTTGCGCGAGTTAATCTCAAACGCATCGGATGCTTGCGACAAATTACGCTACGCAGCGTTAGAAAAACCAGAACTGCTTAAAGATCAACCAGAGCTTGCCATTAGCATCCGTTATGATGAGGCACATAACACGGTTACCATCGCCGATAGCGGCATTGGCATGAACCGCGATGATTTGATTGAGAATATTGGTACCATTGCCCATTCGGGTACCGAACAATTTTTGGCAACGTTAGAACAACAGCCCGATCAGCGCATGAATTTAATTGGGCAGTTTGGCGTAGGCTTTTATTCCGCCTTCATGGTAGCGGACCGTGTGCAGGTTATAAGCCGTAAAGCGGGAGAAACCGAGAGCTGGCACTGGGAATCGGATGGTGAAAACACCTATCAATTACGGGCGGCGGATTCGGATGCGCCGCGTGGGACACAGATAACGCTTTATCTGAAGGATGATGCTAAGGCCTATGCCGAGCGTTTTCGTCTTAAACATATTATCGAGACCTATTCCGATCATATTTCGTTTCCCATTATGTTGGAAACAGACAATGGAGAAAACGAGCAGGTTAACAAAGCTTCTGCTATTTGGGCACGTCCAAAATCGGAGATCGATGAAGAGCAATATCTCGAATTTTATCGCCATGTGTCGCATGCTGCGGACACGCCGTTTCTAACTATGCATACACGCGCAGAAGGCGTGATTGAATATACGAGTCTGCTGTATGTCCCGACGGTCAAACCCTTCGATCTGTTTCATCCCGAACGGCGGCGTCGGGTAAAACTCTATGTGAAACGCGTCTTTATTACCGATGAGAATATCGATCTGGTGCCAGCCTGGTTGCGGTTTCTGCGTGGTGTGGTCGATTCGGAAGATCTACCGCTCAATATCAGCCGCGAAAATTTACAATCGAATCCCATATTAAGCAAAATTCGCGATGGCATTACCAATAAGACGCTTTCGACGCTAAAGAAAAAGATGGAAAGCGACCCAGCCGCCTATAACGACTTTTGGCATAATTTTGGCGGCGTTATTAAGGAAGGCTTATGCGAAGCGGCCGCGCCGGTCGACAAGATCTTGGAGATTTGCCGCTTTGAATCAACGCATGACAGCACGCAGCTAGCAGGGCTTGCCGATTATGTTTCGCGCATGCAGGAAGGGCAAGAAGCCATCTATGTGCTCAATGGCGACGATGCAGAACAATTGCGCCATTCACCACAATTGGAAGGCTTCAGGAAGCAAGGGATCGAAGTGTTGTTACTGACCGATCAGGTGGATGATTTCTGGCTGAATCTGAATCATCACTATCAGGGAAAACCATTCCGCTCCGTTACGCGACACGGCAAAGATTTAGAAGCATTCGCCCCTAAAATTGAGAATGCTGACACCGATAAAAGTGCCGAGGATGATACAAAGCTGGCAACGTTAATGGAAAAAATGCAGGCTGTGTTCGGCGAAACGATCCGCGAAGTGCGTAGCACACAGAAGCTGGATGAAAGCCCGGTCTGCTTAGCCGTCGCAGAAGGCGATATGGATTTGCGTATGGAGCGTTTTCTGCGCGAGCATAATCAACTGCCGCGCGGTAGTGCACGCGTATTAGAGGTAAACCCACATCATCCGATCATTAGGTATTTGGCAGCACATCAAGACGACGTTGCCTTACTGGAATCAACTAGTCAGATGCTGCTGGATCAGGCTCGGATACAAGAGGGCGAACCCATTGCCGATCCGGCTGCGTTCGCCAAGCGGCTGAGCGCCCTGTTGGTAAAATCGCTTACCAACGCGACAGAATAGCGCCTGGCTGCTACCTCCTGATGCATGCAATGGCTTAAACGACATCTCTATTTTATTTTCTGCGGATGCTGTATGGGCACTGCAGATACCATCCCCGGCGTCTCTGGTGGCACAATTGCCCTTATCACAGGCATTTATCCACGTCTCATCCGCGCGATTACCGCCGCTAATATTTCGTCACTCTTTTTGGTATTAAAGGGGCATATACGTGCCTTATATAAGCAGATGGATTTAGGCTTTTTGCTATGTTTATTAGCCGGAATCATCGCTGCCATTATTTTCGTGATTAAAGTGATTGGTCTTCCGGACCTGCTTAATCAATACCCCCATTACGTGTATGCCCTCTTTTTCGGACTCATCTTGGCATCGGTGCCCATGGTTCTTCGTCGCACCGAGGGTCCGCGTGACCGGTTAAGCTGGTTAATATGCCTGGCATTGGGCGCTGCATTTGCCATTGCCATCGTCACTCAAAAACCCGTACATGCGCCTGAAGGCATGGTATGGAGTTTTGCCGGTGGCGCAGTAGCGATTTGCGCCATGTTGCTTCCTGGGATTTCGGGTTCCTTCATCTTGCTAATGACAGGGCAGTATCTGCTAATTCTCGAAGCTGTTGATCGGTTCGACTTTGAAGTGCTGGCGCCTTTCATACTGGGCTGCATATTTGGTATATTAGCTTTCTCTCGCGTTATAAACTGGCTGCTTAGGGGCTATTACAACGCCACCTTATATTTCATGGCAGGGCTGCTCTTGGGAAGCTTATGGATGATCTGGCCTTTTCAGAATCGTCAGTATGAGTTCGTTCATGGCAAATCGAAGCTGGTGAGCTCCACCCCTTATTGGCCAGAGTGGCAAGGGCATTTAGGCGAAGTGGCGATTATCGGTCTGATGGTGGTGGGCGTGATTATCGTAAGCGCGATGGACCGGATGGCAAAAAAAATGCCCGGCTAAAAAGCCGGGCATTTCGTGTTTCAAAAAAGCTAACTTATTTAGCGTTTTTGTTACCACCTTTAAGACCAGACTGGACTTTAGAGAAGGTGGTTTTCAGTTCGTTACCTACCAGGCCGAATACAACGATCGCAGCGATCGAAATCAGAGCTGCAATCAGACCGTATTCAATAGCGGTCGCACCAGATTCATCTTTCATCAGTTGAGAAAATTTAGTCATGAGTAATACTCCTATAAGTGGGCTGTGCCCGTTAATATGGTATGCATTGCATACCGACCACGCTGAACTCTTCAGCTAATTCTGATTATAGCAAAATTTTATAAACATTCCATAAGAAATGTTAATTTTTAGCAAAATATATTCGTTAATTCTCTATGAAGCCATAAAAGCACAATTCATAGCTTTAAAAACACTAAACCCGGCGCCCTTTACCAGGACGCCGGGTTTAGTGGCGCGAGTGACGAGACTCGAACTCGCGGCCTCCGCCGTGACAGGGCGGCGCTCTAACCAACTGAGCTACACCCGCGCAATGTGCCAGTTTTGTAATCGGCTGACCTCAGGGATGCAAGTCCTTTCTGAGTTTACCGATTCACAGCTGACACGCTGTGGAAATGGTGGGCGATGACAGGCTCGAACTGCCGACATCTTCGGTGTAAACGAAGCGCTCTACCAACTGAGCTAATCGCCCGATCCAGATCGGAAGGGCCGCTATCTAGCGTGCAAAGTTTCAAAATCAATTGAAAGGATGCACTCAGGCGTTAGGGCGGCGGCCCATGACGCTCCCTCGTATTCTCGTTCTCGCCACCGGAGGCACCATTGCCGGGGAGGCTGGCGATGCCATGCGGCACGATTACCGGCCCGGACAGGTCGGGATCGACCACTATCTGAACGAGGCCGCGGGGCTGGGCGTTGCGGCGGAATTTACCGGACGGT